>JAHFKF010000015.1 GCA_023245475.1 Candidatus Levyibacteriota bacterium
TGGCAGGCAACTTTGGTATCGTCAAAAATACCTATGCTGCCCCAACAACAGGGTTTGAAGGATTAACACCCGTAATGAATCTATGGAAGATGACCAGAGACCTAGCGTACTATATCTTGATTATTGCCTTTATCTTTATTGGACTTGGGATTATGCTCAGACTCCGTATTGACCCACGAACCGTTATGAATATTCAAAATCAAATTCCTCGTGTTATTGTCTGCATCGTCATGATTACGTTTTCCTACCCATTTGCGGGACTTATGGTTGATGGGATGTGGACGCTCACCTATTTAGGGATTAATATGGTAACCGAATCGTCAAACACGGTAGTGCCAGACTGTAAAACGGGAAAAAATATTCGTGAACTGGCAACCAACGCAATCCTTCAAACACCAATTTCGTTTGGCAATCAAGTCTTCATGCAGGAATGCGATAGATTGGTTCCTGACATAGGGATACTTGATCTCAGTGGAGATATTGCAAACTCTATTGCAGGACTGCAAGTGGATTTATTGTTGTCCTTTGCAGGCATTAATCCTGAGACGGCATGTGATGGAGTCAATGGATGGAATGCACTTCCGCTGGTTTCACTCATCGAACAAGCTGTTCCTGGAGGGACAGATCCTATTAAGTGTGCAACCACCGTTATGTGGAATAGTGTAGCGAAGGTCCTCTTTAGCGCCACCTGGTTTATTATTATTGTGGCTGCTGTCTTATTTACACTATTCCGTGTATGGTTTGCACTCCTGATGGCCTTTGCATTCTTCCTGATATATACGACAACTGCTCCTATTTGGTTCGTTATGGGACTCTTTCCAAAGCGTCCATTAGGCGTTGAAAAATGGATACGGGGAATGAGTGCAAACATCCTCGTCTTTCCAGCAACAGCAACGATGATAGTCGTTGCAAGGCAGTTTCAAGAGCAATGGACTCATGGAACAAAAGCAGCAGAGGCACCTGGCATTGTCCAACAAGTCCACGCACAACCTACGACAGCAATACAATATTTTGTCCCGCCTTTAGTAGGTAACCCCAATACTGACCATTTCGGAAGTATTATTGCTTTTGCTATGCTGTTGATCACACCTACGCTTATCAGTTTACTTCGAGAAAAACTTGGCGCAACACAACTCAAACAAGCAGCAGCTGTTGGTGCTGGAATTGCGGCAGGAGCAGCCATCCCTGGCATGGCAAGTAAGAAAGCATGGTCTGGTCTGACAAGACACAATCCACAGACGGGCGGGGCAGAAGCTCCAATCTCTCGAATGATGCATACTGGTAAAAAAACCTTTATCAACGCCTTTACTGATAGAGGTCCAATGCAAGGAACGGCAAAGAAGGCGCTTCAACGCATGGAAAACCAAGAACGTGGTTATGGAAAAGTTACGGATAAAGATAGAGATAGACTCTACCCAACCAATGCGCACCGCAATATGGGTCAAGAACAAAGGAATCAAAACAATATACCACAACAAGGGAACCCAGGTTCAGATGCACAAGGAAACTCAGGAAAACCAACAACGTTCAGAGAAAGATTTAGAGCAAAACAACAAGCTAAACATGGAGCACCACAACAGCAACAGGCACAACAACAAGGTGCAGCCGCACAGCCAGGGGAAGTACGTATTAATACACTTCAAGCAGACAGATTAAGCGTCGGACACATTGACCTACCAAAAAATAAAGGCTCAATGCAAGTACCGTTTGAGA
Organism: Candidatus Levyibacteriota bacterium; assembly: GCA_023245475.1. Classification (GTDB taxonomy): domain Bacteria; phylum Patescibacteriota; class Microgenomatia; order Levybacterales; family UBA12049; genus JAHFKF01. The sequence continues at coordinate 1,714 of JAHFKF010000015.1, forward strand.
ATAACAACCAACAAGCTGGTGAATATCTCCACTCAATTATGGGAGATCGAACCCCTCACCTACCAGATATAACCTGGCAGAGTAAGGCAATGCATGAACTGAGTCGAACCGAGCAGGATGAATTATTACAGATGATACGAGGCCACCTTAATCCATAGACAACAACAGACCACCTTCGTCATGCTGGCCGCGCCCAGCATCTCACGAATTCTAAACTTAATCAGAGAGACTTTGCTTGAAACGAAACGGGGGTAATGGACAGAAAGAAACTCGCTTGCTGGCATTATGAGAAAACTAGGCGTAGCCAATCTTGCTAAAGATTCCATTGGCCCACTTGGAGAACCCATCATTAAGTCCAGAGAGGAATCCTTCATCTTTTGCGCCTTCTTTACCAAACAAACCAACCGTAAGGATTTCCAGACCATACATCTTAAGCTTTGTTGTACCTGACTCTTTTCGGATACGTTTCATTGCTGCTTTGTCAAAGAAGAAACCTTTGACATGAGTATTTCGAGCATCATTTTCATCAAACTCCACCCATCCAGGAATTTTGCCAATTGCCTCTAGGATATCTTCAGTCATCGTAAACGAATAACGTTGATTACTACTCCATGTACGCAGCTCTCGATACTCCAACAGTTGCGCAATAATAAACCCTTCCATCCAACGCTTGTACAAAATCTTTCTTCCCTTGTCGCCATTCACCTTTTCCCAATCAATACCGCCACTCTTGTTTCGAAACTCGGCAATGTTATATAGCTGTTGTCCAAACAGAGATTCTCCCATCATCATGTGTTTCATTTGTTTTGCCTTCGGATCCCAGTCCCAAATCCGAGAAGTATAATCAATCTTACTTTCTTTGAGGAGATAACGAGCATCGGTAATAAAAGTTGCCATGTCATCTTGCCACGCTTCCTGGTTAAACGCAGCACCGACAAAGGGAACATACGTAATGTATTTATCAAACTTCAGACTCTTTGCATCGTGTAGTCTCTCATCAATCTTCATACCCCTTGCATAATGATTTCCTGAATAGTCGTACATTGCATTTTCATTAAAGATAAACTCGTTGGTACGATCTTGATATTCAGATCGCATAGTCTTTCCTTCTTCCGAGGTTAAAAGCTCTGTCATCTTTTGTCTAACAACTTCTCCTCGTGCAATGCGATATAATTCATCGTCTGCTAAAGATGTTTCTCCAGTGTGATGTCTGTGGTCTTTGATATGCTGAATCTTATGGGAAATAGCTTCATCTAAATCCATTGCTTCTACTCGTTGCCTAAGAAGCGCATCATTTCGAGCACGAGTTGCATTTGCAACCTCCATTGTCTGAAGAATACTTCTCTCTTTGCCAGTTTCTGGATCAACGACAGTGGTATGAATGACATGACCCGGAGGAAGTAGCCAGCGTTTAAACCAACTAAAGTTCCAAATGTTACCATATTTACCACCCCGTCCACCGCCTTCTCCGCCCTCTTCACGTCCTGCAATTTTATGACGATACCTATTAGTGGTTTTTGCCTCGGCATTATAACCGGCATCTGCAATGTCATTCCATCCAGCAGTGCCCATAAACCACGTATTATTATATGCCAACATTTCAGCATACTTTCTATTGATGTCAACCTTGGTTCCGTCGATAGAATTGACAAGTCCATGCATCTCCGCAGCTCGCTCTGAAATAATCGTTCGAATCACAAGCTTAAACTGTTCATGAGCAGTAGGCTGTCCATAAAAGTTGATAAACTTAATAAAGTTCAGTTGTTCACTGGCATTCGCAATCTTGGGATTACCATCAGCATCAAAGACGTCACCCACTTTCACACCATGAATTTTACTGTTTGCATCAAGGTTACAATATGTCCCATTACTTTGAGTCTTATCATCTGCCAATTGATCACGAACTCGTCGCAGATTATCAAGACCAAAGGCAGCCGTGATATCCTCTGTTGTTTGCAACCCCAATAATTTAAATAATTCTTGCGGGTTAGAAATGTTGTTATATGCTGATTCAATACGACTCACGACCGCCCCCAACTTCCCATCCATGTCCTTTCGATTAGTAACTGATTCTCCCAAACCATACAAATGAGCAAGCATACTTTTGGGACCAATCGGACGAGTGTATAAGTTGTCTGCAAAATACTTCGTACGCAGCTCCATAAGCTTCTTTCGGTCTCCCATGCCTCCTTGCAGAATTTCAATAGCAGCAGCACGAGGCCAACCAAGAGCAATAGCTTCAACCTCCATATGATCAGCTATCCATTTCAAATCTTCACTTGGCCCATGCTTACTCTGAAGAAGATCGACATCATTGAGCAAAAGATAGACGTCTACCTTCCCGAATTTTTTGTGGAGGGAGACTTCAGATTCAAAATCCAATGGTTTGGTGGAACTCTGACCGTGTTTCGTAAGAGCACGTTCTCGAAACCACATCACCATGTTTGCCGCGTTCACACGATCCCTGAAAGCAAATTTCTTCACACCTTTTTCTTCTGACTCTTGGACATGTCGCTCAAGGATCGTATATGGCCCATGCTCTCCAAAAATAGAGTGAACCTTGTATTGCATCTGCCAAGCAAGTTCTTCGACATTCGGTGGTTCTTCCTGAAAACGACCATCTCGATATTGCAACTTAAATTGCGAAGAAAGTGGTAAGAGTTCAAGAATGTCATCATCATTTTTTAAAATATCCTGGTTATGAAGATAGTCATAGAGTTGTCCCAAAGGATCGGCATTATCATTTTTGTCTTTTTGCAACAATCGAGGCAACACTACGCTTACTACCTGTTCTCCCGTATACCCATGCAACAACAACGCTGCCATCACTTGCTTGGCATTTGCTTCAGAACCAACAGCCGTTTGGAAAGCTTCCACCGCACGAGTTTTTTGCTCAGCAGTCCATCCATACTCGCTCCAGTCATCCGTCGCAAGCATCTCTTTTTTGACGTCAGCATAGAACCGCTCTCCATTATGAGAACTGGGAGCCTCTGGGCTACCATAATACCCCTCAGCCGAAAGAGCTCTATCTGAAAAACGAGGCTTAGCTCCACGAGAAGCTGCTCCAGCAAGATCCTTTGGATCTTCAAAAATCTCTGATTTCTTAAGACGATTAAAGTAGTCATTTCTCTCAGATTCTGTCATGTCCCACGAGGGCTTCCTTGCATCTTTTTTCTGCTGCAACATAGCCTCCCTCTGATGAGCGAGTGTTTCTTGATAACGCCTGTCAATCTTTTCTTCAATAGCACGAACACTACTGTCAGACGAGAGTGATTGCCCAACGTCAACAGACTCTCCGTCTTCCTCGTCTACAACAGCAGGTCGGGGACGATGTGCTTCTGCATGATCAAAAGCAATTCGGGCTTCCTCTGCAAACCGTTCTCGATTTCGCTGTCGTATGACTTCCAATGACTCAACGACTTGAAGAGGTGGCATGATTTCAGGCGGCGTCATCAATCGAGCTCTTGTGGCAACAGAGAGGACACTCTTGCCCTTAAGCTTCTGCTCAATAGTTTCAAGAATCTTAAACACAGCTCTTGCGGCAGGACTATACGAATCAGCATCTTTAGAGAGATACTTTGCCGGCAATTCAAACTGTTTCTGGACATTTTGCCATTGTTTATATAACACCAAGAGCTGTCTCGATGTGGCATTTTCCATGCCACCCCATTCCATCAAAAAGGTATCAAAGTAGTTCCCAACATCAGGATTGTCTTTTTTCACTTCTGAAACAGCTACAGGACGAAGCTTCAAAGAATTTTTTGATTCATATTCTTGCCCGGTGAGAACAAATCCAAAACACTCATGAAATAATGAAGCTTTATGAATCAACTGAATGATAGCCTGCTTAATGCGAGTTGCTTCTGGAGAGTTTGTCTCATAACTAGACCAGAGAACATATTCTTTGCGCAAGTTGTCTTTGTCCCATTCTGCCAGTGGCAGTTCTTTCATTCGATCATAGGTTCTCGCAAGCAATGGTGCGAAATGATCACCTTTACGCATTTCGGCCGAACCAATCTGAGCAAGTTGCTCTTCGGTAAAACCACGAACTCCAGGTAAGCTCGTCGATTCCAGAGGATTTGTAGAAGCTCACCGCTCAGCAGTATTCGGAGATTCAGATTTGCTTCTAGTCTGTCCACCACGATTCGTTTCGGCTGCTTCCGCAACTACCCACTCGTTAGCAGGCTTATTTTGATTATCCATTCCACCTTCATTTGGCATAAGTATTCCTCCTTTTTATCATACAGACTGGGCAAAGTGTCTGTCAATTTAATGCAGTATATCGCGGACTACAGCTTTTCGCTTTACTTTTACCTTACAAAATCCTAAACATATCCTGTAATATAAAGCTCTCTTACCCGACAAATTTAAAACCACGGCCTTTAACCGTAAGCAAATGTTGTGGATTATTGGCATCTTCCTCAATCTTACGACGTAAACGAAAGATAAGTTGATCTACGGCTTGATCCGTAATCCCTACTGTTGATTTCATCCCCTGCCACACAACATCAATCAGCGCCTCTCTCTCTACAATGTGATTTTCATTTTGGAGCAAATATCGAAGTAATCGAAACTCTGATGCGGTCAGCTGATCTGATAAAAGATCCTCTCCTCGACGAATCTCGTTAGTATTTTCGTCATAGACAATCCCACCTTGCTTCACAACCGGTTTAGAAAACTCTTTGGCAATAAACTGCGCGAATAATGGTATTTGGACGTGGTTATCTTTGAGTAAACCAACATGCTGTAAATAATCCGCAACTATTTCATCTGCTGCTTTCCCGTTTTTCAAAACAGCCTGTTCAGCAGGTGTCAAACTAAACCAAATCTCGCGCATTGCCACAAGAATCGAATGTTGGGAAAACAAAAAGGATTCTACGTCCTCAATCTTCTTACCATACGAGAGCGCTGCCTCAACACCCAACTTTACCAAACGTCCAACACCACCTGTTGCCGTTATTATCTCTGAAAGAAGCGCTACCGGAACTTTCTTACCCGTTATCTTTTCAATGTAGGAGACCCTAAAATCTGTTGTTTGCTTATCAAACAAGTGCAAGTAGATCAAATGTCCAGCCACGAATTCATAATAATCCGAGAGCTGTGAAGGCTCCAACAGCATCTCCAATGGACGATTAACAGAGAAAACTACTGAGAAGTGATATTTGGCTCGATTGCGGAGTGTTCGTAAGTTGGCAAAAAAATCTTCAGTGACAGTTGGAACGTATTCTTCAAAGCGATCGAATAAAAAGACAATTGTTATGTGCCGCTCCAAAGCAAGGTAATCAACCGCCTCTTTAAAGCCTTGAAAGAGCACTAATTCATCATTAAATTTGAGATGCTCACGAAAAATATCTCCGACGGTTTTGTTCTCAACAAACATCTTGCGCTCTCTGAGTGACTCTGTCAGATTAAGAAACAAAAACTTCATAACATCAAACAAAGGCCGTTTCCTAATCTCCACAAAATTTATCAAGACAAAGTGTGTAGTTTTATGCTCCTTGCCAAAATATTTCATTCTGATCTTGCGATTATGAGCAAGAAGCGCGAGTAACGTAGATCTACCCCCGCCGGGGATACCAATAACTTGACAAGAACTGCCTTCCTTAAGATAAGAGACAAGCTTGGCTATCTCGTCTTCTCGAGTCGATTCGGGATATAATGCTTCAAAATATTCATGATCCATATCAATTATTGTACTTGATTTTCACAATCAAACAAAGTACTGTTAATATATGAACTACTTAGCATTGACGCTCCCAGGAGGCAAAACTATCAACCCACCAACAGAACTCCCTTCTGGAGGATTTGGTACAGTACAAAAAGTGCTCTCAAATGCAATTACGCTCTTTTTAATATTTGGTGTAATTGTGACTTTGATCTTTTTGATCTGGGGAGGATTCCAATGGTCTTCTTCCGGTGGAGATAAAGCAAAAATATCTGCTGCACGAGCAAAAATCACCTGGGCAATTATAGGACTCATTGTTGTTTTCCTGTCGTTCTTTATTATCAATATTGTTGGCTATTTCTTTAAGGTAGATTTATTAAAGATGGGCGCATAAACTGATCTATTTTGCCCTATTGACAAGGGGTAAAAAAGTATTCTATGATGAATATGTCAGAAACAAATATATGAAACACCTAACAACAAAACTATCACTCGCAGCCGCATCAGCAGTCACTTATTTAGGACTTGCCTCTTCAGCATTCGCAACGGGAGGAAGTGTTAATCCGTGCCCTAGTCAAGCTGGCTTCAGTGGTTTGTGTAAAATGGATGCAAATAATATTGGGACTGTTATTTCTACAGCAATTACCATCGTTTTGATTTTTGCAGCTGTTATTGCTCTTTTCTTCCTCGTCTGGGGTGGTATTCGATGGATAACCTCAGGTGGAGATAAAGCAAAGGTTGAAGGTGCACGTAACACAATCATTGCAGCAATTGTTGGTTTAGTGCTTGCATTGTTAGCCTTCTTTATTATCCAAATCGTTCTTGGATTCTTTGGACTGTCACTCGCAACACTTACTCTTCCAAAGTTTACCAAATAAGACTTCTCTCTTTCCTATTTCAAACGTATTACACTCTTTATTTTTGTTGCATAAACTCAGTACTTGCTTTTTTTACAGCGTGTTTGCTAAGCTAGCTGTATGGGATCAAAAGATTGGGCAGCAAGCTGTCTAAACAATGGGATTGCAACGTTGCAATGTATTCCTTATGTCTTTAGCAACCTAGTGAATGCATTTCTTGTCTTTTCAGGAGTAACGGCACTCTTCTTTATTGCCTATGCCGGTCTTCGTATGGGAACATCAGGGGGAGACCCCAAACGAATTGCAGGAGCAAGACAAACAATGACATGGGCAATTGTTGGTTTAATCCTTGTCTTATCATCATTTGGATTTATTTTCTTCATCAGTTATTTGACAAAAACCCCTTGTCTGACGAAGTTTGGATTTAGCTGTTAAAACAGCTTTTCACACTCGTGCCTAAAGCACTCTTCTTTTGACCTACTTTGTTCGGGTTGCAATGCGATTTTTCACGTTATACACTGTTTGAGGCCATGGAACAACACCCTATCCCACAAGACGTTACTGGATTTCAATTTAAATTAATCGGTAGCATGACGGTTAAGCAGTTTGCCTATGTAGCAGCAGGGGTTATTACCGCGGTTATCATTTACTATCTTCCCTTAAACTTCCCGTTAAGCATCCTTGTCAAGATTATTCTTATTCCACTGATTGGCAGTAGCGGTTTTGTTATTGCGTTTCTCCCTATCGACGGACGGCCAATTGATGTTATGTCGATGAATTTAGCAAAAGCAATGTTCTCTCCTAACCAATATGTCTATCATAAAGTAGATAAGCATTTTAGCTTCACAAGCATTGCGACAAGCAAACCGCAAACTGCTCAAGCAACTGCGAACGCAAAAGCGGCAACCCCTTCTTCGCGAGAAAACGCAAAACAACAACAATTACAGGCATTATTGCAGCATTCACAAGGTCGTATGCATAATGAAATGGACAAGAAAGAATCAATTTTTCTTCAATCATTTGCAGTAATACCCCAAGCAGCACCAACCATTGCAACACCAACACAGATAGTGAGACCAATCCTCCAACAGAAAGCACCAATCATTGCGGATAAGCCGGTTCAACAAGCAATACAATCAAAAGCAGTAACACCTGCCAATATTCCCCAAAAGCAAACACCTGAGGAATTGGCAAAACAAGAAATTGCGTTATCTCAGCAGCTCACCGTTGCAAAACAGGAAGAGGCAAAAGCGCCTGTTGCTCCAACATCAGCAGCCCATCAAAAAGTTACGCTTCTGGAACAACAAGTACAACAAATTCATAACCAAAAACAGAAACTGGAAGAGGAAATTGAAAAGCTTAAGAAGCAATTGGCAGAAAAGCAAGCAGTTCCAACGCAAGATCCTATCAAACAGCCAGTGACAGGACAACAAAAAACAATAGCCCCCACCTCTGTCTCAACACAAAAATCTATGGTTAAATCTGCTGGTCTACCAACCGTCTCCGATACGCCAAACGTGGTTGTCGGCATTGTTAAAGACCCCCGTGGCAATGTCCTTCCGAACATGCTTGTTGAAGTAAAAGATAAAGATGGCAACCCTGTACGAGCATTTAAGACTAATCCTCTTGGTCAATTTGCATCAGCAACACCGTTGGCTGCCGGAACATACACAATGGAGATTGAGGACCCTAAAAAGAAACATTCTTTTGACATTACGCAAATTATCGCTAATAATCAAATTATGGCTCCTTTGGAGATTAACTCGCACGACGCACGAGAAGCACTGAGAAAGGAGCTCTTTAGTTGACAAGGTCTGTTCTCAGGTCTCAGTTCTGAGTTCTCAATTCACAATATGGCTGCCCAAAAAATTCATGCATCAACGCAGAAATTTACCGAGATTGTCGACTTTGTCGATACGATTGTTGTGCTTGAAGGAGGAAGTGCCTGTCAAATTATTGAAATTACCGCAAGTAATTTCGCATTACTCTCTCGAAAAGAACAAGATACCCGTATTTTCTCCTACGCCAGCTTATTAAACTCGCTCTCCTTCCCTATTCAGATTCTTATCAGAAACAAACGCATGGATATTAGTATTTACCTTAAGGAGCTTGATGAGGTCATTAAAAACACAAAAAATCCACAATTGGTAAAGTATATTTCTTACTACAAAACATTCGTTCATGAAATGGTGACCGTAAATGTTGTATTAAATAAAGCATTCTATATCGTTATTCCCTATTCATCCCTTGAGGCAGGTATGAAGGGAGCAACGCAAACAGCAGCAGCACCCAAATCTCTTTCAAAAACAGAATCATTTGCAATTACTGCTCGAAAGACATTACAGGTAAAAACAGAGTCCGTCCTTGGCCAATTACAAAAATTTGCGGTATCAGCAAAGATACTCAATAGAGAAGAACTCATTAAGTTGTTTTATGATATCTTTAATGACGGCACCAAAATTGAAGTAGAACAAATTGAAGCAGGTATTGACGCACCAATTATTACAACAGGAGGAGAAGCATAATGAAATTAGGATTCGGAAAACCTGGAACACAGCAGCAACAAGTAGCCAAAGCCGGTGTGGCTCCACAAAAAGCGGCACCTGCTGCTGCACAAAAACCAACGACAAGTACAGCTCTTAAAAATACAGAGAAAGGGCTTACCTCTGTTATTGATATTATTGCTCCATCCTCTGTTGAAGTGGACTTTCGCTATATCAGAGTCGGCGAGACATATTACACAACATTGTTCATAGCAGGATATCCTCGGTATGTTTCTCCTGGCTGGTTACAGGCGATTGTTGACTATGATCATACGCTTGATATCTCTATGTTTTGCTATCCGACGTCCTCTTCAGATGTGCTGGCAGACTTAAAACGCAAGATTGCTGAAATGCAGGCTACAATCGCCTCTGACGCGGAGCAAGGGAAAGCACCTGACCCAACGGTGGAAGCAGCCCTAGAGGACGCCCTAGGGCTTCAGGAGGAGCTTGCAAAGGGTATCGAGAGATTCTTCCAGTTTGGTTTCTATATTACAGTCTCTGATGTCGATGTCCCAAAACTGCAGCAAACAGTCAAAGAGTTACAATCAACACTCTCCTCTCTTCTGCTTACAGGCAAACCCTCTACGCTACAAATGGAAGATGGTTATAAGTCTACGCTTCCTATTGGTCAAGACAGACTCTATATTACTCGCAATATGGACACATCTTCCCTTGCGACAACTTTTCCATTTACATCAGCTGTGCTTACCCAAAATAAAGGAGTTATGTACGGAGTAAACCAGCAGAACGGTTCGCTTATTATCTTTGATCGATTTTCTCTCGAAAACGCCAACGAAGTGGTGTTAGGAAAATCCGGTGCGGGAAAGTCATATACGATTAAGCTCGAAATTGCGAGACAATATATGCTCGGCGCTGAAGTGATTGTGATTGACCCTGAAGGAGAATATCAAACACTGACACCTGCCTTAGGAGGAGAGGTCGTCGATTTCTCAGCAAGCTCTGCTATTAAGATTAACCCCTTTGACCTTTCAGATGTTTACGAAGAAGGAGAAAATGAGCTTGGACTTAAGATTCTCTCACTACATGGACTACTCAAAATTATCATGGGGGAGCTTGACGCAGAACATGACGCTATTCTTGACAGAGCTCTTATTGAGACCTATCGACAAAAAGGCATAACACCGGATCCCTCAACTCAGAAAAAACAACCACCACTGATGGAAGATTTGTATAAAGTACTCCTTGGTATGGAGAGCGAGCCTGCCAAAGAGCTGGCTTATCGTATGGAAAAGTTCATTAAGGGTAGTGCTGCTGGAATCTTTAATAATCAATCAAACTTTGATATTACGAATTCTCTGACCGTCTTCTCTATTCGTAATCTTGAAGAAGCATTACGTCCCGTTGCTATGCATGTTGTTCTCGACTTTGTATGGACACGTGTTAAGAAAACACTTCGTAAGCGAATCCTTATCCTTGATGAAGGCTGGTATATGATGAAATACGAAGATTCAGCAAGTTTTGTATACTCAATTGCCAAACGTGCCCGAAAATATTATCTTGGATTGACGACTGCAACACAGGACGTGGAAGACTTTCTTAAAACTAATTATGGAAAGGCTGTTCTTACCAATTCGTCAATCCAGATATTACTTAAACAGGGTACGGCAGAAGTTGATATGATTGCTGAAACTTTTTATCTTTCTGAGGGAGAGAAAGCATTACTTCTTTCTGCCGACGTGGGAGAAGGTTTGTTCTTTGCCGGACAAAATCATGTCGCTATGAAGGTTTTTGCCGCCCCGCTTGAGCATGATCTGATTACATCTAATCCTCAAGAAGTGCTTAAACGTCAACAGGAAAATAAACAATCTGCTGATGAATTTAATACGCCAGCAGCGCCGAAAGAACCTCCTCCTCCACCTCCCCCAACGACACTTGATCAAACAGCTCCACCAGCTACTGTTCCCCCTACTAAATAATTCTGCTAGTATAAAAGTATGAGCGACGGAAACACAGACGTACTTGATCCAGAAGTTGATACTTCTCCCAACCAAGAAGCTATTGATCAGGGTATACAAGATGCTGAAAACTACGCAAATCAAGGAGATGATACAGGTAATGATGACAATGAAGAGGATAATAACAATGACTCCCCTGAAGATCGACGAAATAAAAAAAACACTCGCGATGACCCCAATAATAAGAAAAATAAAGACACAGAACAAGAACCAAATAAAAAAGGTAAGCCGGGCAATAAAGGTAAAGCAGGTAAGGAAGCAGCTAAAGGTGAAAAGAAAGCTGCAGAAAAGGCAGCTAAAGGCGCTGCTAAGTCGGGCGCAAAAGCTGGTGCCCGAACAGGTACTCGAGTAGCAGCTGAAAGTGCTTTGGCAGCAACAGGTGTTGCCGACTTTGGAATTTCTACTGCTGCTGCTATTGCTATTGAAGCAGCCTATCAAGCAGCCCGTCATCCCAAAAAGACTGTAAAATATATCATTTTTCTTATTTTCCTTGTTTTTGGTTTCTTTGCATGGCTTCTCTATGCATATAACATGCTCGCTGGTATATCAGGGCATCAAATAAGTCAAAGGGAGGAAACAACTTCATTACTAACGCTCACAAAAACCGGCCCGACAGAAGGGACGATTAATCAAGAACTCGTCTATACAATTACTGTGGGTTACCCAAACCCAACACAAGACATTACCGTAAAAGATGAAATACCACAGGGCGTGGAATATGTCAGATCAAGTAATAAAGTAACCTATAACGCAACAAGCAGAACGGTTACTTGGAAAGCCAGAGATAACATTGCTTCACCAGTAGCAGCGACAGATCCCCTTCCCGTAATCAATACGACATTTACCATAACACTTCGAGCAACTCAAAATAACATCACTATTTTTAATATTGCCCGTGGCACAGCAATACCAGCAGCAGCAAGCTCCTTTAATGGACAAAACATCCCCCCAAGTACCAACGACTGCGGCATGCCAGAATATCGTCGATATATGAACATGACTCCTGACAAGATGAATTATGGAGATCCCACCTGCACCTATATAAAAACAGATCCAAACGGGAAAAAAATCTTTGACAAAGATACACTGCTTACCATGCTCCAAACACAAGACCCAACACGAGCAAAGGAATGGTTTTGTCTTGCAGGGGCTGAAAGTGGACATGGCAACCCAAATCCCAATGCCTATCTTGGCAATTCAACCAGTGGACGTGGAGCGTATGGCTTCTATCAAATGAATCCCGGCGGCGGCAGCGGTACTCCAGGACAATACGATAATGGTAATGTTGTCTGGCAATTACAAATTTCAAATGCAATTAATTACAATAATTATCTTATTACCAAAGGAAACACGTGGGATTATTGGGATCCAAGATCCAGAGCTCCCTGTGGGATTTGATTCGTTAAAAAAAATACCGTACTATCGTCATATGCGTATACTTAAACAAAATCTTTTATACTTCATTATAGGTGCAATACTCTTCACGATAACGATCGTTATTGTGTATCTTTCTTTGAATCAAGCACCTACTACAAACACCCCTTCTGTCGTATCTCCCACACCTTCAAACAGCGATATTTCTCCACAGGCGTCACCATCCCCTGCTTTTGAACAAGAAGGAAATGTTGTCTACGATATTGAGGCAAGCAAAAAGATGTGGGAAACGTTCTATAAAAAGCCTGCACTTTCTGCTGACGATGAAGCTGCAAAAAGAAACTTACTCTTCTCGATATTGCGTGGTATTGAATCAGGGGTGGTCTATGAATCAAGCAACGTTCGAGTTGAGTATATAAAAACAGCTGATATCTTTCAGGCAACAATCCTCACAGCAAATATTGACAAAGCAAAAGAAGAAACAGAGGTTTTCTTTCTCAATAATGGCTTAACGACAAAAGCGTTATGCGACATACCTCTTATGTTTGGACTCGATCCTTTTGTTGAGGATTTGATACAAGGCTCCCCTATCATTTTTGATCCTCTTCCAGCAGGTTGCGAAGAATAAACAGACACTTATCCCATCAAGACAGGTATTCTAATTATTGTCATGCTGAACTGCGCCGCTTCGTAGAAGCAAGTCCTCTTGGAGGAGTTCAGCATCTAAAATCAAACGTAAGAAGATCCCGAAACGAGTTCGGGATGACAACTAATATGCCAATAAACCCACTTGTCTTAGTGAAAGGATTAGATGTATCATTAAAGCACCATGAAGAAACGAATATTTCTTTGTTTTTTACTTCTTCTCACTATCGTCTTATGCTCATCCCTCTCAACGAAAATCTTTGCACAAGAAACAGCTGTGAGTTGTTGGAAAACAACATTCGGTACGCAACAAAAGCCGCCAGTAGTTCCTCCTGAATGTGGTAGTTCTATTGAGGGGATTGAATTCCCACCAAATATGACATGCTTTGCTGCCCCAGCAGAAAATAGTGGAGGATTAGCTGGTGAGTACTGCAAAATGCCTCCTGCAACCGATAAGTCATATGATATAAATGGAAATGCTTGGGGGTCAAAAGAAATGATTGGTGTTCTTTTTACTGTAGCAAAAAAGTGGAAGGTAAACCATAAAGCAGGGAGACTATACCTCGGTGATATTAGCTCTGCTGGACACAAAACACACTTTTGGGGTATTGCTGCTGACCTCACAGCAACAACTAATGGAAATGATATGGTCTCAAATATGCTAGATAATAATTACAACAGAACAGCAACAATCGAATTTGCAAACATGCTTGTGGATACTGGTTATATGGATACCATTTGGTTTAACGATAAAGAAGTACAAAAAGCTATGTGTGAACATGCGCATACACAGTTTCCTAAAAGATTCCCTAGTGTGAATGATTGTTACAATAAATCAAACGTCCCAGGAATGCGCTGGTTAGACGGGCACGACAATCATTTCCATCTCAATATTGACCGAGCAAAAAACTATTCACTGAGCTCCACAAAAAATCTTGATAAATCAAAGCTTAAAAGCTGTAATAATGTTTCAAAAAACATTTGTTAATAGGTGTCTATGAATGATGTAATCTCAAAAATATTGGTGTTCACAAAAACCCATAGAAGGGTAATACTCCCACTTATCCCGTTGTGTCTATTATTCTTTGGTGTACTTTTCTTCAACTTTGGTTCACCACAGAAATCAAAGCCTAACCAACCAACGAATATACCAACACAAACAGTACCCCAAACACAAAGCACTACACAAGAAGGAGACAGCACTCCCCAAGACTGGTATGAAGATGGTGAGACTTCACCAGAAGAAGAGACTCTTGGATTTCAAAAAAGAGAAACACTTACAAATGGAAATGTGCTGTACATGTTTACGCCTACAGGATCAGCTCGTCCCAGAATTACTATCCTCTCACCAGATAATCAACTTGTTTTTAGAAGAATACCAGCAACGAATGAATTTCCACTCCCTACATTGGGGTATATTGTTGAAACATACGGAGAGCCACAAATAACCCAAACAATAAAAACTATTTATGGAGAGCAAACAACACTTTATTTTTACACAAACGGTTTAGCATATCTTGGCAATGGACAAACAGGAGAGATTTTTGAATATCAAACATTCTCGCCAACAAGCTTTGAGAATTACATGAGAACATTTTCTAATTTACAATAATAACGTAAAGAGAGAGACTACCCCTGTACCCTAATAGGCATAATGAGATGAAGATATGATGGATCGTCTTTAATCTTAAATACACCTGGATTAAGTGGACCAACCATCTCAAGCTGCATCTCTTTTACATCAACATTGGCAAAGAGATCAATGAGGTATTTTGCATTAAACGCTATTTCATTTTCTTCACCTTTGAGCACAGCATCAACGCGTACAGTATTTTCTCCAACACTTGAAGTTTCTGAAGACACAATAATATGATCTTCTTTAAGAGAAAACTTAATAATGTTTGCAGAGTCGCGAGCAAAGATAGAACAAATCTTCACAGCTTTTTGCATTTCTTCTCGATCAAAGGTTACGTTCACTGAAAAATCTGTCGGAATGATTTTCTCATAATTAGGAAATGTTGCTTCTATTAATCTCCCAACAAGCGTTGTATCCCCTTGTTCAAATAAGATCTGCTTACTGGATTCAGAAACGTAGAGTTTAATTGTTTCACTTTCCTCTTTTAACGATAACAATTCTTTAAAAACACGTGCTGGCACAATAAACAGATGTTCCTCCCCTTCTGTTGCTTTATGCGCTTTGTAATGCCGTAATGACAACCTAAAGCCATCTGTAGCCACTAATAGAAAACCGTCTACTTCACGACGAACTAATACACCGGAAAGAGCTGGACGTGTTGTATCGGTACTTGCAGCAAAAACGACTGAAGAAAGATCTTTGTGTAGTTGTTCAGCTTCCATTTCAGCTATCAACTCCCCTTTCTCTTCATATAATTTAGGGAATTCCTCACTTGCTGTTGTTGGAAAAACACTTTTTGTTTTTTTACTTACTAATTCAAGTGTTGTATCTGCTGATGTCAGAGTAACCATGTCATCAGAAAGAGAACTAATAAGCTCTGTTATTGTCTTTGCTGGAATAGTTGTTGCTCCCTCTTCTACAATTGTTGCTGGAAGAACTGTTTCTATAGCAATTTCTAAATCCGTTGCTGCAACTTTGAGTTTATCATCTTTTGCTTCCACTAAAAGATTAAGCAATATCGGTAATTGTGTTTTTAAAGAAACTGCATGATTTACATAAGAAAGTTTTTTTTGCATGTTTGCGGTGAGGAGGGTTACTTTCATATATATTCTTTTGTAGTTGTAGTAGTATATGGGGAAAAGTGGAAAAAAGCAAGAGCGTGAAGCTAAAATGTCTGTGGACAACCCTTGGATAAAAAAGTGGATAGATTGTTGATAACTTATCTTTTTTGAGTTATCCCCAAGTTATCCCCTAAGCGCTTGAGTTATCCCCAAGATATCCCCAGTAACCGGAGCCTTGTTATCCACAAGTTTCCTGATCTTATCCACACCATGCATGATTGTTGTATGATCCCTTCCCCCAAGTAAATTTCCCACCTCAACCGTTGTTAATTTAAGCTCGGTATTTAATATATACATACATACTTGTCTCGCTGTTACTAAAAAGGCATCACGCTTTGGTCCTTTCAATTGTGTCGCCTTCACATTGAAGTGCGAGCATACCTCATTAATAACGTCATCCGCGTGTAGCGTTGCTTTCTTTTCTGCGTTAACATTACCGACAAGGGTTTGGACAAACTCTAATGTTGGTTCATGTTGACCAAGTTGGGTAAAGACTCTGATAAGTAATCCCTCAAGACTTCGAGTATCTTCTGCTTGTTCGGCAAGAAACAGAGCAACCTCTATGGGAAGTTCTGTCCCAAATTTTTCAGCCTTCTTTTTGATAATTGCTGTTTTTAACTCAAGATCGGGTTTTCCAATATCTACGGTAAGTCCCCCAGCAAATCGTGAAGATAGTCTTGCTTCTAGTTTCTTTATTTCATTAGGTGGACGATCCGACGTAAGACAGATCTGTGATCCGTTATCAATTAATATATTAAATGTGTGAAAGAGTTCTTCCTGGACACGCTCCTTGCCTTCTATAAATTGGATATCATCAATAACCAACACATATGCTGAACGAAATTTCTTTTTCATTCTGTGCGTATCATTATTTCTGATAGATTCAACAACTTCGTTGGTAAATTCCTCACTTGTTATATAAATAATTTTTTTTGAGGGGTCTCTCTGGTAGACGGTATTGGCAATAGCATGCATTAAATGTGTCTTCCCCACACCTACTGGTCCGTAAATAAAGAGTGGGTTGTATGCTTTACCAATATTCTCAGCCACCTTTTGACTTGAAACAAAGGCTAATAGATTAATACTCGAGACAGCAAAATTGTTAAAGGTAAAATCTGGCCTGACTCGGGGTAAATGACCAACAACGGCAATCAATGGTTTCTCTGGGCGTTTTTCGTTAAACCGTGGTG
>JAHFKF010000016.1 GCA_023245475.1 Candidatus Levyibacteriota bacterium
AGACCTTTTCCCGCTGGGACTTTAGCTCTCATCTCTACATATCCATATTGATATTTAAATTTTGCTGGTAAAGATGTATCTCCTTTATTTCTTCCCGTGGTAATCATACCAGACGTGTAGTTATATGTTTTTCCATCAGGCGCATTATACGTTTCTTTTTTGGCGATAAGCTTTGCTGTACCATTGTTAACTTGTACATTTTTGGGTAAATACCATTCAATTTCGTTGTTGCTGTGCCCACATCCATCGTCCGTTGAGCTATATGCATAACAGGTTACCCATTTAGTGTTATCTAGGGCTACTCCATCGAATTCATCAGTAAAGAGCAAGTTCCACCCACTAGACTGCCCTAGGGGTTGTGGATTCTCTGCTCGTGCTTGTGAGAGGGAATTATCCTTTGTAAGAAGGGCATAGAATATAATTGCTAGGAGAACAATAATTACTCCCACAAGAAGAACTAGTTGGTATCTCTGTAGTTTTTTATATTTTTTACTCTTTTTTGACATTAGTCTATTGTGGATTGAATGCTTCTGCTTGTCAATCCTTAAGAACTCATTTTTAGGGATTCGAGGTATTTCTTGCCGTGACCGACTCGTGTATCTATTGGAATGCCTTGTTTACAGAGTGGACAGTCTGCTTCTTCATATGATGGGACTTCCAGTATTGCTAGGTATGAAAAGGGTACACCAATTGTTGCTGAAGTAATCTGTGGATCTTTATTTACCATGACGCAGACTCCGGATACCTTCCCTCCTGCTTTGTGTACGCTATCAATTACCTTTTTGACTGAGCCACCTGTTTGTGTCAGATCCTCGATGATCAGGACATTCTTTCCAGCAACGAGTTTGTCATAGCCCCTGGTGAATACTTGGTTTTTATCTACGTCCTTTTCTGTATAGACGCCGAGAATTTGTTTGCCTTTTAGTTTGGATAGATGATAAGCAGTCCATGTCTCAAGGATAATTCCTCCAAGTGCAGGAGCTGCGACTACGTCAACATCCAAATCTTTACTTTTCTCTGCAAAGAGTTTGCCCATTTCTGAGACGGCATCTGTGTGCGGATACAGCGCATCTTTATTGATATACGTATCAAAGTGTTTGCCTGATGTGCCGACAAAATGGCTATCTGCAAAGATTGCTCCTGTTTGTTTGAGTAGTTCGAGTGCTCTGTTGTTCATAATTTATTTCTTTTGTCATTGCGAGCGTAGCGTGGCAATCTCAACGAATATAGATTATAGATTGCTTCGTCGTTACACTCCTCGCAATGACAATTTAATGTCTATAAAGATTTATCTCATCTCTCAACTTCTGTGCCTCTTCTCGTGCTTTTTCAGCAAAGTCTTCTCCGCTTGACGCAAAGATAATACTGCGAGAAGCATTGATCATCATACCAGATTTTTTGCTATTCAGTCCAGCAGTGACGGTTGCCTCGACAGTTCCCCCTTGTGAGCCTACACCTGGAACAAGGAGTGTCATATCCCCTACTATGTTTCGGATTTCAGTAAGTTGTTCAGGGTAAGTTGCTCCCATAAACATCATGGTATTGGGGTTAGAGCCGTATTGTTTCATGACTTCCTCTGCCACTTTCTCGTAAAGAGGCTTTATTTTGTCATGCTGAACTTGTTTCAGCATCTCTTCTCTCTTTGATTTTGGATCCCGAAACGAGTTCGGGATGACAAGTTGTTCTTGAAATTCCTTTGCACCTGGGTTGGATGAGTGGCATCCAACAATGATCCCTTTGTCCTCCCGTTTAAAATATGGAGAAAGCGATTCAATGCCCATATATGGCATGACTGTTATCGCGTCTGCTCCTAAGTAATCAAAGACATATTTTGCATAGCCTTCGTTGGTGTTGCCAATATCTCCACGTTTGGCATCAATGATAATTGGTATCTCAGGATACGTTTCCTTAATGTAGTCACAGGTCATTTTGAGTTCTCGAATACCTTGCTCGCCATATGCTTCATAGAATGCTGGATTGGGTTTGTACACACAGGCAAGATCATGGGTCGCATTAATGATCGCTTTATTAAAGACAAATTGTGCAAATCCTAATTGCTTGAGATGTTGGGGAAGTTTTGTATAATCAGAATCAAGCCCTACGCAAACAAGAGAATTATTTTTAGCAATAAGATTATCTAATTTTTGTTGAAAGTTCATCCCATACTCCTTTCTTTGTCGACTGCTTGTTTTTGTGCGGACGATAATTGTCCCCATACGATAGCAATAAGCTCATCACGAGTCAAGACATGATGTGTCTTATATGTACTCTCTTTGATATTTCTTATAAAGCCCACAAATAGTTGAATATCTTTAATGTTAGGAAAGTTCTCGGTAACTAGATCAGCGACATTTTTAGCGGTACCATCCCCCCCGGTCATGACATCGTCCAGAATTGCGACCGGCATATCCCAGTTTTCATCTCCTGTCATTTGTCGTTGTGTCCCCTTCTCTATGGCAGTCAGTTTTTTGGATTTAAAAATAATTTGAGGTTTATTGAGCAAATATGCAACTGAGCCAACCATTTGTGCGCTGATTTTCGAGTCAACATTGCAGAGAATAAATTCCTTTTCTGCGTATGCTTGTTGCACTAGATAAATCATTATATCAATAAAGGCTTTGTATGCAGTTGGAGATGATGCAACACGGCTGTGATCAAGAAAAAGGTATGACTGTTTTCCGCTTCGTAATGTAAAAGGCTCTTCGTCGATAGACTTTACCAGAAAAGCCTTGGTTTCAAGTAATCCATCGACGTAGTGTTGTTTAAGTGTTTGAAAGTTCATGATTGTTCAATGATTCTCAGTCGATGCTCATGATTATCTAAACTAGCTTGTACTCTGATTGATTGTTCAGCTGCGATTGCTCTGTCCTGTTGTCTTGTTTCAAGTTCTTTGAGAAGTGGGTCAACAAGTGTCAAGATTCGACTATTGTTCTTTGTGAGTAGATTTGCAAAGTGGTCGTTCATTTCCTCAAACTTTAAACTGATCAATGCAAAAAACATTTTCTCACTATCATTCAGTTTCTGTCCAAGATGTTCTTCAAACTTTCTTAGCTTACCATTTGTAGTATAGTTAGCCAACGCTTTTTTTAATTCTTTTTTTGTGGGGTAGTTATTGATTTCCTTTTCAAATTCTTCTTTTGTTGTGTACTTAGAAAGCATCTTGTTTACTTCATCTGTGGTCATATGGCGTTTAAGGAATGATTCAAAGTCTTTTTGTGTTACGGGGGGATTTGATTGTTTCATATGCTTAGTCTAAGTATTTATACTATTATTGTCAAGTCTATTTTCTATCTAAAAAAGCACCTTTTCTATTAATACTCTTTATTCTGTGCGTAGATTATTTGTTGAGAAACAGAAGATACACTCCTGAACTTGCGAAGATTAGACCAAGGACAATGTTCCACGTTAGTTTTTCTCTGAGGAGCACAATGCCAAGAAGTACAACTAGCATCACTCCACCAATTCTCATGATGGGCAAAACAGTAGAGACGCCAGGTCCGACAGCAAGTGCTTTAAATGAAAAAGCAGTGAAGATTGAAATAAAGATGCCTCCAAGAATGGCAAATATCATCCCACGAGGATCTCCTTCAAACTTTTTACTAAAGAACAAAAAAAGAATGGTTGCTGTCACAAAACCTGCACCCTGAAATAGTAAATTGCTAACGAAAGGATCTTTAATAGACGAACCAAGTTTGCGGAAGAAATCGGCAATGCCGAGTGAAAAAATAGCACCAATGGCATAGATAATCCAGCTCATAGATTGATTATACAGCATGCAACGATTGTCTTGCTTGTTCTTGTCTGAGCTGCCACATAAGTAGCCCAAAGATGCTAAGAATTAATGGCACGAGCATCACTGGATATGATCGAAAGATGCCACTGAGTAATTCAAAGAAGAATACTCCGTAAATCACACACCACAGTTTCCATTGCATGACAGATCGTTTGCTAAGATATCCAACGAGTCGCTGTACTAAAATAAGTATTGGTAGCATAAGAAGTAGCACATCATGAAACAACGTATGCGGACTGGTAAGTATTGTTGTCACGATGATGAGTGACCATTGGATATCGAAGCTTGGCTTTGTAGTATTGATTGTGCCTTTTAAGCTTCGTAAAAGTAATATCAGTATCCCTCCAGATAGAAATATGTATGCGGGCAAAATATGTCCTAAGTCTCGTGTGTGCGTTATCGCATGAAGAAATCCCTTGAGCGTTGCTTCAAGATGCGGTTGATCATACATGCCGGCCAAAGATTGATAGTTGAGCAGTACGTGAAGGTAGGTAAAAACAGATGCTATCCCCGTCGTCCAAGCAAAGAGAAAGAGCAATATGATTCCTCCTGCTCCTATCCCTGCAAGTGTTCGCCATTGCTGCTTATAGATGAGTACAATGACTGGGACAATGATCAGATGCGGTCTTACCAATAGCAATGATAATGCTACTCCCGCAAGAAAATTGTGGTGTTTCTTTTGTGCAGCCCAGGCTACAATAAAAGCAAAAAATAATATCGGCGTCAGTTGTATTTGCATAACTGATTCCCAGAGGGGTAAGAAACTAAAAAACAGCAAACAGGCAATCCCCGTTTGTACGGGATCTGAAAAGAGCTTAAGCGTTCTTAAGAGAATGAAAAATGTCCAGAGCAACAGGAAGATATCTGCAATTGCCACAACTTTATAAAATAGTTCAATCGGCAAGCTTGCAATTACTGAAATCGGTAATGCGACAAATGATGGATAAACAAAAGGTAAAAGATATGTTTGATCTGGTATGGCAAAGAATTGCTTTTGCCAGGTGTATTGAACTGTTGGATCATAGAATCCTGTCGTAACGTTATGTGCTGCCATCACAGCTCCTGTGTAGAAGGCTCGGACATCAAATCGAATCAGATCCGTCGCAGCAATATAACTGACTAGGCTAAACGAAACGATTGTAAAGAGACAACTCGTGATGATAAAAATGACTACCGAGGGAGAAAACTTAGACGCCATAAAGCTTTATTTCCTCCGCGAGGAAGGGGTTCCACATTGCACCTGTTGCACTCATGACAGCATCTGCTCCGGCAATTTTATACTCCATGTAGTCAGTTGGTGCGGTCACTCCTCCGACGCCGTCTATAGAAAATGAGAGGTCATGTTTCTCTCGTAATGTTTTTAATCGTCGTACCATTTCAACCCCAGCCCATTTGATTGTGTGTCCGCAGACGCCACTTCGTGCGCGGCCTGCTCCGGGAAGTGCTTGCTCTCCGTGTTCATCAACGATTTTGGCTGGAATGGTATTGATTGCTGCAATGCCTTGTACTTTGGAACCAACTGTTGTGACTAGTTTCTCAAGCGCATCATCCTTTTCGAAGTAGGCAATTTTGATAACCAGAGGTGTGTCCCCTATTTCATTTTTGATTGCTTCCACTACCAAATTAGTTCTTTGCAAATCAAAGCACAACAGATGGGCTGTTCCTTCATTGGGGCAACTCAAGTTTACTTCAAGAATCTTTGCTCCTGTCTCTTTGACCAGTCGTGCGGCGAATGCAAAGTCGTTGATGTACTCATCTACATTGCCTCCGGCAGAGGTAGTCCCTTGAAAACTGCCAACAACTACTTGGCCTTTCTTTGCATATTCTACAGCTTTTTGCATGTCTGGTTGCCATTGCTCGGGATCATAGGACGGCACGCCGAATGAATTAGTAATCGATAAGGGTTGTTTATAATGATGGTCTGCAACAAGTCCTTTTTCTGCCCTTTCAAGAGTTAATCTGTCAGTTATCTTGACTGCAAGGACATTGGGCCATGGGGCACAGGGATATTTCTTGGTGCGTACTGTCTTATACACAGGGATATCAAAGCCTTTGTCCAGTGCTGCTTTGACAAAATTGCCATTAAGAAGAGGTCCTGCCGGGATGCCAAATGGTAAGTATACTTTGTGTCCAAGATGCTTGTATTGGGGTTCACCTTTTTCTGTAAAGACTTCCCCATTCGCAAATGCTCCAAATGGTCCATGTTCGTAGTTTTCCTGATATGTTTTTGTAGGATCGTAAAAAGGTGTACGGACAGTGCTGCTCATACTGATTTCAAAATATTTGTCAAACAGTGAATGCCTCCTCCAGATTTTTTGAACTCTGAGAGATCAACTTCAATACTGTTATAGTTCAGTTCCATCAGTTTTTGTTGAAAGGTAGGATTACCCTGTTGGTGAATAACAGTCTTCCCCGTAACAACACTGTTAGCACAAAACCCTTTCATCTCTTTTTCAGATAGTTTTATCAGATTAGGGATGAGCTTTTTTAGTTGGTTACGACTCTCTGTGCTATATGCTTCTGGGTAATAGAAAACTGTTTCCTTATCCAATGGGAAAAAGCCGATATCCAAGTGATAAAAAGCAGGGGCTGCTGCATCAAGTTCAATCACTTCAATGTCTGGGAAGAGTTTTTGTAGTTGCTGACACATTGGTCGATCTGTCCTGTACCCTACTCCAACAAATAATTTATCATTCCAAAAGTACATCGTCCCATTGCCTTCAAAGTACAGATGTTCTGGCAAATCAACGATTTCATAATTGTGATCTTCAAACCATTTCTTATAGTGAGGAGATTCGCCTTGACGTTCTTTGTGGCGGAAACGACTTAACAATACTTTGTTGTCAAAGACATATCCTGAATCTGTGGCAAAGACCATATCTGGCTGGTCTTTAACTTGATCAATTACTTGCACAGTGATACCTAAGTCTGTATAAATTTTAACGAGGTGTTCCCATTGCTGCATTGCTTTTTTTTGATCGATTGTTCCCGGTTGCATCCAGGGGTTAATTATATAATCAAGGGAAGAAAAATAAAGAGGGCGACACATCAGTACTTCTTTGATTGTGGATGTTTGCATGGATCTATTATACAGCGAAAAATTTGTTTGGCAACTACTGCTTGATTTTTTAGTTTTTTGGCAATATACTAGACAAAGAATTAAAACGCAACCTTTTATGCAGAAAAAAGTATCATATTTAGACTTAAAGCAAGTACTTCTCCAAAAAATCAAAGAAAACGGTGGTTGGGTCAATGCTCATGCTCATTTTGATCGATCCTTTACGATCACCGAAGAAAATTTTGCATATACGGGGAAAACATTACAAGAAAAATGGAAGCTTGTTGAAGAAGGCAAACGGGAAGCAACCGTTGATACCATTTATGATCGGATGGCACAATCAGTTGAGTTGATGCTTGAGCAAGGTGTTACGGCAGTGGGAACCTTTATAGACGTTGATGATATTGTCCAAGATAGGGCGATAAAAGCAGCAGTAAGAATTCGAGACAAATACAAAAATGATTTGCAAATCAAATATATTAATCAAGTGTATGATGGGGTGCTGACACCCAAGGCACGTAAATGGTTTGAGTTGGGAGCAGAGTTTGTTGATATTATTGGTGGTCTTCCTGAGAAAGATAAAGGACATGAAGGAGAGCATATTGATATTTTGCTTGATACGGCAAAACGGATGGGAAAAATGGCGCA
The DNA here is from genome assembly GCA_023245475.1 of Candidatus Levyibacteriota bacterium. Lineage (GTDB taxonomy): Bacteria > Patescibacteriota > Microgenomatia > Levybacterales > UBA12049 > JAHFKF01. The sequence goes on from JAHFKF010000016.1 coordinate 7,500, forward strand.
TATTCATATTGATCAATTGAATGATCCTCATCAAGAAGGCACAGCGCTTTTAGCTAACAAAACAATTGAACATGGTATGCAAGGCAAAGTTGTAGGGATTCATGGTATTTCTATTGGTGCACATCCCAAAGAATATCGTGACAAACTCTATGCGCTTATGAAGGAAGCAGATCTGATGATGGTTGCAAGTCCTCTTGGGTGGATTGATACCAGACGTAATGAAACCCTCATGCCCTTCCACAATGCATTAACCCCCGTTGATGAAATGGTTCCTGCTGGGATTACCGTTGCTCTCGGTACAGATAATATTGCTGACATCTACAAGCCATTTATTAATGGCAGTATGTGGGAAGAATTACATGCGTTTCTTGAAGCGTCACACTTTTATGATGTTGATGAATTAGTAAAAATTGCCACAGTGAATGGAAGAAAAGCCCTCGGGATTAAATAACTACTCCAAAATATTCGTCAAACAGTGAATGCCTCCACCCGACTTCTTAAACTCAGATAAATCTACAGGATGGATTTCATAACCAAGTTTGTGAAGTTTTTCTTCAAAGGTTTTATTTCCTGATTGGACGACGACATGATGATCTGTCACGACGCTATTGGCTGCAAATCCTTCGACCTCTCCCCTACTAAACTCCACAAGATTTGGGATTCTTTCCTTGAGAATGCGTTGTGTCTGCTCATCATACGCTTCTGGATAATAAAAGACTGTCTCTTTATTAATCGGCAAAAAGCTCATATCAAGATGATAAAACTCAGGATCAATGACATGAACTGGCACGACTTCCCTATCAAAGATTTGCTCAAGCACTTGCGGTGTCTCTTCACTGCTTCGGTACCCCGTACTGAGGAAAATAATATCATTCCAGAAATACGTTTCACCGTTGCCTTCAAAGAAGATGTGTTTAGGAAGGTGATGAATAGTGTATCCATGATCGGTAAACCACTTCTCATAGTATTTAGTCTCTCCTTGCCTCTCAGGATGGCGGAAGTGACTCATAAGTACGGTGTTGCCTTTGACAATTCCCTGATCTGTGGCAAAGACCATATCTGGAACTCCTTTGTGTTGGCCGATAGTTTCTATTGTGACGTCTAAGTCTTTATATATTCTAATAAGTTCTTCCCATTGCTGCATTGCTTTCTTGCCGTCGATTGTTCCAGGCTTCATCCAGGGATTTATTGCATAATTAAGGGTGGCAAAATACAGAGGCTTACAAACGAGGATTTTTTTGATTACTGTGTGCTTCATTACACTTTAGCTTTTTTCAGTTTCTCAATAAATTCTTGTGCGACAGGAACGCTGGTAAAGAGCGGAATGTTGTGTTCAACGGCTTTCTTTCTGATTACTTTCCCATCGGTTTGTGTCACTTCTTTTTCCATAGGGATATTAATGATAAGATCAAATCTGTTTGCGTCGAGCAGGTCGCCGAGATTTGGTTTAAGCTGTGGTTGAGAGACTTTGTTCACTGCTATTGCCTCGATGCCATTAGTCTTTAAGAATTTATGTGTTTTGTAGGTAGCATAGATTTTGTAACTCATGTCATGGAGACTTTTAATTGCAGGCAATAGTTTTACTTTGTTTTCTCTCTTGCCAATTGAGATGAGTGCCGTCTTCTCTGCTCGTTGCGCAAGCTTCATTGCCAATGTGTATAGTTCAATAAATCCAGCTGAAGCGTTTTGGTTAAGCCCTTCAGATACCATAAAGGTTGCCAGTTTTTCTTCAAAGATTGTATTTGGAGTCTCAAGTGCCATAACTTGGGCAACTCCTTTATATAATTGCACAGTTACTTTCCCGGTTACTTTTTGGTTGACACTATCAATAAATGCATTTAAGTCATTCATGAGTGGTTCATACCACAATGCTCCATAGCAGAGGTATGCCCATTTTTGATCTACGGTTGCCTTAAATTCATTTTCAGTTCGAGTACAGACATAGTGTTCCAGCTTCTCATGTGCCGTAATAATAGTTTCTGCAGCTGGTGCTTCAAAGACGTCTCGGATTTTCATACCAACGACACGATCTTCAATATGAATATTAGTCCCTACTCCATGCTTTGCACCAATTACATTTAATTTCATAATAAGCTCTGAAAGTTTCATTTGCTTACCATTGAGGGATACTGGAATACCTTTGACAAATTCCAGTGTAATAAGCTCTGGTGTATTAGGCGCATCTTGAGGAAGATTATTAATAGCAAGAATTTTATCAAGCGGCGGGATGAGTGCTGGGTCTTCAATTTCGCCACCTTCTGCTGAACTTCCCCACATATTTTCATCATAAGAGTAAGGTTTTTCTTTGGTGTGTGTGACAGGAATGCCATGCTTCTTTGCGTAGTCCAACTCTTCAAGACGTCCCATACTCCATTCTCTAATTGGGGCAATAATTTTGATATCAGGATTAAGTGCAAGGGCAGATCCTTCAATACGAACTTGGTCATTGCCTCGTCCTGTACAACCGTGAGCAATAGCATCTGCTCCTTCTTGTGCGGCAATTGTAACTGCAAGCTTTGCTAGGAGTGGGCGGCTAAGAGCTGTTGCTAATCGATAACGGTGCTGATAGTTTGCATTTGCTTTAATCCCTTTGGAGATATATTCGTTAGCAAATTCATCTTTGGCATCAATTACATATGCTTTTCTAGCACCGAGCTTTAATGCCTTTGCTTTAATCTTCTCTAAGTCATCGACAACTTGACCAACGTCAATAGTCAAAGCAATAACTTCTGCTTTGTACTCATCTTGGATCCATTTAAGAAGAACGGAAGTATCAAGGCCTCCAGAGTAAAGAAGGACAACTTTTTTAACTTCTCCCTTCTTGCCTTCGTACGAAGCGACTTTTACATATTTTGACTGTTTGTCCATATTTGATGAAAATTTAGGCTTTTTACCAGCGATTTGCTTTTATTTTTCCTAAATCTTGGTCTATTTTAGGAAAAATGCAATCTGCTGTCAAGAAGCAATATTGGTGGTTATCTCTTGAAGACACTCTGTCATGTTGTGGGGTTCGCTTCTGTAGTTATATTGATATCCTTAAATGGTATCGATTCAAAGATATACGCTTCGTGGACAAAATATCCATTAATCTTTCTATTTTCTAACTTAACAGGATCGCCATCCCTTACTCGTACAGCTTGGTTAAATAATGTAACTAAATGTTCATCAGGGAGAAATGTACCGATTCGAGCAATGGTAGATATCTCTTCAGGTGTTAGAACTTCTCTAATCTTTTCCGCAATGTACCTAAATGATCCATGCTGATTTTTAGAAGTATTCCATGGTGCCGAAACAACAACAGACCATTTGTCAGTAAACTCATCCATTCTTAAGACCATGAATAAGTAAAAATCTGAACCTTTCTCTTTCTTTATATTTCTAAATACAGTATTAAACTTTGTTATTATGTTATCCATGTTTACCACCTTTTTTTAATCCAAGTAAAGAATCCATCATCAGGATCTTCTAAGGCAGCTATTTTATCAGCAATAATGTTTGTTGCATAGGTATTAACATTGTAACGTATTTCAGGTTTCCAGTCTTTAGTCAAAATTGACCAGTTGTTAAATAAGTTTTGATTTTTTGTTAATTCAACTTCTCGTGAATGTCCTGACAAAATAAGTAATCGATCTAGTGAATGTGATGCAAACACGCCTGTATGTTGACCTGTATCAGGATACTCAACTAACTTAAGCGTTTTACAAATTGCTGCTTTTAAAGAGCATTCAACGACATATCCTAACAAATACCCTGCTGTTTCAGAGTCGCCAGCAGCGTGCAGTATCTTTGCAGCTTGTAGTTTTGTTTTAGCAACCTGTTTTAATGTAGCTCTCGTTACCATTTAAAAGTCCAATTATGTATGCTTTTATTCTACCACAATCTTTAATAATTATTTTAATGTTTGTCTCTCTGCGGCGGTGATGAGGTTTTGCATAAGAAGTGCGACATTGATGGGGCCAACTCCTTTGGGTGTTGGTGTGTAGTAGCTTGCGATATTTTTGATTTCTTCTTCGTTATAGTCGCCCGTGAGTTTGCCATCTTTGCCGCGGAGTACTCCGACGCCGACCAGTATGACACCTTTCTTGATATTGTCTGCTGTGACCATATTCTCCCGTCCGGTTGCAGCAATGATAATATCTGCTTGTTTCATAATCTCTTCAGGGTGTGGGGTCTTACGATCAATAACGGTGGGTGTGATGCCAAGGGTTGTGAGATGGGCAAGAATTGGCCCGCCACCTGTGGGTCCTTTGCCGAGAAGGACAATGTTTTGTTGGCTCAACCATGCTATAAAGTCTTTATTGTTCGAGCGAAACGACGTTGAGTCGAGAACATGTATGCTTCTCGATTCGCTGAGCTCACTCGAAGGATAATACACCTCCTCCAACACATTCACAACAGCCAATGGTAATGGCAGTGTATACGGAGAGTCAGGGTGAAAGCCATCGATGTCTTTTTCAGGAGCAGTTGTTAGCTCAAGTTTTTCTACATCAAGATGTTCGGGTAATGGCCTTTGTATTAGGATACCATGGACGAATGGATCGTCATTAAGGAGTTTTATCTTTTCTACTAATTCATTTGTTGTCACCGTCTCGGGGTAACGAAGAATGGTTACTTTTGCACCGATCTCTTCACCTTTTTTCTGTTTAAGATTTACATAGGCAACTGATGCGGGGTTTTCTCCAACGAGTATCACGACAAGATGAGGTATGATAGTTTTCTTTTGTAACGCTTCGACTCTTTTCAAAAGATCATAGTAGATTTTCTCTGCAATCTCATGGCCATTAAGTTTCATCAAGTTTATTATACTAGACGCTACTGCGATTGAATAGTGAGGCAATGATGCCAACAATTATGGCAATCACTAAGATGTTTGATAGTGCGATGCCACTAATTGAAATAATTCCCAAAATAGAAAGCACCCATATAATAAGCAGTATTGCAACGATCTCTCTGATAGGAGTTGGCAAGATGCTCACAGCCCACGAAACGATAAGCAAAATCAGGACACTCCACAGTGTAATGGGTTGGTTGTTAATCGAAAACAATACGACGTCGGGGATATACAATCCATCAATGCGGACGTAGCCAAGGAACCATAAGAGGATAAGAATAAGTACTAATGCGGTGATCATAATAAGGGTCACTGCGGGCGCTAGTAAGAGAGTCACGCAGGCCTTTAGGGGGTTGAAGCCTAAAGGATTACCGACTTTCCTCAGGCGCCTCACAATGACACTGTTATAGTAGACCTTGCATGTTAAGAGAACATCATAGATGAGTAAGAATTACGCAAGAGTAACTTGCTTCTCGATGCAAGTTGCGGATGCAACTCTATCAGAGGCGTTATTAAACCGCATAAGGATAACCCCTTGCGTATCACGAGACAATTTTGGAATTTGATTAATTGGCAATTTAACTATCTGTCCACGAGCTGATGTGATGATTACTTCTTCAGAATTTGTTGGAACCACTTGCGCTACAGCAACTTGACCTGTTCGTGGAGTAACTTTAGCAACCTTCACACCTTGTCCACCTCGACCTTGCAAAGGGAATTGGTCAACAGGAGTTTTCTTTCCAAGGCCATTTTCCATGATTGCCAGGAGTGCTGATTTGTCCGTTTTTGTCACAACAGCCATACCGATGACTTGGTCTGTGCTATCAATCTTGATTCCTCGGACACCCGTTGTAGCTCGTCCCAAGGGTCGTACTTCATCTTCAGAAAACTTGATAGCTTTACCCTTTTTAGTGACCAGTAAGACATGACTTTTGCCGTCTGTGATGTTGCTCCATACGAGCTCGTCTCCATCATCAAGTTTAATTGCGATCATACCGTTGCGTCGTATATGATAAAACTCTTCAAGTTTACTCTTCTTTACCGTTCCATTTCTGGTTGTGAGGAAGACATATCCAGTTGTGATTGATTTACCATGAACGATAAAAGATTCTACTTTCTCCCCGCCTTCAATGTTGAGTAGATTTACAACTGCTGTGCCTTTGCTGGTTCGACTGCTCTCCGCGATTTCGTATGCTCGCAGTTGATATGCCTTTCCTTTGTTGGTAAAGAATAAGATATTATCATGGGTTTGGGCTGAACGGATATGGAAGATGCCATCTTCGTCTTTAACTTTCATGCCAGTGATACCTTTGCCACCACGGTGCTGGGTCTGGAAACTGTTCATTGATTGCCTCTTGATGTATCCAGTGTTGGTCAGGGTAATCACTGTTGGCTCATTTGGAATCAGATCTTCTTCTGAGAACTCCCCTACTTTACTCTTAAAAACTTTGGTGCGGCGTGGATCTGCATATTTTTCTTTAAGCTTTGCAAGTTCTGTTTTGATAACACTCAAGATTTTTTCAGGATGTGCCAACAGATCTTCAAGGTATGCAATCGTTTCTCTGACCATCGCCAATTCGTCTTCAATCTTCTGTCTTTCAAGAGCAGCCAAGCGTCGCAGCTGCATATCAAGAATTGCTGTTGCTTGCAGTTCGCTAAGAGAGAATTTCTCCATCAAATTCTTTTTTGCTGTTTCTTGGTCTTTAGAAGCACGGATGGTTGCGATCACGGCATCAATGTGATCAACGGCGATCTTAAGACCTTCTAATATGTGCAGTCTTGCCTTTGCTTGACGCAGTTCAAATTCTGATCGCTTACGGATGACAGCATATCGATGCTTGAGGTATTCTTCAAGGATTAACTTGAGATTAAGTGTCTGAGGTGTGCCATCAACCAGCGCAACCATGTTTACTGGGAAGCTTGTTTGCAGTGCAGTAAGTTTAAAGAGATTGTTGAGCACTTTCTTGGGTGAAGCATCTCTCTTAAGTTCAACATAAATGTGCAGCCCGCGTCGATCTGATTCATCACGAAGATCAGAAATGCCTTCAAGTTTCTTCTCTTTAACAAGATCAGCAATTTTGGCGATAAGTAAAGCTTTATTGACCTGATATGGAAGTTCAGTGATAATGATTGCTGATTTACCATTATTAATTTCTTCAATTTCTGCTTTACCTCGGATAATAATCTTACCTCGCCCTGTGACATACGCACTTTTAATTTCATTGATATCATAAATACTTCCTGCTGTTGGGAAGTCAGGCCCTGTGATAAAGTCCAATAATTCATCAATTGTTATTTCTGACATATCAAAGATACCTGTATCAGTAACTTTTGTCTTCGCAATGACATGGTTAATTGCATCAATAACTTCTGTCAGATTGTGTGGTGGGATCTTTGTTGCCATACCGACCGCAATACCTTCTGATCCCATAAGTAAGAGGTTTGGCAATTTCGCTGGGAGATATACAGGTTCTCGTTCTGAAGCATCAAAGTTGTCTACAAAATCGACTGTTTCTTTATCGATATCAACAAGCATTTCAGCAGTGATAGCTTTCATACGTGCTTCTGTATATCGCATATGAGCTGGTGGGTCACCGTCAACCGATCCAAAGTTTCCTTGTCCGTCAATGAGCGGATACCTCAGTGAGAAGTCTTGAGCGAGACGAACGAGAGAATCATAAATTGGTGCATCACCATGTGGATGGAATTTACCCATGACTTCACCGACGATCTTCGCACTCTTGGTGTATTTTGCTGCGTGTGTAAGACTCATTTCATGCATGCCAAAGAGGATTCTTCGGTGTACTGGCTTTAGTCCATCACGGACATCAGGAAGCGCACGAGCAACGATGACAGACATCGCATAGTTCAAGTACGATTTCTTCATCTCGTGTGTAATATCTGTTGATTGTAATTTACCAATATTTACTGACATACTTATTTCCTTACGTCCTTCTCCTTTTAGTAGAAGGTTAGGATGAGGTCTACACGGGTAAGTTTTATCTTATCCCGCAGACCTCACCCTGCCCCTCTCCTACGAGGAGAGTGAATGTGTCATCTACTTTAAAGCTTTTTGGATAGCTTCAAGTGCGACTTCTTTACCTTTCCATTCTTTGAGCTTGACCCATTTCCCTGGTTCAAGGGCTTTGTAGGTTTCAAAGAAATGTCGAATTTTGTTCTTGATTACGTCCGGCACATCAGCGATATCTTTGTACTCGCCGTATACAGGATCAATCTTTGCTGTTGGAACAGCAATAATCTTTGTGTCCACTCCCGCTTCATCGGTCATCTCAAGAAGTCCGATAGCTTGTGTTGCTACGACGACTCCTGGGTAGAGAGTTTTATCTCCAAGGACAACGATATCGAGTGGATCACCATCTTCTCCCAAGGTGTTTGGGATGAACCCATAGTTAAAAGGAAATCTCTGTGCTGTAAACATAAATCTATCAGCAATGATAACTCCTTGCTCTTTATCAAGTTCGTATTTGATGTCTGAGTTGAGCGGAATTTCAATGAATGCATTGACTAAACCGTTTTCGACATCTTTTCCTGTTTTTAGTTTTGATATATCCATATTGTATTCACCTCCCCATCAAACGTCGTCATTGCGAGCGACTGAAAGGAGCGCGGCAATCTTGATGGGATTGCTTCGTTACTTCGTTCCTCGCAATGACAAGGGTTGCCCCTTAGATATCCAGCTCCGCGGTGATTGCGTTGGTCTGAATAAAGTGTTTTCTTGGTGGAACCGCGTCTCCCATAAGCATAGTAAACGTCGCATCAGCTTCTTCGGTGTCATCAATTGTTACTTGCTTGAGCATTCTATTTTCAGGATTCATGGTTGTCTCCCAAAGCTGATCGGCATTCATTTCTCCAAGACCCTTATATCGTTGGATGGAAATGTTTGCATTCCCTTTGGTTAACTCTTTAACTGCCACTGTTCGTTCCTCTTCTGTATACGCATATCTAATTTCTTTGCCTCGTTGCACTTTAAATAGTGGTGGCATCGCAACATACAGATAACCATTCTTCACAATCTCCGGCAAATGACGATAGAAGAATGTTAAGATCAGCGTCTCAATATGCTCTCCATCAACGTCAGCATCGGTCATGATGATGATGCGGTGGTAACGAAGCTTCTCCATGTTTGTCGTGTCACCAATGCCGGTACCAAGCGCGATAATGATGTTCTTCACTTCTTCGTGTTCAATCATTTTATCAAGTCTTGCCCGTTCTGTGTTAAGTATTTTTCCTTTAAGTGGCAAGATAGCTTGAAACTTTCGATCTCTCCCCTGCTTTGCACTTCCACCTGCGGAGTCTCCCTCAACGAGGTAGAGTTCTGAGATTGCAGGATTCTTCTCCTGACAGTCAGCAAGCTTTCCAGGAAGAGTTGATCCTTCAAGCGCACCTTTTCGGATAACGGCTTCTTTGGCAGCTTTTGCTGCAAGTCTTGCTTTGGCGGCGAGATAGACTTTTTCAAGGACTCTCTTTCCTTCTGATGGATTTTCTTCAAAGTATGTTGTGAGCGCTTCTTTGACAATTGTGTTGACGACTGATTGGATTTCAGAGTTACCAAGTTTTCCTTTGGTCTGTCCTTCAAATTGGATGTTGTCCTGTGGCATTTTGATAAAGACAACCGCTGTCAGTCCTTCTTTGGTGTCGTCTCCGGTCATCGGTTCCATGTCTGCTTTAAATGCTCCTGATTTTTTACCATAGTCATTGATGGCACGAGTCAGAGCCATGCGAAAACCAGTTAAGTGACTTCCCCCGTTGACTGTGTTGATAACGTTGACGTATGATTCAACGTTTTCTGTGTACGAATCATTGTATTGCAACGCGACTTCGACCTGTACTTCTCCATCAGATTTTTTGATGTAGATTGGTTTAATCAGGACTTCTTTGTTGTCATTCATCTTTTCGACGAGTGAGACAATACCACCTTCAAAATAATAATTCATTTCTTTTACAGGTTCTTGGCGGTTATCATAAATGTGGAAGTACAGCTTTGGTACGAGGTATGCACGTTCACGAACAATTTTTTTGATGAAATCAAAGTCCCAACCAAACGTTTGTTTGCCACTTTCATTTGTCTCTATAAAATGTGTAAAAATACTGCTATCAGGAAAAAAGGTTGTGGTTGTCCCTTGCGTAAGCTTTTTGACAGCATCCAGTTCGATGAGAGATTCTTTGACTACTTCAACTTCTGACTTAACAATTCCTCGTTCGTAACGTTGGCGATACACTTTGGGTCCTCGACGTACTTCAACCCAAACCCAATCAGATAATGCGTTCACAACAGATGCACCAACTCCGTGAAGACCTCCTGAGATTTTGTACGCGTCTCCGCCAAATTTTCCTCCTGCATGGAGTTGTGTCATAACCAGTTCCAGTGCTGACTTCTTGTGTATTGGGTGTACGTCTGTTGGAATACCTCGACCGTCATCTGAGACTTGAGCTGATCCATCAGGGTTAAGAGTAATCCAGACATTTCTTGCGTATCCAGCCAATGCTTCGTCAACTGAGTTATCGATGATTTCGCGGAGCGCTTCATGCAAACCATAGATATCTGTTGACCCGATATACATACCTGGGCGCTTGCGTACTGGTTCAAGACCTTCGAGAACTTGGATTTGTTGTGCTGAATAATCTGAGGATTTTTGGTTAGCCATTGATGTAGACTATTATATACTACACCTCTTCAATTTTGCAAATGGTGATAAGCGCCTCTTATTGTTCTGCTTGCTTTTATGTTTTTGCTTTCTCTACAATTGATATGTGAGGAAGGTGAAATACACACGTCACGTTTTGTTTCATAAGGTTAGTCCTTTTATTATTACTGGTGTGATCGTACTGCTCCTTGCTTTTGGCATTTCTGCTTATTACTATTGGGATCTAAAGGTCAAAGATGCCGCAATGCTCGGAAATGAGAACGCCAACCTAAGTAAAACACTTCTTAAGGCACAAGCTGATGGCAAGAAGATTGAGAAGCTGTATGAGGCTTTGAAGAGCCAAGATCAGCTCAAAATTAATCAACAACTAAAGGCAGATATTGAAA
>JAHFKF010000017.1 GCA_023245475.1 Candidatus Levyibacteriota bacterium
ATAAAATTTCAGCAGACCTTGGCAAAGCAATGTTATCAATAAATGCGGTTAAAGGTTTTGAGATCGGCTCAGGTTTTGAAGGAACTAAGAGCAAAGGCAGTGAACATAATGATATTTTTTATACCGATGCCCATGGTGACGTAAAAACGAAAACAAATAATGCAGGAGGAACACTTGGCGGAATTTCTAATGGTCAACCAATTCATTTCAGAGTTGCTTTCAAACCGGTATCAACAATCATGAAAGAGCAGCAGACACTGAATACAAATAATAAAGCAGTTATATTAAAAGCACATGGAAGACATGATCCATGTGTATTACCGAGAGCTGTTCCAATTGTCGATGCCATGGGCGCACTTGTAATTATGGATCATTACCTAAGGCACAAAGCACAAAATTTATAATATGAAACCTGAAAATATAACAATTGGTATTCAAGGAGGAAAAGGAAGTTTTAATGAAGAAGCAATACTAAACTATCTTAAAAAAAAGAACATTACTAACTACAAAATTGAATATCTCTTCACGTCAGCAAATGTCCTCAAAGCCCTTCATCAAGGCAAGATTGATCAAGGACAGTTTGCGATTCATAATTCACTAGGCGGCAGGGTGCATGAAAGTTTAGAAGCAATGGCACAGTACAAATTTGCTATTCTTGAGCAATATACAATCACCATTGCCCATGCACTGATGATGAGAAAAGATGCAACGATTAAAGATATCACAACCATCATGACACATCCGCAGGTACTTGCTCAATGCAAGAATAATCTTGAGAAGAAATATCCTAACATAGGAAAAATCTCAGGGGAAGGAGAATTTATGGACCCAGCATTTGTCGCTCAAAAAATGAGTGAAAGAAAGTTGCCTAAGAATATAGCAACGATGAGCACCAAAGTGCTAGCAAGCATTTATGATCTAACTATTGTAGAAGATAATTTACAAGACGTTCAGGAGAACTACACGACGTTTATCCTCGCTGAAAGATAACCATTTATTTCTGAACTTCATAGATAACATAACCATCATTATATATTTCTTTAACTCCTGGGATTTCAAGCAAGACTGGATGTTCTTTGTCAGAAAAGATATATCGTATCTGTTTATCTTTAAGCAAGGTTGCAATCCGAGGTTTGTCCTGCTCTGAGAGTACCAAAGCAAGATCAGCTACACGAGCATCAATCACATTGTTTGGAACTCCTATTTGCGCCGAGGAAGCAAAGTAACTTCTCTTGTTGGCAAGCATTGGAACAGTTATTGTTGAGCTATCATACCAACGCCTGATATCTTCTTGACGCGCTGAATACGCAAAAAGCTCTAAAACAGTATCTGTATATTGCCCACGTTGCTCAAGAAACATGAGAGCTCGATGGTAAGGGGATGACAAGGATTGAACATTTTGAGGATGTACGACTGCATACCACATATACCAAGTTGATGGCAATGTCAAAACAACAAACAATACGACAGTAATGGATTTGATCACACCACTAAAACGGAATCGCAATGAAAGCAGATACCCAAATCCAACGGCAGCAAATAAGCTGGACAAGAAAAGATAGTACATGCTCATCTGGATAATCTCAAAGACTTTGCCAGTCTGAATAAAAAGAATCGGCACAGTAAGCGAGATAAGAAGCATAACTGAAAGAGAAAGTGCAAACACCGAAGGTCGTTTTTTCTTTTGCCATCCTAGGATGCCAAGACCTATAAAACCGAAGAGTCGTATGCCAAGATTACCAATGATAAAAAGAAACAAGCCATATGAATACGTTTTTAAAATTCCAAGCAAAACATTGTTGTGTGTATAAGTATATATTTTTTCGTTGTAACCATACCAACTAAAACCTTGCAGTAATTTTTCAGCAGGCCAAAGAGGGAAAAATATCAGACTCCCGGCATTACCAACAAGTATGCCATACGTCATAAATAACAACATGCTCAATCCGAAACAAGCAAATAATAAACCAAATCTTTTTTTCCATACTTCGGCTAAGAGACTAACAACAAGCCCTGAAAGGAGCACAATTCCAGCATAGACCTTAAACATAGCAACAAGTCCACCTGAAAGAACTAAGAGACCAAGAAAGCCTTTCTTGTGAGTTTGCAAATACGAAAGCAACGAAAACAACGCAAGAAGTAATATAGCAATTGAAAAAGAAAATGGTGGATTATAGAGTGATAAGGCAGGTTGTTGAATCACAAAGGCGTTGCCTAAATTAAGCTCGGGATACCCAAGAAGATGATAGATAAAAGCAAAGCTTCCTGCAAACATGGTGAGAAAAACTCCAATGAGAGAGGTCATAACTTTCTTGGTCCAAGTGAACAATAAAACATAGACACCCAGTCCCCACATGCCAGCAATAACAAGAGGAAACAAATGAAAATGAAGAGAAAATGGAGAAAACCCAATTAAACTCACCATCTTCGCTAAGAGGAAATCATAAAAGAAATGATATCCCCGTAACTGTGCTCCGGCAACGGTTGGGACATCCGGCGGGAAATGTACTTGCATCTCACGAATAAGTGAGAGATGCCACTGATCATCAATGGAATACATGATCTTATCCCCCGATATACCAATTGATAATTGTGGGAAGGCAAAGATGATTACAAAAGCACTTAAGATAAAAAGCGGCATTCGATGCTTCTGCTCAAGAGCGGGTAACTTCAATGCCTTTTGTCTGATTGCAAGCACAAGGATAATAAGAAGAAAAGGGAAAACTAACCACTCAAGATGCAGCCATGACAACAGATATGTCACAAAGGTAAATAGAAGACTACCACTGACAAGCGAGACAAACAGGGTTTCAAGAAAAGAAAGTTTTAGTTTGAGACGAAAAAGAAAATATTTTCCAGGGAGGTAAAATCCAATCAGAAGAAACAGCAAGAAAAGAATCACCGCCCAAAAACCTGAAATCATATAGTATAATAGTATCACAACAATATGAAAGAATCATTGCTACGTTTAAAAAATAGTGCTATATCTCTTATCTTAGACACAAATAATCAAGATGAGCTTGAAGAACTACGTATTCAATTCTTGGGGAGAAATGGAGAACTTACTCAACTGCTTAAAGGCTTACCAAAAGTTGCCAAAGAAGATCGTCCAGAAGTAGGACGTGTTGCAAATGAAGTCAAACAAATTATTGAGAATGCCCTTATGCAGCAAGGGAGTGCAGCAAAGGAACAAAAAATAAAGACCACACTTGATGTTACAGAGCCTGGCATAAGACCATCACTGGGGCATACCCATCTGGTAACACAAGCAATTACTGAAATTACAGAAATTTTTGAAAGAATTGGATTTAGCAGAGTTCGATACCCAGAAGTAGAATGGGATTGGTACGCATTTACCGCACTTAACTTTCCGGATAATCATCCTGCCCGTGATGACTGGGAAACATTTTTTATTGATCATAAACCAGATCCGAAGAAGGGGACAATGCTCTTAACACCACACACCTCATCAGGTCAGATACGTGAAATGGTAAGCGCGGTAAAGTCGCAAACTGAAGGACAGAAAGCACCAATTGAGATTAAAATGTTAAATATTGCAAAGACGTATCGTCGGCAATCGGATGTTTCTCATACACCAATGTTTCATCAATTCGAGACACTTGTCATTGGACAAAATATTTCGATTGCACATCTTAAGGGAGTTCTTGACTATTTTGTAAAATCATACTTTGGATCAAAACGCACATCACGAATTAGACCTTACCATTTTCAATTTACGGAGCCGTCATTTGAAACAGACGTCTCTTGTGGAGTTTGTGATGGAAAAGGAAACTTACCAAATGGTGAAGCTTGCAAAATGTGCAAAGAAGGATGGCTTGAATTAGGAGGCGCAGGAATGGTGCATCCCAACGTTCTTAAGGCATGCGGACTTGATCCCAAAAAATATTCTGGCTTCGCATCTGGTTGGGGAGTAGAGCGCGTACTCACCATGAGAGAAGGAATGCAAATTGACGATATCCGTTTACTCTATGCAAATGACCTAGACTTTTTAAAACAGTTTTAATATGAATATTCAAATTTTAGACAGTTGGCTAAGAGACCATCTCAAAACAAAAGCAACTCCGAAACAAATCGCTTCGATGCTTTCGTTATCAAGTGTTTCTGTGGAGCGGCTTGAAAAGCAAAAAAATGATTGGCTCTATGATATTGAAGTGACGACAAACAGACCTGATCTCATGTCTGTAGTCGGGCTTGCCCGCGAAACAGCAACAGTGCTTAATGCCAATAGAATTGAAGCAAGTTTCAAATCCCCCCAACTCCCTCTAGTAAAAACTGCATCCCGCAGGACAGGGGATGTAATCGTAATCAACAATGATCCAAAACTAGTTCACCGTGTTTGTGCAGTTGTCATGGAAGTAAAGGTCAAAAACTCACCAGCAATCATTAAAGACCGTTTAGAAGCAACTGGTATCCGAAGTCTCAATAATCTTATTGATGTTACTAACTATGTCATGCGAGTCATTGGACATCCAACCCACGTATTTGATTTCGATAGACTCAATACCAAAACACTGACAATTAGAGAATCAAAGGCAGGAGAAAAAATACTGACACTTGATAAAAAATCCCATACCTTGCCGGGAGGAGATATTGTTGCAACAAACGATGCCGGAGAAATTGTTGACTTACTTGGCATCATGGGGCTTGAGAATAGTGTCGTGACAAACGATACAAAGAGAATTCTTTTCTTTATTGATAACAACGAACCAACGCATATGAGAAAAACCTCTATGACACTGAGTATTCGCTCTGAAGCAGTTGTTCTCAATGAAAAAGCAATTGATCCAGAACTTGCGATAGATGCATTATTGTATGGAATCGCTTTGTTTGAAGAAATTGCTGATGGCAAAGTTGTTTCACCAATTGTTGATATCTATCCAAAGAAAGTTGTCGTAAAAGAGATAACTGTTTCAGAAAAACAAATTAACACCGTCATTGGTGTGCAAATTCCACTGAAGAAATCAGCTGAAATTCTTAAAGGCCTTGGCTTTGCTGTTACGATTCATAATGATTCACTGACGGCAACACCTCCAACATTCAGAGCACATGACATGGAGATTCCTGAAGACTTAATTGAAGAAATTGCTCGTATCTATGGATATCATAACATCCCAAGTTTACTGCCTCCGCTTATTGATAAACCAAGTAACATTTACGACGCTCTCTATTGGGAGAATCGAACAAAGAATGCGTTGAAGTATTGGGGTTTTACGGAAGTGTACACATACCCAATGATCGGCAAAGAGCTTTATCATGGAGATATAAAAGACGCTATAACGATTGCCAATCCACTGTCTGAAGACATGGTCTATATGAGAAATACACTTGTTCCAAGCCTCTTGGAAGTAACCAAAAAGAATAAAAATCATGACAGCATCCAAATATTTGAACTTGCAAACGTGTATATACCACGTCATCATGATTTACCAAATGAACAACCAGTACTTGCAGGGGTTGTCAAAAAACCGCGTGCGTCTTTCTATGAAGTAAAAGGCGTAATTGAGCAATTGTTGCAAGATCTAGGAATCACGGATCTGGTATGGACACCTGATACTACCGACAATAGTGCCGTTGTGCACCAGAATAAAGAAGAACTAGGAAAGATTCGAATTTTGGAAAAACATGTCATTGTCTTCTCCCTCGACTTTGCAAAAGTATTAGAGCATGCAACTAGTACAAAAAAATATCAACCACTGAGCAAGTATCCAGCACTGGTTGAAGATCTCTCAGTCGTTGCATCTGGACATGTCCTTACCGGAGATATCATCGAAACAATACAAAAACAGAATGCATTGATTCGGGAAGTAACGCTGATCGATAAATATAAGGACACACGAACATTTCATATTGTGTATCAAAGTTACCAAAAGAACTTGACCAACCAAGATATTATTCCTATTCGAGAAAAGGTTGCCCAAGCACTACATACTAAATTCAGCGCCACAATTAAATAATTCTTGCCAAAGATCTAGATCACTGCTACAATACCCCCATGGAACTTCGTAGAACAGTTGACTACAAACTCACCGAGCAGTCCATTTACAACTTAAAAGAAGCTGGAATGTTACCAAAATCTACTGTGCAAATACAGGCACTTATTCGTTGTGTTCATTGTGTCCTTGGACGAGCTGAAGGATTTGATCCCAAAGAACGAGACGCACAAGCATGCTCTAGTGGACTTATTCTCAAATCATCCGTTCGGGAGATGCTCAGGGGATTGGTTAGGAAGAACATTGTGACGGAACGGATTTTAGCAGAAGAGGATACATTACCAGAGCCAAACGCACCTACCACCGTTGTCTATGACATCACTGACGCAGTAAAAAAGAAATTAATCGGGGAACAACCACTTCCCAATTGCCAACTACGAAAGCCGTAAGGATTATTTTGAAGCGTTATACTTGCATTGGAACTACATCAGAGAGAAGGTTATCAAGGCGTTGAAGTTCTTTGTTGGTAAGATCTCTATACTTACCATTTTGATCCACTCGAGTTTGCCGTCGCTCTCGAGCTCCTGCCAGATTACGATATCGTTCGATATCAGTTGCCGAAAATGGAGACATATCTAAAAGCTCTCGCCCCCAGACCTGTATATGAGAACCCTCTTCTTGAGGATTATAATCAAGAAGAACCGTTGTTTTATCTATCTGAGAAATAAACTTATGGTCAATAATGACTTCAACTCTCCGTCGTGGACTAGCTGGAGAGAGCTTTGTTTCATCAGGGACACGGTTAATCGTAACGCAATTAATGTGAGAAACGAGTCCTGGTCGTGGTGTAAGATAGAGAACATCTACTGGTACACGCTCTCCATAATTAGGATCCTTGACCGGGATAGCATGTTTATCAAACTTGGAAAACAATTTCTGCACATTACCCAAAATTGCACCAGGCAATCGATCTTTTTCATCCACAGAATACACTTCTGTCCTATCAGCTACATCTAATAAATAAAACGGTTTTACGCTGAGCATTCCTTCCCAATCAATGGCATCTCTCCTCATCATCACCACTGGCCGATCAAATGTTGATCTCCTCTTTCTCCTCTCAGCTGTCAAATCAATAACATTACCGCCCATAGAGCCACTTTGTTCTTTGTTCATAATACAGAGGATTATACCATTAATCTAGATCCTAAGAAATAGCCTACGGGAAAGTTCACTCTATGGAGCTGGTGTGGGAGAGGTCTCAGCTCCTTGCACTTGTCCTGTTGGAGTTGGATTATCTTCTTTTTTGCCACGTAACTCTTCTGGAGGATTGTACTTTTCGTCGTCTTTATGAAACTGTGTAATCCATTCATCAATACCTCGTTGCCAACGATTTTGTCCATCTGTTGAGACAGGATCATCTTCTTTAAAGACGTAATACTCTTTACCGTCTTTACTTTTGTAGACAGGGGATTCCGCTGTTGGCTCTGTACCTTTGATAAAGTATTCAGAGCGAGTTGGCTGCCCACCATGAGGAAGGCCGCCCACAAACGAATCAACTTGCATGGCAACAACTTTATCCGGCTTTTGAGGTTGTTCATCAGAAGCATCTTTAAGAACAAAACGCATGATCTTGTTCCAAATAGGAGATGCACCTGTCACACCCGAAGCAATTGCCTGATTCATCGGCGTGTTGTCATTGTTACCAACCCAGACACCAACGACATAGGAAGGAGTATACCCAATTGTCCAGTTGTCTCGTTTCAAATCGGTGGTACCGGTTTTGACAGAGACTGTTTTGCCTGGGATATCAAGAAACGAGCTTGGACCAAACGCCATGCTACGCGCGTTATTATCTAGCAACATATGAGAGATGATAAAAGCAACTTCTTCAGAAAGCACTCGCTTACCATCTGTCTTCTTTTTTTCATATAAGACCTTACCATCTTTATCAGTGACTTTCAAAATCGTTACAGGGTCTTGTCTAACACCCTTATTGGCAAATGAACCGTAAGCAGTTACTTCATGGAGTAGAGAAGTACCTTGTCCTCCAAGAACCAGTGACAAACCAACATTAGCACGATTCTGAGCAGTCGGCTCCCA
The DNA here is from genome assembly GCA_023245475.1 of Candidatus Levyibacteriota bacterium. Taxonomy (GTDB): domain Bacteria; phylum Patescibacteriota; class Microgenomatia; order Levybacterales; family UBA12049; genus JAHFKF01. The sequence continues at coordinate 8,052 of JAHFKF010000017.1, forward strand.
TTCGTCAATTCCCATCTCATAGCCCTTTTTCATAACGGGCTCAATACCAACCATTGCCAGCATTTTGACAGCAGGGATGTTTAATGAATTACCAAGAGCAAAACGCATTTGCACAGGACCGTTGTATTTTCCATCGTAATTAACCGGCTTATAGATAGGATCTTTGGACTCTGGCGTTGGGAACTCCGTTTGCGTATCCATCAGCATGGTTGCCGCTGTGTAGCCTTTTTCAAGCGCTGTAGCATAGACAAGTGGTTTAAGCGAAGAACCAGGTTGACGATTTGTCGAAGTCGCGACGTTAAAGTTGCCATCATTTTCAGTATCAAAATAATCTGTGCTGCCAACCATTGCTAAGATCTCACCCGTCTTCGGGTCTGAAACAACTGCCGCGCCATTGCTGACTTTGTATGCTTTGAGCTTTTCAACTTCATCTTTCACAATCTTTTCTGATTCTTTTTGAATCTTGTAATCCAGTGAAGTCGTCACTTGCAGTCCACCGGTTGTGACCATCTTTTCGCCAAATTGATCTGCCAACAATTTCTTCACATACATCACAAAGTGCGGAGCTTTAATACCTGTCGCGCTTGCCTTGGTAAACTCATACTTTTTAATCTTCTCAAGCGCTTGCTTGTGCTGTGCCTTAGTAATCTTGCCATCTTCAACCATTCTCTCAAGTACAGCATCAGTTCTATCAATATAATATTTGTTGCCGCTAAATGGAGAATACACACTCGGACTTTGCGGAAGACCTGCCAAAAATGCTGATTCAGCAAGATCAAGATCTTTAGCACTCTTACCAAAATACGTCTGTGCTGCTGCTTCAACCCCAATTGCTGCGCCACCATAAGGAATATTGTTCAAATATAATTCAAGCAATTGATCTTTGCTGTAGGCTTGATTGACTTGAATTGAAAGAATAAGCTCTTTAATCTTACGAGGCAGACTTCGCTCGTTACTAAGCAGCACATTTTTAACAAGTTGCTGACTAATCGTCGATCCACCAGTAAGTCCCTGCCCCATAATGACATCTTTAACAACACGAAGATAGGCAACAGGGGAGAATCCTTTATTTTCGTAAAAATCTTTGTCTTCAACAGAAATAGTTGCTTGCTGCAATTGCTTGGGAATCTCAGGAAGCTTCACATAGGTTCTATTTTCATCTTGAAAGACAGAGTAGAGAAGTTCACCATCCCGGTCATAAATACGAGTCGCGTCATTGTACTTGGAGACAACTAACTGCCCTGGCTTTGGTAAATCTCTGCTGTACCACAGGAAGAGAAGAGGCGTCACGATAAGCACCGCAACTAACGCGAAAAAGGCATATTTAAGTATCCTACTTGCAGTAAAGAGTTTGGTAGCATCAACAGAGAACTTCCGTCGTTGCCGTGATCTACGAATTGACCTGTTAAACATAGAAGTACTAGCTATTATAGCAAATCAGCGCAAGAGATATGCTATACTTTGGCTATGGACAAGACTAGTAAAATAGAAGAATTATTGACCAGAGGCGTTGCTAACATCATCTCCAACAAATCAGAACTCGAGAAACGACTCAGCTCACAAGACACATTAAACATCTATCTCGGTATCGATCCAACCTCGACAAAGATTCATTTGGGTCATGCAGTTGCTCTTAGAAAATTGCAGGCATTTGCAGACCTTGGACACAACGTTACTTTTTTAATTGGTGACTTTACGGCATTGATCGGAGACACGTCTGACAAAGATACAGAACGCCCTGTCCTGACCTCTGAAGAAATTGAAAAGAATTTCCAAACATACAAAAAACAAGCAGAGAAAGTTGTAGATTTCTCTAAAGTAAAAGTCGTGCACAATAGCGAGTGGCTTAAGAAACTTAGCTTTACCGACATTGTAAAACTCACACAACACTTCGCAGCGGGGGACTTTGTCGGACGAGAACTTATCCGCAAACGACTGCAAGAAAATAAACGAGTCGGACTCCATGAACTACTCTATCCCGTCATGCAAGGATACGATAGTTATCATCTGGATACCGATGTGCAGATTGGTGGAACAGATCAAACCTTTAACATGCAAGCAGGACGAACGCTGCAAAAAGATCTCAGAAAGAAAGATTCTTTCATCATGACCAACATCATCCTTGAAGGAACTGATGGACGCAAGATGAGTAAGTCCTGGGGTAACGCAATTTGGCTTGATGACACAGCTGAAGACATGTATGCCAAGGTCATGGCAATTAATGATGATTTGATCATTCCATACTACACGCTTGGAACCAATGTACCAATGACAGAAGTCAACGAAGCAGAAGCAGCTTTGAAAAAAGGCGAGCACCCAATGACAATCAAGAAAGAACTGGCATTTGAAATTGTAGAAGAATTGTGTGGATTAGAAGCAGCAGAACGGGCAAAAGAGGCATTTGTAAAGAGAGTCCAACAAAAAATCACTTCAGAGGACGAAGTGAGTGAGTTAAACATTGCTAAAGGCACAGTTATCCTTGAAGCACTTATTACAGGAAACTTTGCCAGCAGTAAAACGGAAGCACGACGGCTTATTGAGCAAGGTGCAGTAACCATCAACGATAAAAAAGTTTCAGACAATGATGCTATAGCAGAGGAGGGTGTCCTAAAAGTAGGAAAGAGACGAGGGGCAAAGATTGTCTTTGTCTAATTCTTGCTTCCTGATTCCTAATTCAATATAATAATTCTATGAAAATGTTTCGTAAAGGTAGCTGGTTTTGGAAAGCAATCGTCATCTTCTTTGCCATTGCGCTCGTCGCAGGCTCTGTCCTTCCATACCTAGCTTTGATGTAATAGAAAATGTCATCCTGGATGACAATGTATAATAAGGAAATATGACTCTCCAAACTAATGTGTCTCAAGCCGGACGAAGTTTCAAACTGTATGCCTCACGCCTTGAAAACCTTGGCATAACAACCCTTGAAGATTTTCTCTGGCACCTTCCAAGCCGCTATGAAGACTATTCCGTAGTTTCAAAAATTGCAGATGCCCAAGTTGGAGAAACAGTTACCGTCCAGGGAACCGTCATGGATATCAAGAATCAATATCTCAGTCGAGGACGAATCAAATCGATGCAAAAAGTGCTGATCACAGATAACACAGGAACAATGCAATTGACATGGTATAACCAACCCTATCTTACAAAAAACATTACAAATAGCACTACAATCTCTGCGTCAGGACAAGTGAGACAAAGTGGAAGATTTTTGACAATGACAGCACCGACGTACGAAATCTTTTATACTGCAGCGACAAGTTCTATTCATACAGCACGACTCATCCCAATCTATCCTGAGACACACGGTGTTACTTCAAAATGGCTCAGACGCCAAATCTATAATCTGCTTGAACAATATAAAGATGAATTAGTGGAATATTTGCCAGAAGAACTCCTGAACCAGAATCATTTTATGACAATCCCTGAGGCACTCCAAACAATCCATTTTCCAGCAAACCTTGAAATCGCTGAAAAAGCCCGAGCAAGACTCGCCTTTGATGAATTTTTCCTGATGCAGTTGTCTGTCCTCAAAAGAAAGCAGACCTGGAAAACAAAACAAACAACAGTGCCCTATGCAATTGATAAACACCGTAAAGAGATCGATACTGTTGTCGCATCGTTGCCATTCCAACTGACTGGCGCTCAGACCAGAGCAATTGATGATATACTCACAGACTTTGCCAAAGATAAACCAATGAACCGCCTCGTGCAAGGAGATGTGGGGAGTGGAAAGACAGTCATTGCAGCAATAGCCATGTATGCAGCTCATCTTAGTGATTATCAATCAGTACTGATGGCACCAACGCAAATCTTGGCAAATCAGCACTACAAATCAATCAAACAACTGCTTGAACCATTTGGGGTAGGAGTAGAGTTGGTTACGGGAACAAGTAAGTTCTCCGCTCTTAGCTCTCCGTTCTCAATTCTCATAGGTACTCATGCCGTGCTTTCTGAAAAGGTAACGTTTGAAAAGCTTGGACTTGTCATCATTGATGAACAACAACGATTTGGTGTCGAGCAACGTGGCATCATCAAACAAAAAGGCAAGAATCCACATCTGCTCACCATGACAGCAACCCCAATTCCTCGAACGGTAGCACTGACCATGTATGGTGACCTTGATCTGTCGTACCTTAACGAAATGCCCAAAGGACGAAAGAAAGTAATTACATGGGTTGTCCCCCCTGAAAAAAGAGACGGCGCTTACGGATGGATTCGTAAACAAATACAGGAGACAGATTCTCAAGTCTTTATCGTTTGTCCATTTATTGAGCCATCAGAAAGCATGAGCACTGTCAAAGCAGTTAAGCATGAATACGAACGCTTACAAAAAGAAATTTTCCCAGATATCAAAGTTGGACTACTGCATGGAAAGCTCAAAGCAAAAGAAAAAGATGACGTACTCCTGGCGTTTAAAGAAAAAAAATTTGACATTCTCGTTGCAACACCTGTTGTGGAAGTTGGCATTGATATCCCTAACGCGACCATCATCATGATTGAAGGATCAGAACGATTTGGACTTGCAGGACTCCATCAATTGCGTGGTCGAGTGGGGAGAGGAGACAAACAATCATATTGCCTGCTGTTTACCGATAGTAAGAGTGCATTGAATTCACAACGACTTAAAGGCATGGAAACAATCTACTCAGGGGCAGAACTAGCAGAGCTTGATCTGAAACTTAGGGGTCCTGGAAATCTCTACGGCACAGCACAGCATGGTATACCAAAACTAAAAGTTGCTTCGTTTTCTGACGCGGAACTGATTCAAAAAGCACGACATGTGGCACAAGAGATCTTCCCACAACTAGCAACGTATCCAAAACTTGAAGAAAAAGTAGCACTAGTGACGACAAAGATTATTTCCCCGGACTAGGATGCAAGAAATATTACTGTGTCTGTTCTAAAACTGCTGCTGGGGGATTTCCACCATCAGGGGTTGCATTAAAAAAGCTCCAAAGATAACTCGAAATAACAAGTAATCCCATGACAAGAAGCGTCACGATAACTAATGCTAAACCAAAGGGAACTTTTTTAGGATCGGGTGAAGGTTCTGAGTCGTCTGTATTGGGAGGTACAGACTGATTTTCTGTTTCGGTTGCTGAATCCATTCCTAATCTATAGATTAGCTACTCTGCCACTTTTTGTCAAGGTGTCTCAAAATCAATTATAAGCAATTTTGAGATTGTGACTTGCAAGAAGAGCCTCAATGCAGTAAAATACACCTATGGCGCAAGAACCAAAGAAACGACATTCAAGAGCACGTCAAGGAAAAAGACGGGCACAGATCCATCTCGTTACACAAAAACCAGTCATGTGTGAAAATTGTGGCAAGCCAACATTGCCTCACAAAATTTGCGCAAACTGTGGTTACTACAAGAAACAACAGTATATTGCATGAGAAGCTCTCACGATCCACGACACAAGAGACGACAACACCTAATTCAGGAGTTGTTTAGCAGAGATTTCCATGAACAAGTGGTGAGTGCTGATGCCAAAAAGATTATTGCCCACCAGAAAGATATCGATGCTCATATTCAAAAAGCAGCTCCAGACTTTCCTGTCGCCAAAATTAATAAGACAGACTTGGCAATCTTGCGGCTGGCAATCTATGAACTGCTCATCGAGCAAAAAGAGCCTGGACATGTTATCATTGATGAAGCAGTTGAACTAGCAAAAGAATTCGGAGCAGAGACAAGCCCTGGATTTGTCAACGGAGTTCTGTCTCACATCTTATCATATGCAAAACCTACCAACATTTAAAAACCAGCAATTATTCCACCACGCATTCTTCCACCGCTCATATCTCAATGAGACCAAAGAGCATATTGAATCCAATGAACGTCTCGAATTCTTAGGAGACAGTATTCTCTCGTTTGTCGTTTCAAGTCATCTCTTTAGAACCTATCCACAATTTGATGAAGGAATCTTAACCAACCTCAGGTCTCTGGTTGTTAATACCAAAAGTCTTGCCAAAGAGGCAAAGACACTTAACTTTGGTCAGTATCTTCACCTTTCCCGCGGGGAAGAAGAATCCGGCGGACGAGAAAATGAATCAATCTTAGCAAACACCTTTGAAGCATTTATTGGGGCGCTCTTTATTGATCAAGGTATTGAGTCTGTGGACAAATTCCTTCACGAAACAATTGTCCCGCACATTGAAGAGTATGTACAAAAGAAAGTCTTTAAAGATCCAAAGAGTCTTTTGCAAGAATATGTCCAATCAAAAAAACAGAATTCACCACTGTATAAAGTACTTAATGAAGAAGGCCCAGCTCATGCAAAGACTTTTACCATTGGTGTATTTATTGGCCAGGAAAAAGTTGGAGAAGGGGTCGGTCACTCCAAACAAGAAGCTGAAGAACTCGCAGCCGAACAGGCTCTTGAGAAGATCGATAAATAATGATACAATAGGGGACATTATGGCAGTTGTTATACGACTAAGTCGAACAGGCAAAAAAGGTGAGCGAAAATTCCGTGTCGTTGTGAAAGAAAAGCACAGTAAACGCGACGGCGGATTTATTGACTTGCTTGGATGGTACAACAAAACCGCAGACAACACACAAAAGAAAATCGATATGAAAAAATACAACTTTTGGGTAAGTAAAGGCGCAAAGCCAAGCCCAACAGTTGCAGCAATCGTAAAATAATATACATGAAAGACACATTACACTTCATTATTGCAGCAATCGTCGATAACGCTGATGCTATTTCAATCGAAGAAAAAGACGAAGACGGCATGCTTCACTTGATTGTTACCGTGGCTAAAGAAGATATGGGTATGGTAATCGGTAAAGAAGGCAAAGTTATCAGAAGTGTCCGAAACATCATGAAGATCAAAGCAATGAAAGAAGGTATTCGCATCAACATCTCCCTCGCTGAAGTCGAGAAATAACAACTACTACTATGGCAGAACCTGAACCTCACCATCTTAGATTTGCAGCCGTTGAACCTACTGCTGTAACACGAACTCCCGAAGGCGCCCAGGTTGAGCTTAGTATATCAGCTAGTGACCAAGGTATGATTGATTATGCTGCAAATGCAATTGCTAAAGGTCATGGTACCCCTGTGTTCGTACGGGATACAAAAACAAACACAAGTCGAACTATTGGTCTTGGCGGCACGAAATGGAATGCAAGATGGCAACCATCAGGAGATGTAGCACGTGCGGCTAAAGCAGCCGAAATTGCAAAGCAACGAGGACAGCAGGGTGATCCACGCGCAAACTAAAAAAACTCTTGACAAAAAACCTCTGCTGTACTATGATGCTGTCTAGAATAACTATGTCAGCAGAACAACAACCCAAAGAATATAGAGATACAATAACAAAAATAGATGCCGCTCCTGGTGCAAATGCTGCTGCTATTAACGCAGTCTTACCAACCGGACGAGGGGACTTCAATCAAGATGGCTCACGCAAAACTACAGGAGGAAACAGTTTGGGCTTTACAGGAGAATGGGCTAGATCAAAATGGGTACCACAAAAAGATCGTCAGTTAGCAACGCAAAGAGCCGCAGCAAAAGAGAAACCACAACAACCACAAGGATAATTCAGTAGCACCTCAAATCTGCTACAATACAGGTATGAAAATATCCATTCTGACACTATTTCCTGAAATGTTTGTCGGGCCTTTTGATCATTCGATCATCAAACGTGCCAAAGAAAAAGGATTAGTAGAAATTGAACTGATTAACATCCGTGACTTTGCCACGGACAAACATCAAATGGTCGATGACTCGCCTTATGGTGGGGGAGTCGGCATGGTGATGAAGGTTGATGTGGTACACAGGGCAATCCTTCACGCCAAATCATCTGTCATTCTGGAGCGAAGTGATAACGCAGCGATAGAATCTCATAAAGAAGATCCTATCAGTCGCTCACGCTCCTTCCAGGATGACAATAAAAAAACTAAAGTAGTGTTGATGACGGCAAGTGGAAAGCCATTTAAACAAGCAGTTGCAAAAGAGTTTGCAGCACTTGATCATCTGATCCTCATCTGTGGACATTATGAAGGCATTGATGACAGAATCAAACACTTCATCGACGAGGAAGTATCCATTGGGGACTTTGTCCTAACCGGTGGAGAACTTGCAACCATGGTAATCACCGATGCCGTCACCAGATTACTGCCAGGAGCGATCACAGATGGCGCTACAGAGGACGAATCATTCTCACTGGGTGATGATCATCCATTACTTGAGTATCCTCATTACACGAAGCCACAGGTCTATGAGGGCTTTGCGGTACCAGAGATCTTACTCTCAGGCAATCATCCCAAAGTTGCTATGTGGAGACATGAACAAGCACTTGAAAAAACAAAACGCGTCCGCCCAGACCTCACCAAGAAATAAATTACCTGCTATTGTCATTCTGAGCAGAGTGATATTCCTTCTCCTTTTAGGAGAAGGTTAGGATGAGGTCAACAAGGTAACGATTCTTCATGCAGACCTCACCCCGACCCTCTCCTATGAGGAGAGGGAGTTTTAGTTGGTCGTTCAGGATGACAATATTTATTAGAATAGAGGCACGGCACTAGAAGAACTAGATGTCGGTACTGCCGGTGCTGATCTTTGCCAAGTTGAAAGTTCCCGCAACAAAGCCGTTTGAGAATCCGTCAATGGCTGTAAGGGCTGATCCTCATGAAAGACAACTTTGGGATATGCTTTTTGATAAAATTTCAGCTTCATCGTCGTTGAGTTATTATCTCCTTGTGCTGTGATGATTTCGGCAAGTGGTAATTTTTTCTCAATCTCTGACAAAAAGCGTACCGTCCCATCAAAGGTTCCCTCAATGACCAATTCGACATCCACATTGGAAATTTTTGCAGATTCAGAAGCAACTTCACCGACTGAGAAAGTATAGTCGCTGAGAGACACACCAGACAAAATTGCGGCATCAGAGAGGGCACTGACAACTCCACCAAAATCTTTTTCTGCAGGCAGAGCGCTTTGAGCAGTTTGTAATTGATTATTCAAAAGCGCTGGATCGACATTGTTAACAAAATTGATGTTCTGATTCATCACACTAATTTTTTCGCGAAGTGCTATTACTTCATTGGTAATTGAAAACCAACTTGTCAGCTGCGGGATAATTACCTGAAAAATAATAATGAATGACACCAGAAGAGAAACAAAGACAAGAAACCACGTATAATATACCGAATCTTTAAAACGATAGTACCAAAATTGTACTGTATTATGGCCAAGCCATGGTTCGTTATTCATATTATAAAGGCGTCACAGTCATTGTCATCTCAAACGCACTATCTGTTTGCTCAAGTCCTCCTAGAGCAACTTTCTTGAAATCTTTTTTTTGATCTGCGGAACTTACTAATTCATTCACAAAATTATCAAGAGGCGCAAGAGACGAGCTGGTTACTGTGAGCGAAATTGTATCTTTGCTAAGAGAGAACTCTTTGACCCGAACCCCAGCAGGGAGACGCCCTGTTATCAGTTGGATTTGCTGCACAAAACGAGTACGTTTCTTAATAATATCCATACTTGCATTGGTGCGATCATGAAGCAATAGCAGCTTGGCAATGGTTTGTTGACTTTGAGCCAAGGTAGCAGATGCAGTATCAGCTTGTCTTTGAACAGCAGGAAGTGGGGAAAAGGTAATTAACACAAAGATAATAATAGAACTCGCCGAGACCAGAAATAATGAGCCCATGGCAAAAGCTCTCATTTTATTAAGCTTCGTCTGGACAGGAGCAATCGCGGTTTGCTGTTTTCTCCCTAATAGATTAATACCCCTACTCATATTCTTTCAATGCCAAACCCAACGCAACAGAATATTCTGCACCAGAGGGTTGGATTGCTGCAGGTACTTGTTGTATCTCCAAAAGTTTCCAAGGATTAGCAATAACTGTTTCAATACCAATATGCTGCGCAAAATACAGATCAATTCCAGGAAGCGTGGCACTTGCTCCCGTTAGAAGGATTTGTGAGATAGGGGACTCTTCACGATATTTTTCATTGTAAAATACCATCGCTTTACGTACCTCAGACATAAGTTCTGTCAAAATTGGCTGAATGGCAGTACCGACCTTACCACCAAAATGTTGATCCGAAAGACCATAGGTTCGTTTATACTCTTCAGCTTGCGTGGGAGTAAAACCAAAATCAGCAGCAATGGCTCGAGTCATGGCAATTCCTCCAAGTGGGACTGAATAGTTAAAGACCATAATGTTTTCTTTGACAATACAAAGTGACGTGCTGAGTGCTCCCATGTGCATGACAAGGGATGTCACTGCACGGTTTACATTAAGGACGCTACGAATGATCGACAAAACTTCTGTCTCAACAGCAGCAAGCGATAATCCTGCCAT
>JAHFKF010000018.1 GCA_023245475.1 Candidatus Levyibacteriota bacterium
CGTTGGAGATTATAAAATATGAAGATGAAACACCAAGTCCCGTGGTGGTTTCTCTGGCCCCTAACGAAATGGGGGGAACATTTGGAGAGGTACAAAAAGTTGAGTATTTCTGCTTAAACCCATATGAACCATTATATTTAATGCAACCTGAGGCTAAGTCTCAGAATAAGTATACAACTAATTTAGTAACTGATGAACAACGAGATTGGTTGGTCACAACGCTGAGCAATATAAACAAATTTGGTATGAGCTAAACATTGCTATAGTCACACTTTTCCTCTATAATGGGTGGTCACAGAAGGGTAGCAAAAGGCATAGAACATTATGGACAAAATTATCATCAAGGGTGCACGCGAGCACAACCTCAAGAACATCGATTTAGAAATTCCAAAAAATAAGCTTGTGGTTTTAACAGGGCTTTCTGGGAGTGGCAAATCTTCCCTTGCCTTTGATACCGTCTATGCTGAAGGACAGCGTCGCTATGTTGAAAGTCTTTCATCATATGCCAGACAGTTTCTTGGCACAATGAAAAAGCCGGATGTTGATCTTATTGAAGGCCTCTCCCCTGCTATTTCAATTGACCAGAAATCAACCAGTCACAATCCCCGCTCAACGGTGGGAACCGTGACTGAAATTTATGATTACATGAGACTTCTCTTTGCTCGGGTTGGACATCCTCATTGTCCCAACTGTGGTAGAGAGATTGCCAGACAATCACGTGAACAGATTGTAAACGCGATCCTGAAAATGGCTGACACACATAAGGAATTTGGCGGAAAACCACTCCGAACGTTAATCTTGGCTCCATTGGTCAAAGACCGAAGAGGAGAATACACAGATCTCTTTGCGAGTTTGAAGAAGCGTGGGTACAGTAAAGTCCGCATTGATGGCAGAATTTTTAATGTTGATGATGATATTGTGCTTATCAAAACCAACAAGCACAGCATTGATCTTGTCGTTGATGCGATGGTTATCAGTAAAGAGACAGAGCGAACAAGACTTGCAACGGATGTTGAACAAGCATTGCAGTTTGGAAACGGTGAACTGACCGTTGCACTGATCAAAGACGCGTCATTTGAAATTCCAGACAAACCACAAGAACTAGAAGACCATCTGTTCTCAGAAAAATTTGCTTGTCCTGTCTGCAACATTTCTCTTCCTGAAATCGAGCCACGAATCTTTTCATTCAACACCCCACACGGGGCGTGTCCAACATGTGCTGGTCTTGGACGAGTACTCACGGCAGATCCTTCCCTTATCCTCAATGACAACTTAACCATTAATGAAGGCGGTATCATCCCCTTCTACAATATCGCCGAAAGTGATACGTGGTTTGCCAGAACCTTTAAAACATTTTGTGATGAAAATAATATTCCTCTTACTGTTCGCATTAAAGACCTTTCGGAAGAAAAGAAAGAGTTACTGCTCAATGGCACGGGCAAAAAATCTTACTACGTCGAAGGTGAAAATCGCTATGGTCATGAGACTGTCATTAAAGAATCTTTCAGAGGAGTTGCTTGGGAGCTCAAGAGAAAATATAACGAATCAGACTCACAGTTTATGAAAACACAACTGGATAAGTTTATGAGATTTGAAGTCTGTCCTGCTTGTGAAGGTGGACGTCTCAAAAGAGAAGCATTGTCAGTAACGCTCAATGGCAAATCAATTGTTGCTGTATCAACCATGTCTATTGAAAACGCATTGAAATTTATTGATACCTTGCCAGCACTGCTCTCAGCACGGGAATCAGAAATTGGCAAGATGATCTTACGTGAGATCAAACAACGGTTATCATTCTTGGTTGATGTCGGACTTGATTATCTGACTCTCGCTCGTACAGCTTCCACTCTTGCGGGAGGAGAAGCACAACGCATCCGGCTTGCTTCCCAAATTGGAAGTGGTTTGACAGGTGTTCTCTATGTCCTTGATGAACCATCAATTGGACTACATCAACGAGACAATAGTCGACTTATTGAGACATTAAAGAAGCTAAGAGATTTGGGAAACACGGTGCTTGTTGTTGAACATGACGAAGATACCATGGCTGCATCTGATTATATCTTTGACTTTGGTCCAGGAGCTGGAGAGCATGGTGGTAAAATTATCGCTCAAGGAACAATTGATGAGATTAAGAAAAACAAAGATTCCATCACGGGAAACTATCTGTCAGGGAGGAAGAAGATTAAGATTAGAAGAGCAAATGAATCTGTCATCCTGGAGGGAGGCATAAACCGACCGATAGGATCTCGTGATTCTATCGCTACGCTCCAGAATGACAATAAATCATTGAAAATTATCGGTGCCTCCGAGCACAATCTCAAGGACATCACGGTAGAATTTCCCCTGAATAAACTCATCGTTGTAACAGGTGTTTCAGGCGGTGGAAAATCAACACTGATCAATGACATCCTGTACCATGCTTTGATGCAGCTAAAGAATCCCTACCATCCACAAAAGCCTGGCAAATTCAAAGAACTTCTTGGCAATGAAAACATACGCAGTGTCTTTGCAATTGATCAGTCCCCTATTGGGCGTACACCTCGCAGCAATCCAGCAACCTATACTGGCGCTTTTTCATATATCAGACAAATCTTTGCTCAAACCAAAGAAGCAAAACTACGAGGCTATGACGTCGGACGATTTTCGTTTAACGTCAAAGGTGGCCGCTGCGAAGCTTGTGAAGGAGAAGGACAGATTAAGATTGAAATGCAATTCATGCCGGATGTGTACATCACCTGTGAAGTGTGCCTTGGGAAACAATATAACCAAGAAGCGCTCGAGGTACTGTTTAACAACAAAAGCATTGCTGACGTCCTTGCCATGAGTGTCTCAGAAGCACTCAACTTCTTCTCTTTCTCAGCACCGCTGGCACATAAGTTAGCAACCTTGCAGGATGTGGGATTGTCATATATTAAGTTAGGTCAACCAGCACCAACGCTTTCTGGAGGAGAAGCACAACGAGTGAAGCTCGCCAGTGAATTGTCTAAGCGTGGACGGGATGCATTGTATCTTCTTGATGAACCAACCACAGGTCTTCACTTTGCAGATCTTGAAAAGCTCTTGTATGTTCTCCGCAAGCTTGTAGATCAAGGCAATTCAATCATTGTCATTGAACACAACCTTGATGTCATCAAAAATGCTGACTATATCATAGACCTTGGTCCTGAGGGTGGAGAAAAGGGTGGACAAATTGTCGCAACAGGAACCCCTGAAGAAATTGCTGCCAACCCCAATAGTTGGACAGGCAAATTCTTGAAGAATGTATTAAAATAGAAATACTCAAAGGAAATGTCATCCCGAATTTATTTCGGGATCTCATATCTTTAAGATGCTGAATCAAGTTCAGCATGACAAAGTATATCATTACATTCATGAAAGCCCAATTTTTCTCTCTACTGATAACCCTTGCTTTTTTTCTGCTTATTGTCTTTCCTCCCAACGCCACGGCTGCCACCAACTTCACCACAGACTATCATGTGACATACACCGTCCAGTCAAATGGCAACACACAAGCAAAACTTGATGTAACACTCACCAATACTACTTCACAATTTTATGCTTCCTCGTATAAAATGCAGCTAGGCTTTGACGAACTAAGCAATGTCAAAGCAGCCGATTCAGAAGGGCCAATCAAAGCAACTGTCACCAAAAATAGTGATGGCTATCTCATTGGACTTGCTTTCAACAAAAAATCCGTAGGAAACGGCTCAAAACTACCGTTTACGATTACCTTTGATACACCAACAGTCGCCAAGCAGTACGGCAAAATCTGGGAAATTAATATTCCTGGCATTGCCAATCCTGAGGATTTTAGTAATTTTACCGTTTCCGTGGTAGTGCCACCTTCCTTTGGTCAAGCAAGATATATCAAACCTAACCAACCGAGTAACAATTTGACGTTTAGCAAAGACCAACTTGGTAAATCAGGCATTTCGATGGCTTTTGGTTCAGAGCAATTGTTTAACTTCGATCTTAGCTACCATCTTAAAAACGATAAGGTCTACCCAATCAGCACAGAAATTGCCCTCCCACCAACGACCAATTATCAAGATGTTTCTATTACGGAAATGAATCCTGAACCAGTTAACGTTACCGAAGACGAAGACGGTAATTGGATTGCAGAGTATCGACTATTGCCCGCACAAAAAATGGATATACTAGTGAGTGGCGTGGCTCAGTTGCGTCTAACACCCAAAGAACAAGAATTGCCACTAACAGAATACAATGAATATCTAAAACCGCAACCATATTGGGAAGCTGATAAAAATGAAATTAAAGAACTTGCCCACGAGTTACGAACACCTCAAGCAATTTATGAGTATGTGAGAAAAACACTGAGTTACGATTTCTCCAGAGTCACGGATAATCAGCCACGGCTTGGTGCAATGGGCGCTCTGCAAAATCAAAAATCTGCCGTCTGCCGTGAGTTTACTGATTTATTTATCGCCATTGCCAGAGCTTCTGGCATTCCTGCCCGTGAAGTCAACGGGTATGCATACACTGAAAATGCTAAACAGCGACCAATATCTCTCACTCGAGACATACTCCATGCTTGGCCTGAGTATTACGACAAAGAGAAAAAGACATGGATTATGGTTGACCCCACATGGGGAAGTACGACTGGTGGAGTTGATTACTTCAATGTTTTAGACTTTGATCATTTCGCCTTTGCAATTAAAGGTCGAGAGAGTAATTATCCAATACCTGCTGGTGGATATAAATTACTAAGCGAGAAGGATGCCAAAGATGTCGATGTATCATTTGCCCAAACAGCTCCTATTATTCAGGCAACCGACGTCATTACCGCTGATTTCCCCAAGACTGCTATAGCGGGACTCCCTGTGGTTGGTAAAGTCACTGTGAAAAACTCTGGCCCACAAGAGATTCCTCCAAGCGTCCTCTCAATTACCTCAACCACGCTGCTGCCAACCGACCAAATCATAGGCACCAAAACAATCCCTCCATTCGGACATCAGACATGGGATGTCGGTTTCAGACCAACAAAATTTTTGACTAATGAACAAATGCAATTTACGTTACGACTTGGAGAACATGAGAAAACACATTACGTTACCGTTGCGCCTTTCTTTATGACAATCTGGGGCATTGGTGCACTGCTTCTTGCAGTTTTGAGCTTAAGTCTTGTAATTATTTTTTTCAAAATTCGTCATTTTAAACTCAGATAACGCCATTGTTCCTCCGATTCTTACAAACGCATTCACTTCGATTCCATGAACCATATATTCTAATTATACTGCTGAGTCTCGCAACTAATCTGTAACACGTAGATGAATAAAAAATCTCCTATCTCTGTAGATAAGTGTAATAGATATTATATAAGTCTTTTCTTTTTACTTTTCATCTGATAATCTAGATGAATCGTTCTTTTTTGAGCTCATCGGACGTCTATTCCTTCAAGTTAAGGAACTTGTATCATACACTTGCCGCACTTGTGGTAAGTATTCTTGTGGTACAGAGAAGAATATCATTTCGCTACATAGCATCACTATGAAATACAAATTTATTGTTGTTATTTTGTTGTTGTTAGGAGTTGGTACGATTACTGTATATGCTTTTTCATCAAGGCAACAGCAATCAAAACCATCTCTCTCCTCGCCTTCTCCTACAACCTCAAAACAGTCTCCGCCTCTTCAAAAAGAAGTCTTAAGCTCTGAAAAAACTAATGATACATTCGTCACCTACACAACTTCTCCCCCATCATCCCTGACAGCAATACTTGCAGGACAAGGAATTACCGTTTCTGAAGGACTTACGCCCACCATTAGTAATGTTGGTGTGCTCTCTTTTCAAGGACAAACAGGAGCGCTGACGCTAACAGGCACTGACGGGATAGCAGTTGATGGATTACAAATTACTAATACAGACAAAGGAAGCGATCAGAAAATCTTTAAAACAATCACTGCGGGAAATACAAGTTTTACCGCGCAGAGCAATACGGATGGATTGTCATTTGCATCAGGTTCAGGGATTACCGTAAATGCTAATGCTGATACAAAAACGATTAGCATCGGACACAGTTTATTTAACCTTCTGAATCCCTTTGGACTTTTGTATGCAGCAACCACACAGACCATTGGATCTCTTGCCCCAGGAACGGCAGGATATCTTCTCCAAGCAGGAATTAATGGCTTACCTTCATGGGTTGCGCCAAGTGCATTTACGACAACCGAACTTGCTTTCTCAGCAATTACAGGAGGCACAAGCTTGAGCAAAGCTCTTGTCATAGGGAATGGCTCTACACTGAATGCAACAGGAAATGGAGTTATCAATGCAACACGGTTACTCGGATTTACATGGGGTTCTCCTGACGTTATTGGTAACCAAGCATCCAATAGCGCTTTCTTTACCTCTCTCACAACCTCTGGAACCAATACCTTTACAGGACTTAGTTCTGGTATTGCTCATTTGTCTTCTTCAGGAGTGATTTCGTCTTCAGCGGTAAATCTAGCAACTAGTGATGTGGCAGGGCTTCTTTCTTTGGCAAATGGTGGAACAGGAGCAACAAGCGCCGCAACTGCAAGAACCAATCTAGGACTCATCTCAGGAGGTGCTGGAGACATTTGGGTAAAGAAGGCTGGAGACACAATGACAGGCAATTTAACAATCGATGGATCAGTCAATGGCGACACTCTTTTGGTAACCAAAAATTCTTCAAATCAAGCGAATGCAACAGCAAGAATTCAGATTAAAAACGATATTAATACAACTGGTGGCTTTGATGTATATTCTTCAGGTTTCTCCAATGCAACATTCCGTGATAAAGTTGTGTTTAATAGTACAAAAGGAATTAATTTTCTGACAGATGGAGGAACTGCGGCTGGTGGTACTGATGGGATTAGTTTTGTGTTAGGTGGTTATAACAATGCTGCTCAATTCAGGATGAACACTACTGGTTTTTTTGATGTCAATAAAATTGCTAGTCTTACAACAAATGGCACCCTTTCTCTGATCCCCAATGGCACGGGGTATACAATTATTGGTGACGCAGGAACAAGTTCTCATTCGTTTAATACCAATGATGATTTGTTTGTGAGTGGCCGGCTTGAAGTCGATGGGATATCTTACTTTGATAGTGATGTTCGTATGGGAGCATCCTTATGTCTCAAAGCAGGAAGTAGTGCCTGTGCAGGGAATACCGCTGGAACACTCTATGCGACTAACACAACCGTGCAAGCAGCCGACCTTGCAGAAAACTATATCTCCGCGCAGAAGCTTGAGCCAGGTGATGTCATCATGCCTGAAGGACACAACGAAGAAGCACTTATCAAGACAACCCGTCCGTATGCGTCACAAACAATTGGTATCGTTTCAACAAAACCAGGAGTGACACTAAATTCAGATGCAAAGACCAGTGATGCATATCCTAACATGTACCCTGTTGCTCTTGCCGGACGCGTGCCAGTCAAAGTTTCAACTGAAAACGGAGCAATTGCTGTAGGAGACTTACTGACGACATCATCAATACCAGGTGTTGCCATGAGAGCAACAAGAAACGGAGCAACGATCGGTAAGGCACTCCAAGTATATTCAGACAAAGATGTCGGAAAGATTATGGCATTTGTTACACTCACGTCTTCCGTAGATTCACAAGAAGTGTTTGCAGATAAATCGTCTCCAACAGTTGGAGAAGGAGTTCTCAACAAAGACCAAACCAGTGTTGAAATCCCAAGTAATGTCATTACAGAAAAATCAAAAATCTTTATTACCCCCACGACACTTACGGAGTATCCTTTAGTAGTTATTGCCAAAAATACAGGGAAATCATTTACTATCAAAATTGCCAAAAAAGCTACAGAAGATATTCACTTTGACTGGTGGATCGTTAACTAATTTTGCTGAACACGATCATCTGTAGTACAATAGACAGATCCTTATATGAAGTTTCATCGCATAGCAGTTTTTATACTTCTTAATATTGCAGTCATCATTACAACTACCGCTCTCATAAGCTTTTTCTTAAAAGAACAACAAGTAAGTGCTGATGAGAAAAGGCTAGGAGCACTTTATACGCAAATCCTAGATGGCGCAAGTAACACACCAGTTGATGTAACCATTGATTACGCTTCTCCCGTATCAGTTGGGTCACCTCTTGTCTTTGGAGGCAGCCATGCCCCTCTCGTCGAGCATCAAGATGCTTGGGATAAAATTGCTGAGGCCGGCGTAACTTCTATTCGAAAAGATTTATTTATGGAACGAGCAATTCCTGACACAACGATTGATAATTATAAAAGAAATATTGGTGGTGTAGCTGATATTAAAAACTGGAAGCAAAATGAAATCAATAACATCAGTGCTATTTTTGAAAATGCTCGTAAGCGAAATATGAAAACAATCGGCATTTTGGCTTATACACCTGGCTGGCTTACATACACAGGAACAGGCAATGGCGTTCCAAAAGATTGGGGTGTCTTTGAAGACATAACAAAAAAAACGTATCAAATTCACAGGAACCACTTAGATTACCTTGAGATATGGAATGAACCAAACTTTGATTATTTTCTTAATCCCGCAGGCAGTGGAATATCGCAAGATATAGCCTACCAAAAGATGTTTACCCATGCTGTTAAAGCAATTAGAGAAGTAGATAACGAAATCAATGACGGCAAAAAAATTGCAATTGGAGGACCTGTTGGATATGACCCTTTTAAAACATCAACATTAGAAAAAATAGTCAGTAATAAAGATCTCGTTAAAGATTTAGATTTTGTTAGCTATCACAATTACGATGCTAAACACCTCAAAGAACCATCATGGGACAATTATAAACGAATCTTAACAAAATATAATGTAGCTAATAAACCAATTTATATAACAGAATGGAACTATGAACCTGATGACAAAGCTCCCACTCCTAAAAATACCGGCGTTCCAGCATTGTTATATACCGCAGATAAATTTTTTAGTTTCTTAACCATGGGATTAACTGGAGCAAATTATCACGTACTTGAACCTCTCAATAAAAATAAACCAAATAACGGTGAAGGATATTATGGATTTTATAAATGGGAAAATGGTCAAGCAGAATTACAACCTCAAGCAAAAACCTGGCGTTTACTGAGTAATAAAATGGGACTTGGTAAAGGAGCAAGCAAAATATTTCTTCCTAAAACAGGTACAGCTCCGTTAAAAACAATTGGCTTTATAAACGCTGCTGGACAGGAAGGACTTGCTCTTATCAATGATACAGAAACAGGAGCACTCATCAATCTTAATCTTGCAAATGGAAAACCAAAGAACTATATCAAGACAACTGTCTATCAAGCATCAGAAGCTCAGGATGCTACCGCACCTCTCTACGAAGGACTGACCAAAGCAAAAGAAGGTAACGTAACAGGTACGTTTTATGTGCCCGCACAAACAGTTATGGGTATTCTCTTTACTGAAGAAAAAGAATGGTTTGAACTACCAAACTTGATCCACTGAAAAGCGATAGATAGCATAGAGATTACTTCTGTCGTAAAATAAGCTATAATATACCATTATCTATGTACGCTAAAACCAAACAATTAATTAGTCATTTTGCAAATGATTCTTTATACAGAAATTCGCTCTATTTAATATTAAGTACCGCGGTCATGTCATTTTTTGGATTTTTCTTCTGGGTCATTAATGCCAAATTATATTCCACCGAACAAATAGGGTTAGCGACAGCACTCATTTCCCTTACAGCTCTGCTTAATGGATTTAGTCTCTTAGGACTCAACGCAGGATTGGTTCGATTCTTACCATTGCATCCAAACCGAGACGAACTCATTAGCACAGTACTCACACTTGTAGGCGTAGTTTCTATAATCATTACTGCTTTTTACGTTGGATTTATAAACATTTTTTCACCAAGTTTATTATTTATCAAAACTGATCTTTTCTTTGCTTTTTTCTTCACTATATTTGTAGCTCTCTCTGCAATTAATATGATGACTGACAGTATTTTCCTCGCTCTAAAAACAACAAAATATATTTTCATTTATAATTCTCTTTATAGTATTACTCGACTACTCCTTCCCGTACTTTTAGTTAGTTTTGGGGCAATGGGTATTTTTCTCGCACACAGTTTTGGTGTCATAATATGTCTTTTCTTAACTTTATATTTCTTATATACAAAATTTAAATATACATTTAAATTCACAATACATCTCAATATTATTCAAGAAATAGGCAAGTTTTCTTTTGGAAATTACTTTGCTAATTTTATCGGAGGACTTCCAAGTGCGCTTTTTCCTTTAATTATTTTAAATCAACTTGGTGCAAAAGCTTCGGCTTATTACTATATGGATATGATGATTGTCGGACTACTTTATATGGTTCCTATCTCAATTTCTCAATCGTTATTTGCAGAAAGCTCTCATGAGGAGCATAAGCTAAAAGAATTCATTATAAAAAGTCTTAAATTAAATGCATTGCTACTGATTCCTGCAATTGTTGTCATTCTTATCGCAGGTAAATATGTCTTGCTTGTTTTTGGAAAAGATTACTCAATTGAAGGTGTAGGTTTCCTAAACCTCATGGCGTTATCATCCTTAACTGTTCCATTTAATTATATATTAGGCGTTTATTTTAAAATTCTTAAAAAAACTAAATATATAACCATTGTTGCCGCAATAGGAGCAGTTGTAACGCTTA
This sequence comes from Candidatus Levyibacteriota bacterium, assembly GCA_023245475.1. Lineage (GTDB taxonomy): Bacteria > Patescibacteriota > Microgenomatia > Levybacterales > UBA12049 > JAHFKF01. The sequence goes on from JAHFKF010000018.1 coordinate 10,642, forward strand.
CCAGTAGTTATGTACTTCTTCATTACGGATTATTGGGTATAGGCTGGGGACTTATTATTGGACAAATTGCACAAATTATTTTTTATGCATTAATACTTAGCTATCTTAAAACAAAAAACTAATATTATTTATCTTCAATTATCTTTTAAGAGAACTACCTGTTTTATTGTGTCAACGGCACCTCTTGCATCTTTAATATATGACGGAATTTGTGCTTTAAGGGAAGCAATATACTCTTCTTGTTTGAGCACGAGTTTATCAAATTTTTTTATTAATCTCTCAGCCGTTAAATCTTCAAGCTTAATAACCCAATCAGTAAGATCTAAATCTTTCATTATTCCTCTTGTTTTATGTTCATATTCAATTGCAACCGCCGGCACGTAGGAAGTCAACGAAAAGATAACCGAGTGGAATCTTGTTCCTACAATGTAGTTCATATTTGCATAGAATGATTTAATTTCATAATGACTCATCTCTTGTTCAATCCCCCATACAAAGCTTTTCTCTTTCATCTTTACAATAATACGCTTAGCAACGGATCGATCATCATCATCAAATAGCTGAGACGTAACTTGAGGAATAAAGATTACATTTAATTTTTTCTTAGATATAACATAATCTGCAAATTTTGCAATTTCACTTTCATAGGCATGTTGCAAATTTTTATTATTTAACCATTTCCTTGCAACGGTAATCCCCACTGATTTTTTTCTAGAACTATTGATTCCATATTTTTTTAGATCTGTTTTTATATTTGTTTTAAAAAGAAAACCAGCATCAACAGACCTCTTTATTTTTGCTAATGGTATTTGCATGTTTTCTAATAATTTTGTGCTAATTTCTTCTCGTGTTATTATGAGATCAACTTTTTTCAAAACCCAACCAGAAATAAACTTTTGAAATCTATCTCCAAAAGGCCCAATGGATTGTGCATGAAGAACAATAGTCTTGTTCAAAAGTTTTTCTAACAAAATGGGGTAAATAATAAACAAATAGTTAATATCATCACCGAGTCCACCTGCTCCTCTGAGATAGCCACCTCCTACTAAAATAATTAAATCTGACTGTGAAATACTATTTAGTAGTTTATATAAATCTTTTGTTAGAAGAAAGTTCATTTTTATTTTTAATAATCGATAAACCATACACCACATCAATGGAATAATAATAAAATAGGCCATAACAAACCATCTAGTTATTCGTCCTTTGTGTAGAGTTGCTTGTGAAATTAACGATTTTATAGTTGAATATCCCTCAAATGTTTTTCGTTTATCTATATCCTCCATGGTAACAATTGAAATGTGTTGTTCACCAAATACACGATTAAGTTCGAGAAGGAGTGCGCTTAAAATCGCAGCATCCCCTCTATTATCTCTTGTATAAAAATGGGTTATTAATATCTTCATTGTTTATTGATTGTGGCTTTATAATTTTTTTCTAATTCACTAACATGCTTCTCCATTGAAAAAATCTCTGCAAATTTTGTGGATGCATGCGACATATTTAAAAGTAAGACTTTATCAGTCAATAAATTTATCATTTTATTTGCTAAGTCGTCTTTATCTCCTGGTGTAAACAAATAACCCGTTTTTCCATTTTGAATTAACTCAGGAATACCTCCAATGTTTGAACCGACAATCGGTCTACCTACTGACATTGCTTCAATAGCAACTGTAGGTAAATTGTCTGGATATACAGATGGTATGCAAACAACATCTGTTTTTTTGTAGTAAGTAACGATTGTGTCATGCATGACGTTCCCTACAAATGAAACATTTCTCTCAACCTCTAAATCCTTCACTAACTGTTTAAATTGAAGAGCATCTTTACCATCACCTAAGATAGTCAATTGAACATCGGGTAAACGATCTTTAATAAGAGGAATTGATTGGATAATGTGCTGCACTCCTTTTTCATAAGTTAATCTCCCGACATATAAAATATGTTTATTATTTGGTAAAGCAAATGGTTCTAATAAATTAATCCCATTATACAATTGTTTAACATTTCTAAATCCTTTATCATGTAAAACTTTTTTCATATATAAACTTGGCGTAATATAAAGATCTACATATTTCAAAAATAATTTATGAATATTTCTTTTTAATAATTCATATGTCGCTCCTTTTGCACCTACACAATTACGACAACCATCGCAAACCTCATCTTTGCAAGGGACACCATCTTTACTTATAGAAATAGGCAAAGGACTCACTATTTGTGTATTGTGAATTGTCATAACAATTGGATATTTTTTCATTGCTAATAAAATGGATGGCGACAACTCATTGAAAATCCCATGGACATGAATAATATCAGGAGAGAATTTTTTGACGAAGCGTTTGATGGATGTATAGGAAGAAATATTAAATAGACGATTTATATAATCTGTCAATGAAATATTTTCTATTTTTTTATGATACTGTTCTGATGTAACACTACTGGTAAAAAGCTTGACTTCATGCCCTTGCTTAGTTAATTCATCCATTATATTATAGATGTATATTTCAGCCCCAGCTATTTTTTCTCTATAGTCATTAACTAGAAGAATTTTCATATTAGTTATTTTTTATAGTTGATTATATACAGTGCTTAATTCTTTCGTGATTTTATCCCAACTGTAGTTTTTTTCGACAATCTTCCTACCATTTCCCCCTATTGTTTTAGCAAAATTACTATCTGTGAGTGCACGAATAATTTTTTCTGCAAATATTTTCGGTTCATCTGCATATAAAATATTTACACCATCTACCAGATTAATTCCCTCTGCACCTTTTGATGTAGAGACAACAGGTTTTCCTGATGCCATATACTCCAATACTTTTAATCTCGTACCTGAACCATATCGCAAAGGACAGATACATACTTTTGCCTGTCCAATATCGTCTCGTATGTCTTTTACAAATCCCTTCACATTGATTGAACTATCAAATTCGGCTTTCTTAGTTAACCACGCTGGAGGATTTTTACCAATGATCGTTATTTGTACATCTATAATCTTTTCTTTTACTAGCGAGTGTATTTCATTAAAGTAATATCTTAGACCATCATTATTGGGTCCATACGATAATAAACCCATGAATAAAATTGTATTTTTCTTTCCGACAGGAATACTACTAAAATAGTTATAATCTATTCCATTCGGTACTACTATAATATTTTTGGCAGGAAAATAGTTAGCAAAATAATTTTTATCTACTTGAGAACAAGTAAGGATTGTTGTGACTTTCTTAATAAGATCTATCTCTAATTTCTTAATTTTAATTGCTAATATTCTACCTACCCATTTGATTAGAAATGATTCTGTCTCAATTCCAGAAAGGAAACGATGCACTTCAACATTATGTGCATCCAGTATTATTGGTTGAGAGAGTTCAGGTAATTTCTTCTCAAGAGCAAGAAGTGCCTCCAATTCTTGCACCTGAATAATGTCAGCATTTTTTATTTTTGCCCATTCGCTAGGTGAAAAATGACTATCTCGAACTCGTTCTATATAAGGAACATTCCCCATGAGAAGATCTTTTATTCTTATCAGCAGACTTGGTGGATCGGATAATGTTGGGATAATCATTTCTACGTCAAAGAACCTACGTAGTCCACGTAAAAGATGATAATTCCTCACCTCTGTTCCACTGGTAAGCGACGCTGGTTTTGTTGATATTATTACAATTTTTTTCATCGATAAATATTTGATTTTCCATTACTATAAATAAGGTCTTTATTATCTTCTAAAAACTCTCTAGGAAAATTTAGAATAAGTTCTTTACCTTCATAATTTGTTTCAGCACGTCCCTCTACTATATTTGCATATCGAGCATACACATAAGAATTTCTATAAATAAGTGACGGTATAATCACTTGATTACTATTCATATTTAATACATATTTTAGTCTTAAACTTGAGGTATCATCTGAAAATACTGAATCTTTAAATGATCTATTACTTCCCAGCCATTTTGCAGAACTGACTTCTGAATCATGAATATAAAATTTGTCATAATCATTTCCAATATTATTGAGATGAAGGAATGGAGATCCACCCAATAATTGTGAGAAATAACCAGTATGAGATAGGAAAACTAACGATAGAAATGTTGCAAATAATATATTTTTTATTCTATCAGTTGAGAAAAAGATTAATGAAATTCCTCCAATAACAGCTGTCACTGACAGGAAAATAAGTACCTGAATCAAAAGTCGAGAGACATTATATGACAAAGATAATGTCGGATGAATCAAGATACCAGCAACAAGCAAGAGACTTAAAAATATAAAATAAATAAATTCAATATCATAGGTTCTTTTTGATTTCAAACCTATCAAAAAGAGAACTCCAACAACAATAAGCAATTTACTTATTGTTTTAAGTAACTGAAGACCTTGTATAATATAAAGATTGAAACTCGTCGAAAGAATTGGTGTTAAGGATTTTTGTTTATATTCACTTATGGGATAATTCTCATACTCTTGCTTTGTATATCGTTCAACTTTGTATCCCTCAAACAATGCATCCTTTTTTTCAATATACTTTTTAACTTCCTCAGAAAAGCTTATTTTAGGTTTAGAAAAAACACTCAACGAAGCCTTTGCTTCTTCACTTTTTGATTCTGTTTTAAATAAATCTTTATTGTTTTCAGTGACATTATTAACAACCTGTATCAAATTATTTGCCGTTTGCGTATAAAATCCATACCAGAACGTTGTAAATAAGGCAATAAAAAGAACAAAAACAAATGATAGATTAGGTTTATATTTTGTAGAGGATTGTTCTATCTGTTGCTTCTTTATTTTTTTGAATAAATGACAAAAAAACACTCCTACTCTTTGCAAGGTACTTAAAGCATAGTTCCCAAAGATTAATAATAACGCAATATACGTTGTTGAATAATGAGAGACAACCATTGCCGAACCAAAAGATATTTGAAGTAATAATTTTTGTGTTATATTCATATCCTTTTTAAATGTTACATACAGCAGCAACACAAAGAAGAATAAAGAAATTTCCTGACGCATAAGTCCGGTCATAGGCTGAATAAACAGAGGTTGAGAGATTAAATAAACTAATGATAGAAATGCAATTATTGCCGCAGTATATTTACGAAGTAAGAAAAATACAACCAGTGGAAATAAAGCAAAGATAAATTGATAATATACTTTATAAACAAAAACATCTGAAAAATTCGTCAAATTAGCAATAACCGTTGGCAGTATTGTAATACTTAAGCAAGCATTATATGCATTTCTTAGTGCTTCTATATCCCAAAAATTAAGTCTACTCGTCAATTGAAACATCGTAAATTCTGTATGAATATCCCAACCAACCAAATAAGAACTTCGAAGAGATAGCATAAAAAGAAGTGACAACGAGATACAATAGAGTAACCATGCAAATTGATAATCTTTAACTTTTTTAATGAATGTTATTCCGATAATAGATAGTGCTGCAAGAGAAAGCATTAATATTGTTAAGCTATTATTTCCTCCATTGTTTAACGATAAAGCTCCAAGAATACTTAAAAGGATAAGACTAGGAGGAAATACCATAAAGCCGATATTCTGTAATGAGATATTATTTACTACGGGTTTATGATCATGCTTTTTCCAAATGGCTCTTACCAAAGAACAACTAATTACGGTAAACGTTATAAAATAAACAAGATAGGGCGTGTTAAGAGGATCTTTAATACCCCACAGTGGCAATGTACTATTAAGCAGTAAGCCACCAAGCATCAAATAAGCGATACTTAAACCAACTGAACAGAAAAGCTTTTCCCAAAAACTTTTAATTGCAGTAAATAATGTTGTTAACAATAAATATCCAGGAAATATGGTAATAAAGAAACCAACATATATTTCTCTTATCAATGAAAGCTTAGCTGGCAAAAAGAACATTGCGTTAAATATCCCAACTAATATAATTGGCCATAGAAAACTAAATAAATGCTGAGTTATTTTTTTCATAGTTATAAAAGGTTGATTAATTGATTTATATACCTATTGTCGTCACTTTTTTCTTTATAGAGTAAATATCCTTTTTGCCCCATCTCTTCTCGTAATTTTTTATTGCTGTATAAAGTAATAAGGCTTTTCTTCAATTCATCCATTGTGTTATATAAAAAAGCATTGTGACCATTTTTTAAATTTGTCCGAAACTCCCCAAAATTTGGAGCAACAATTGGCTTCTTCGCCTGCATATATTCAAATAGTTTTGTAGGCAGGATTACTTCGGTCATCTCGTCCTTTTCCCATGGGATAATACAAACGTCAATTCTTTCTAACACTTCTGTGACATTAGAGATTACCCCAGTAAAGATAACTATATCCTCAAGATGCAGCTGCGCAACTAATTCCTTAAAACGAACTAAGCCAACACCACCTCCGACGATCAGAACTTTAACTTGAGGAATTGATTCTCGTAATGAAGGTAATGTATGTAAAAAAGCTAGCATACCATTAATAGTATAGCCAAAGGTGAAGGAACTGATATACCCTATAACAAAGTCTTCCGATCCCAAATGATACTTCTTTTCTATTCCTGCAATGGACAGATTACTCACAGAGGTATTAGTTTTATTAATGATATTAGGAAAAACTGAGATTTTATGTAAGGATACGTTTGTTCGCTCAGCAAGCTTCTTTGCTTGCCCCATTGAGGTTACAATAATATGCTTATATACTTGGGTAACTAATTTTTCTAACCAATATTCAATACGTAAAATTGGAGAATTATTCTGTAATCCTTTACTGTGCATCGCAAGCTCTGGCTCTAAATCGTGCATCGAAACAACCGAAGGTGTTGCGTTAAATAACTTCCCGACTAGCAATGCTATTAAAGGCACAGTAAGTGGAGAAACGACGGAAAAAATTTTTATTTTTTCTTTTCGGTTTGTCCAAAGCGTTTTTAGCAAAACAGATGAAAGCCCGACAAATAAATCAATAGTTCGAACTATCTCATACACACCTGATGCTTTGTAGTTAGTAAGACTACCATTGTTTTTAAAATATGGATTATAATATAAAATTTTTATCTTTTTATGCAGCGTTGTATACACTTCTTCTTTTTTGACGCCATTCCCTCGACAAATCACCATGATATCAAATTGTTGAGAAAGTGCATTAATTTCTTTTCGACAACGCTTACAAAAACCTGATTCATCATGGATATAATTGTTGAAGACATACACTATCATATTTTTTTCTCCTCTCGTTTGGTAATAATTGTAAAAAGTTGAACCAACACACCAACAGCAAAAACAAGATTAAATAATTCTTTGATTGGGTTTCTGCGTTTGACCAAACTTGGGATAAATAAGATTAATACATACCACGGAAATAAGAATGCTAAAGGTAAAAAGACAAGATATAGAACATAATATGCTGTATAGATATTATTAGAA
>JAHFKF010000089.1:0-953 GCA_023245475.1 Candidatus Levyibacteriota bacterium
AGGTGTGGGTTCGCGACCCAACTCCTGCATAAGTTTTCTTTGGCTACGAAGGAATCGGTTGATGTTTTCAACCATGTGTACTGGGATACGAATCGTTCGGGCTTGATCAGCAATTGCACGAGTAACCGATTGTCTAATCCACCACGTAGCATACGTTGAAAACTTAAAGCCACGTCTCCAGTCATATTTTTCAACTGCGCGGATAAGTCCTTGATTCCCTTCTTGAATCAAATCAAGCAAAGACAGCCCTCGACCAATATACTTTTTGGCAATTGAAACAACTAATCGAAGGTTTGAGTTAATTAATTTTTGCTTAGCACGTTTGTCTCCTTCTTCAACCTTCTTTGCAAGATCAATTTCTTCATCAAACGTTAAGAGTGGAATTCGTCCAATCTCTTTGAGATACATGCGAACAGGGTCAGAGACAGAACCTTCAGTCAGCACTGTTAACGCTTCAAGTTCTTTCTCGAGGTCTTCAATTGGCTTTTGATCATCTTGCTTCTGTGTAACCGTCTCAAAGACATCAATGTTTGAACGCATCAGCTTATCGTACAAACCATCAAGTTCATCCAAATGATCTTCAGGTTTTGAATAAATACCTAAAATCTCATCTTGGGTAATATAGCCACGTTTCTTAGCAGAGGTCACAACATCGGTTAGTAATGGTGATAATTTTTGGGACATGGCACTATTGTACCACACATTGCCAATCCTGAATAGCCTTAAACTAGATAACTTACTTGCGGGTTTCTCCCAAAAGCTGAGGAAAAAGCGTACCTAAAATAATATATACTGACACACCTACCATAATCCACGCTGCGGTAAAAATTCCAAAATGGGTACTCACTGCCCCAAAGAGAAGAGCAAATGGAATTAAGATCAATCTGCTCAAGGTACTTACTGTTGACGAAGCACTTGCCCGAATGTCAGAAGGCAAGCTGTCATGTAAATCT
>JAHFKF010000089.1:963-3298 GCA_023245475.1 Candidatus Levyibacteriota bacterium
TTCATAAAGAGAATGGATAAAAACACCACACTTAAACCTATAGCAACTTGAGCTATAACAATAGCGATAATTGAATGTACTAACGCTAAACACAGACTACTAATGGCAAGAACGCTCAGAGCAGTCACAACAGAGACCCTGCGGTATTTACCAAACCATCCTGCCAATAATCCCCCAAGACCAAGAGCCGACAATACTACCGCAAACGCCGGACCAAAGAGTGCAGGTGGTAGAACAAGCGCAATAAGCCATAACTGACTAAATTCATACAACAACTCTTGCAACAGGGAGATCAAAACGACAATAATTAATAAGCGTACTAGCGTCCTCCTTCTAAACACTAGCAGAGCCGTCTTAATAACATGCTCTTTTATTGAACCAAGCGCATGTGCTTTATGTAATTGTGGCTCTTTATAAAACCATAAGCAGATAAGCGCTAACAAAGCAAACGGAGCAGACCAGATATAAACAGCAGACAAACCGATCAGTTGACCAAAAATTCCACCAAGGATTGCACCAATAACAAGCGCAATACTATCGATAAATCGTACATAGCCGTAATATTTTTCGTATTCGGCACTTTTTCCCGTTATTTCAAGAATCGTGTCATAAATAAGTGAGTCGTAGGTTCCTGAATAAAAAGCAAAAAATACACCCCACAAGAGCGCCGCCAGAATATATAGAGTTGGTTCAGTACTGAATCCTCCAATAACGCCACTTAAGGCAAGTGAAATACTTGCAATGACCAGTACTCCCTTCCTACTCCACCTATCTGCCAGAATACCCGAAGGAGTTTCAACAAACAACATTACTGCTGAATATGCAGCAACCATAAACCCAATTCCGATGTCATTAAATCCTATACTACGCATAAAGAGTTTTTCAATGGCATACCACAAAACAAATCCTTGAAAAAACGCCGCGGAGTACAAGGGCAAAAGACGTAGGAGCACTACGCGATGTAATGAGGATTTCGTTTTCATTTGGTGGGCTTTGCAGGAAAGTTCTTCTCTCCTTTTCGGAGTTCTTTAAGCTTCCACATAAAAAGAGCTCCTTTACGGTCAGCATTGCTATCAATTGCAAAGCTTAATGCTTGTTCAAGAAGTGACCTGTGTACAGTCTTGGCAAGCTTGATATAGAGAGATTTATGTTTGTAATCATCAAGTGTGTCTGCAAGATGAAGACCAAACGTTTGGAATTCACGAGAAACATATTTATCAGTCGTGGGATTAAATTTCGAAAGAACGTTTTGTATTGATTGCATTGGGCAATTACTTAAGCTTGGATTGGCGTTGAAGTTTCTGCTGGAGGAGTAGCAGGTTCAGCTGGTGTCTCAGGTGTTGGAACTTCAGGCGTAGATGGTGTTGGTATTTCTGGAACTACTGGTGCAGGAGTTGGTGTTGAAAAAGGATTTTCTGCTGGCGTTGGAGGTACTGATGGTGTTGGCTCATTTACTGGTGGGACGACTGGTGCAACTGGATCTGATCCACCGACTGGAGGAGTTGGCATAACAGGGGATGCTGGCTCAGAAACTGGTGGAACGGTTGTGTCTGTTGTAGGTGCTGATGGGATAGGAGTTTGTACTGGTTGATCAGTTGTTGGTGTTGTGTTATCCATAAGAATAAATCTATATTACTCAACAAAAAAGATGTTGTCAACCCCCCAAATCGTTATTCCTTCGTATCTGAGTCTCTAAATGAAAAATAACGTTGGGTTGTAACAATAAGGTGATCAAGAAGTGAAATTCCCATAACCTCACTCGCCTCCTGAATACGAGTTGTAAAGGCAATATCGTCTTCCGAAGGGCTTGGATCTTGGGATGGGTGATTGTGTACTATGATTATCCCAGCACATGGCGTTTGCAGTGCTGGACTAAAAATCTCTTTTGGAGTAATAAGCATTTTATTCAGTCCTCCCTGTCCCACTGTTTCTTTTAATAATAATTCATGTCGAGAATTAAGATACAACACTTGTAAATATTCTTGTTTTTTTGCAGCAATATCACGTACCTGCAAAAGAGCATCTTTGGTAGAATGAATCATTACCTTGGTAAGCACTTCTTCCGCAAAGATTCTATTACCTACTTCAACGGCAGCCAAAATTCGTGATGCTTTTGATTTACCAATTCCAGGCTCTGTAATCAACTGATCTAAGGAACAAGCTGGCAGTGTTTTGAGAGGGTAACGCTTCAAGACACGTTTACTCAACACTAAGGCATTTTGCTTAGTCGAACCTGTCCCTAAAAGAATAGCAACTAACTCTTCATCAGACAGATTCTGACTTCCTTTGGCAACTAATTTCTCTCGTGGACGTACCTCAAGAGGAAGATCTTTTA
>JAHFKF010000089.1:3308-4823 GCA_023245475.1 Candidatus Levyibacteriota bacterium
TTATCCGTACCTTCTTGCGTTTAGAAGTAGTAATTGACATGTGTAAATTATACGCTTTTGTGATATACTATTACTATGAATACTACAGATACTAAACAAAAGAAAAAACTCAATGAATTGGCAAAACGTATTCGTCAGGCACGTACCAATTCCCATCTATCTCAAGATGAGCTGGGCAAATATATTGGCGTATCAGATAAATCAATTTCTGCTTACGAACAAGGCCGCAGTACTCCTCCATTATCAAAACTCAAAAAGATCGCTGATTCAACAGATCATCCATTGTCTTACTTTACGCAAGAAGAAAATGGTAGTGCCCTGTTAACCAGTAAGCTTGCATCTATTGAAAGAGAGCTGCTTGAAGTCAAAAGACTTCTTAAAGAAGCAAAACCACAATAATTCCCCTTGTATCCACGTTACTTTCCATACGAGTTAGACTTTTCTTGCTATTTTACTGTACAATAAATACAAATCTGTCAAACGCCAACCAAATTACCTCTTGACATATTAGGATAAAATCTCGTATCATAAGGGCATGAAAGAATTTTATGGCGTGATGTTGCTGGATACCAAAGAGGTCGTGTTACGCATTTATCAAACAAATGGCACAGACTGGCAACTACTCCACTATTCAAGCAAAGATATTCCTGTAGAAACGCAGTCGTCTCTTGATGTCTCACTTATCACCATAATTACTTCATTTATGGCAGAGTCGTACACACAACAAATCATTGATTGGCGGATTTGTAGTAAAAATTTATCACAACAAACTATTACTACAGTTGCTCAAGCAACGGGATTTACCATAGAAGCAATTAGTCCACATCGTGAACAGGAACTTATCTGCAAAGGCATGTTTACGGAGTTATGGTAGTCTCACTGCCAGGAACCCAGCCGCAGTCAGGACACGCGGTCATTTCTCGTCGTTGAATTTTTAGCACGTCTTCATCCGTTGCTATCCAGCCACATTTTCGACATTTAATCTGATAACAAATATCACAGGTTTGTTGATCTTTACTCATAACATTATTTTAACAACCAAAGTTGAAACCACAACCACATTGCTTTGTCCTGTCTGTTGCATCTTTGGTAGTTTCATCAGAATATCTCTTTGTGCAGCCAGGGCAATGATAATGATTGTCTTTGGAATTTTTGCCACATGTCTTGCACTTCCCATCTGCATCCTTACCAAACTCAGCGACACTAAAAACGGAAGAGGAGGACTCACCCCCGCCAGAACTGCCACAGCCTGTGTCTGTCACACGCACTTTCTTATTTGCAAGCGCTGCCTCATCAATAGCAGGAGGAATCCAAGGACGAGCGTCTCTTTGTGTACCTGAAAAGGCAACTACCTTCTCAGCCGGTACTGTTTCAAGTTCCGCTGCTACTTGATCAGCATAATTCATCAAAATGTTGAGGTTTCTTTGGTGAGCCGCAAGGTTATCTGGGTTATCCGCTAATGATCGACAATACTCTTGAATAAGAGGTTGGCAAGCAGCCATAACTACTGCAAAT
>JAHFKF010000019.1:0-610 GCA_023245475.1 Candidatus Levyibacteriota bacterium
ATTGGGCACATGTCCGCAAAGTCTTGGCTCAAACCGTTGGACGTCAGCTTTTCCGTAAATTCCGCACCCGTCCTCTCATCCTCCCCGTTGTGATTGAGGTTTGATAATACACTCTCAATGGTTGCCTTTCTGTCTTATATAAATAACTCTTGAATGCCATTTATAGTATAATATGTATGTTTTCTTGAAAGTAAGAAGATATAAAAATAGATTATGACAGAAATATTATCTTCACAATGTAAAAACGGTACTATATCAAAGACATCTGAGGTGTCAACTGCTCGTAATAACATCTCGGGTATGTTAGGTGAAAAAAATGTTAGTAGAAGATCACTGCTAAAATTTGGATTCGGTTTATCAGCAAATGCCGTCTTGTCAGCATGCGGAACTTCACAACAAAGACCAGATATTCAGAAGACACCGTCTGCAGAGATTCCTCCACTTCCTGAATATGAATCACCAGAGCCAAATCAGAAAGTACTCGTCATTCCACTGTTAGCAGAAGGCGATATGAAACCAGCAACACGCGCTCAGCTTATAGAACATATGAAACAAATTAGTGACTTTTATCGAAATTCATCTGGAGGGGAAATTGATTATTCGTTTACCG
>JAHFKF010000019.1:620-17713 GCA_023245475.1 Candidatus Levyibacteriota bacterium
TCTATTGACCAAAAGGATCTTAAAAAAATGCTGGAAGGTATGGCTACCGTGGGTGATGATGCAGCAAGACATGCTGTTCACAACATCGATCAGTACAAAACAAGAATGTATCTGATGGATGTCAACATTGCAACGCTTGGTGGTTCTGGACGAGCAGAGAAGCGAGTGCCAGATACTTATAACAGAGCTTGGATTAGTAATTTTGCTTTTACGTTACGCTCTCCGAATTTGATGAAACACGAACTTGGGCACACTCTTGGCTTAAATCATGATGATGTGGTTGAGTTTGATAGCGGAGCTTTACCAGATAATTATCAAGATAATGCTCATAGTCTCAGTGCAGGAGGGAACTCAATTATGGGTTCAGAATCAGGTGATTTCAATATCTGTCAAAAAATTGCGTTAGGATGGGTGGAGAGAGAACAAGTACAAACAGTAACATCGCAAAATAAGGCACAAGATAGAACTTATACCATTTCTGCAATGGAATTGAACGATCCAAAGAGCACCCTTTCTCTACGAATTCCATTTAAGCAATATGATCCCGCAATGAAAAAAGAGAAGTGGCAGTTTTATTATGTTCAATATAATAAGCCCGTCTATAGTTCAACAAACCCCAATTCACTTGATTCAGGAGGCTTAGAGTTTCGTATCTGGGATGAAGGAGTAGGGTCAAATACGCAACAAGTCTACATAAATCATGCTGATCCCCATAATCCCAATGCTCCTCTTCAGAGAACAAATGAAGTAACGGATGGTGCATATTTCTATGACAAAATACATGGGATAAAAATAAGACAATTACGTCATTCTGATACTAACGTTGCTGTCCAAGTCTTATTTGATAAAAAATAATATTTGAACTACTGCATTTGAATGCACCCTCCTCATCCTCCCTGTGGTGATTGAGGTGTAAGATGAGATTGACTTGTAGCTGCTTCAATGATTAAATGAGATAGGCCTATGACAAAGCATCAGCCACGACAAAAACAGAAATCAGACAAACTCACGTATGCTGAGGTACTAGAAGTAGTAAAAAAGATTGAGAAAAAATTAGAAGTCTTTCATAATCAAAAGACACCTTCTTCTAATGAACGTCTTCTACGATACCAATAAAATTACAAGCGTTGCCAAGAATTATATTGTATTAGATACTTCTGTGCTCTTTTCTTGCTCTTCGAGTATTGAATATTTCAACGATTTTCTACACATATTTACAGATAATACATTTCTGATTGATCCAATTGTAAAATTGGAATTTTTGCGTACCTCATATATAGAAAAGACATATCAGGAGAAAAGTGCATTTCTTAACTATGAGCGCTTTTTACCTGTTACGGATCATCAAAGTATCTATTTGAAGGTGCAAGAACATGCTTTTAATATAGCAAGAATTTACAGCCATCAAGGAAAGTCGCAGGTACCTCTTGGAGATATTCTTATAACAGCTCGTTTATCTCTTTATGATGACAATCGGCTCTTTCTTACCCTTGATAAAGAAGATTATTCAAGTTTGTTATTTGATCGAATTGATATTTTGACATTTGAAAAAATGACACCAAAATCTGAGGTTTTAGAATCTGCTCAGTTATTACAGTTTAATTCCGATAAATATAAAAAGGCTTTAGCAAAGTTGCCATAAGAGACTAGTCTCATCCTCCCTGTGGTGATTGAGGTGTAGCCCCTACTTTTTCACCTGATACAGTGCCCCGCGCGTGGCACCAATCTTTGTAATAAAACCCTCTTTCTCAAGTTGCTTGATATCGTACCTGAGCGTTCTGCCTGGTACTTTAAGAAATCTTCTGTGGATTTGCTCAAAGGAGACCATCGTATGATCCTTGATAATCTCCAGAATCTCCCGTCGTCTTGGTAGCAGAAAATCCTCATTTGTGGGATTCTTCAGTGTCGTTATGGAACGTTTTATTCGTTCCGATTCCTGCAAGAGTAGCTCTAGCAGAAAGACGATAAATTCCGTGGCGTCGTTTTGATCAAGAAGCGTATAGTACGTTTGTTTTTTTTGTGAGAGTAGTTCTTCTATAGAGAGAAGCCATTTAAAATGATACTCATGCTTAGCGAGGATTGCTTGGAAGAGCAATCTTCCGACACGGCCATTGCCATCAAGAAAGGGATGAATTTTCTCAAATGTCAGATGCACTAGTGCTGCTTTGATGAGCGGGAATATATCATGAGTATTATTTGCCACACTTAACAGGCTGACAAGTAGGTTATTGATCTCAGAGGGCGAAGGTGTCATATAGATCACGTTGCCGGATCCATCAAAGATTGCACTGGGTTCCTTCCGTAAGACTCCGGCATGCGATGCATGGACAAGTTTGTGCATAACAATCTTATGGAGTTGTAAAAGATATGGAATATCAATAACATCAGGGATACCTTTATCACGCATGTACGAGATAGCATTGATAATATTCTCAACTTCTTGCCGTTCATATTGCTTATCGTTTATCTCTGCTTCGTTTTCGATGTCATCTGGTGTCAGAGAGTTCCCTTCAATTTTTGCCGAATAAACGGAACTTTTGAGGAGACTAATATGTGTTAGGTTGTCAATGATTTTATCAGGAACGGTTTGTGCTTGCAGATAGGTTCTATTGGCCTCAATCTTGGTAAGCAGTGAGACGATGTTGTTGTTGATGGTGTATTGTGGTGGAATCTTCATGTTGCCAGATGTGGCCTTATCTTACCAGAAGTTGCCAAATATTGCCAGATAAAACATTATCTTTAATCTTGCTTGTGGTAACGCTCCTATACTATACTGGTAGTACTTGCCCATATGAATGGTTATGTTTTGTTACCGTTGTTATTCCTAAAATTTTGGTATATTGATAGCCCGCGCGAACTGATCGGCTACTTTTTATCCTTCAATCACGCCTTTTTACAGCTTTTTTCTTTGCCAGTGCTTCTCAGTACGTTCTTTAAACCGCTTAAAAATGAATACCGTGAAGGTCTCGTAGGGTTTTCTCGTATCATGGGGATGATCATTAAGTCATGGTTTATCACCGTAGACTTGATGATTTTAGTGATCCTGCTTGTGATTGAGATCGCTGCTGTTATTGCTTTTCTTGCATTCCCTGTCGCGACGGTTTGGTTACTTTCTCAAAAACTATGAAAATGTACGCACGATTATATTATTGGTATAAAACGGCACTTGTCCGTTCCGTTCGCCTGTTGGTCTTTGCTTTATTGGGTTTTCTTATTTATTATCAACTCGATAATCACCAGACGCCGACTATTGCTCAGTTTTTGCTGAACATCAGCGTGATGGTTGAGCTCTTTTTTCACTTCAAGATTAGTAGGATGATGCCTCCCGTTCCTGTTGCCAAAAATAACGGCAAAGATATCTTCGCGTCTTTTACCTTGCAAGCAACATATGGTTTTATTACTCAGCGTACGATCAAAGGGATCGTTGATCAATTGGTGAAGCATCCTCCAATTCAGCATCTGATGCAGCAAGCAACCATCACGCATAAAGATATCGTTACTAGTGACGCTGCACTGGATTTGTTTGCCAAAAGCGCGTTTGATGTAGCAAAGACATTTGGCAGTAAATATGTGACATCAATTGACTTATTTGTGGCGTATTTATTTCTTACGGAGAAAGATACACGGCTGTTATTTGCCAAGCAGCTCAAGACTGAAGACCTCGCGACAATAGTGAGTTTTATCAAAAAAGCTTTTCCTGAAGAAGAATCTCCTAAGAAAGTGCGTGTGACTTTTTATGGTGGGGGTGTGGGTGACATGCTCGTGACTGGTTGGACGCCTGAAACCAAGAAATATACTGCGAACTTCACTGCAATGGCACTGAGGGAAGAACCACTCCTTATTGGTCGGCAAGCAGAGTTTAAAGTCATGGTGGAAGCGTTGGTAAAGGTTGAGAACAATAATGTGCTTCTCGTGGGAGAAAACGGGTCAGGCAAAGAGAACCTCGTCCGAGCGCTTGCATGGCAAAGTTTTGAAGGGACGCTTGGGAAATACCTTAGCGACAAGCATATTTATCAGCTGCTTGTTGGACCACTTACTGCAGGTGTTTCCAACAGAAGTGATTTAGAGGTGAGGCTGCAAAATATCATTACTGAGATCTCTCATGCAAACAATGTCATTCTCTATGTACCTGATTTACAAAACATCATCGGTGCTTCCTCATATAATCTCGATTTGTCAGGTGCCCTCTTGCCATATCTTCAGGCAGGAAATATGCCGATTGTTGCAACTATTTCTATTGGCAACTACAAAGCCTACATGGAACACAACAGTCTGAAAGAAGCATTTTCAGTTGTGCCGATGCGAGAACCAGACAAAAATACGGCAATTCAAATGGTGCTTGGAGATATTTCCCACATTGAGCACAAATACAAGGTAATCTTGAGTTACCGTGCAGTTGCCAGTAGTGTAGAGCTTGCTGATAGATTTTTCCAAGATGCAAGCTTACCAGGCAGTGCTCTTGGCCTTCTTGAAACCGTTGCCAATAGCGTGTCTCTTGCACCACTTCCTTACTTTGATAATACCAAACGCAAGATGGTACTTGAAGAGCATGTGGTCAAAAAGGTTGAAGAGTCGGCTCATGTTGCAATTGCTCTGCCCAAGGGAGATGAAATTACCTTGCTGCTTCATCTTGAAGACGCCTTGCATGAAAAAGTGATTGCTCAAGAAACGGCTGTTGCTCAAATTGCAGAAGCGATGCGCCGCGTGCGGTCTGGCATGCAGACGACTGAGCGTCCGATTTCGTTCCTTTTCCTTGGTCCAACTGGTGTCGGAAAAACTGAGACGGCAAAGGCACTTGCCAATCTTTACTATGGAGGGGAGAAGAACATGCTCAGGCTTGATATGAGTGAATATGCTGACGAGACGGGGTTGAGAAGGCTTCTCGGGGCACCTCCTGGACAAGGAGACGAACGGGGAGAGCTGACAGACAAAATTCATGATAATCCATCATCGCTTATCCTTCTTGATGAGTTTGAAAAAGCCAATCCGCAGATTCTTAATTTATTTCTACAGGTGCTTGATGATGGGCGTCTGACAGATAATAAAGGAGTGACGGTTTCCTTTCGCAACTGTATTATCATTGCCACCAGTAACGCCGGTTCAGAATTCATTCGTGAGCATGTCGGCAAAGGCGAAGCGATTGATAAAAAGTTCCATCAAGAGCTTCTTAACTACCTGCAAACTAAGGCTATTTTCAAACCAGAACTTTTAAATCGATTTGATGATATCATCACGTTCCAGCCCCTTGGGGAGGAGCAAGTGACCCAAATTATTAGCCTTCTGATCAAAGATCTTACCAAGAAGCTTGCTGATCAAGACATTACGCTTACTGTTGATCCGGCTGTTGTTGAAAAGATTGCCAAGGAAGGTTTTGATAAAGACTTTGGAGCAAGGCCTCTGCGGCGCTACATCCAAGATAATCTTGAAGATCTCATTGCGCAGAAAAAGATTGCAAATCAGCTTACTCGAGGCAAAAAAGCAGCGTTTGTCATCGACGGCACCGGCGCCCTCATGCTGTCAATTACGTAATCTCCCGGTTGAAGGAGACTGATCATTCTGGTATACTAAACACTATGCCAGCAATACAACGGTCTGAATTTGCATTAGCTTTGAATCAAGTCGCCTCTGAGCGAGGGGTCGACGTTTCTGTTGTGCTTGATACTGTCAAAAACGCTATCCTTGCTGCATACCGCAAAGACCACCCTGGGATTGAAGTTGAAGAATATACAGCAGAATTAAATCCATCAACGGGGGAGGCTCACATTTTGCATAACGATGAAGATATTACCCCTCCAGGATTTGGTCGTATCGCAGCCCAGACAGCAAAGCAAGTTATCTTGCAAAAGATTCGTGAGAAAGAAAAAGAAGCTGTTTTGTCAGATTATCGAGTTAAAATTGGTGGGATTGTTAATGGTATGATCTTACGATTTGCAGGTTCTAACATTATTGTTGATATCGGAAAGACCGAAGCACTCTTTCCTGTATCAGAACAGGTTGCAAGCGAAAAGTATCATTTAAACCAAAGACTGGCTTTTTATCTTCTTGATATTCGCCAAGGACCAAAAGGTGAAGAAATTATTCTTTCCCGAGCAAGTAATGGGTTGATCGAAGGATTATTTGCTAGAGAAGTCCCAGAAGTACAGCAAGGTAGTGTGGTCATTAAATCAGTCGTCCGTGAGCCAGGAAACAGAGCTAAGGTTGCTGTCTTTTCAGAACAGTCAGGTATTGATCCAGTTGGTTCTTGTGTGGGACAAAAAGGTGTTCGCGTGCAGGCAATCATTCAAGAACTTGGTGGTCAAGAAAAAATTGATATCGTTCAATGGTCTGATGACACCAAATCTTACATTGCACAATCTCTTTCACCAGCAAAGAACTTAACGGTTGAGCTTAATGAAGAAGATAAAGTTGCTAAAGTGTTTGTGCCACAAGATGAACTTTCTCTGGCTATCGGTAAAGATGGTCAAAATGTACGACTTGCTTACAAATTAACTGGTTACCGCATTGAAATTGAAGGTAATGGCGAACCTGTCGAGGCAAAAGCTAAAGTAAAAGAGGAATCATCCGTCGCTGAATCTAAGGATGACAAGTCATTTGAAACCGAGGCAAACTCGACTGAGACTGCCGCAAGTGAAGAAACGAAAGAAGAAGTAGTTGCAGAGGAAGTGACTAAAGAGGAATCAGGAGACGAAGAAGCTTCAAAAGAAGCAGCGGAAGAAGAAAAAACTGAATAATCATATGGAATACCGAGGTTTTTTCATTAACAATACAACATTATGGCAAACGATCAGAAGACTGACATTACAACCTACCCACCAGTCGTAGCCGTTCTCGGTCATGTTGATCATGGCAAAACCACACTTCTTGACGCAATTCGTAAAACTTCCATAGCTGACCGCGAACATGGTGGTATTACACAAACCATTGGTGCTTCAACAGTTGAAATTGTCCACGATGGCAAACCCTCCCGCATTACGTTTATCGACACTCCAGGTCATGAAGCCTTTAGTAAAATGCGAGGTCGAGGTGCACAAGCTGCCGACATAGCTCTTCTTATTGTCTCATCAGGGGACGGTGTAAAGCCTCAGACGCGGGAGAGTATTGAAGTGCTTCGTTCTACTGAAACTCCTTTTATCGTTGTCTTAACCAAATCTGATCTTCCCACCAAGAATACTGACAAAGTAAAGCAAGAGCTTCTCAAGGAACAAATCATGCTTGAGGGTTACGGAGGAGATGTTCCAGTTATTGAGGTTTCAGCGAGAACCAATCACAATATTAAGGAGCTGTTGGATTTGATTCTTCTTATGTTTGATATGCACAAGAAGCCTACCTATGCCCAAGATGTTTCATCAGCAAATCCATTGAAAGCTATTGTTATTGAGGCAAAACTTGATAATAGGGCAGGTGCCAAAGCTACTGTGGTTATCAAAAACGGCAGTATTCATCCTCGTGATATGCTCCAAACTGATAAGCAAGTCTTTAAAGTAAGAACTGTGTTTGATACCAACAAAAAACCTCTGGAAGTGGCAACCGTTGGTGAAGCAGTAGAGCTTCTTGGATTTGAGGATGTCCCTCAAGTTGGAGGTATTATTACCGTTCAAAAAGCAAAAGAGACTACCTATGCAGAGTCAATTGAGCCATTGCAACGAGAACTTGTCTATCGAAAACCAGAACAGCATAATGGAATCTCTGTTGTGCTAGTCGCCGATACCCAAGGTTCACTTGAAGCTATTAGCAATGCTTTGCCCAAAGGCATTAAGGTTGTTCTTAAGAAAACAGGTGAAGTGAGTGAGGCTGATGTTCTTCTTGCCAAATCAACTGGAGGTATTGTCCTCAGCTTTAATACAAAACTTCGACCTGACGTGGTCAAAATGGGCTTTACTGAAAAGGTCTTGGTGCGCAATTACACGATCATTTATGAATTATTGGATGAGCTTAATGATGCGCTTGAAGGAAAACTTCAGTCTCAAATGGAACAAATCTTTGGCGTTGCTACTGTTCTTGCTAAGTTTCCCTTTGAGAAATCATTTGCTTTTGGGGTCAATATCACTGACGGGCGACTTGCTCGGGGAGATAAACTTCGAATTATGCGAGGAGACGAAGTTATCGGAGAAGCATCACTTACATCACTTCGTGTTGGTAAAAATCCAACCTCCAAGGTTGAAAAAGGCCATGAAGCAGGAACCATTATTACACCGGTTCTTGACATTATCGTGGGAGATGTGATAATATCCCATAGTTAATTTAATCTATGGATAATAATTCATTTGCAAAACTTAAAGAAGCTATCGGCAAAAGCGCCAATATTGGTGTTGTAGTAGGACGAGATCCTTCTCTTGACCAAATGGCTGCCGCGCTTTCTTTCTACTTATTACTCAAACAAGCAAACAAGCAAGTTTCTATTGCTGCGCCTGATGTTCCTTTGGTGGAAGTTTCTTCCTTAGTTGGCATCAACCGAGTGCAAACAAGCCTTGGTGGGCAAGCAGGAGATTTAGTTGTTTCATTTCCCTATGTTGAAGGAGAAATCGAAAAAGTGTCATACACACTTGAAAATGGTTTGCTAAATATTATTGTTAAAGCAGGCGAACATGGTCTTTCTTTTGAAGAACAAGATGTCAAATACACACGTGGCAGTGGCCAAGTTGATTTATTGATTGTTATTGGTACGCAACGATTGTCTGATCTGGGAGAAATTATTGCAGGAGATAAGCTTGGCGATGTTAAGATTGTTAATATTGATAACAAGCAAGATAATCAAGGTTATGGAGATGTCGTGCTTGTGTCACCGCAAGCTTCGTCACTCAGTGAACAGGTTGCTGATATTGTTCTTTCTCTTGGTCTTCCAATTGATCAAGATGCTGCACAAAACTTGATGAGTGGTATTATGAGTGCGACGAAGAATTTCCAAGATCCTAAGACTTCACCAATTGCTTTTGAAATTGCAGCTGTTCTTATGAAGCGTGGCGCACATAGAAAAGCAGAAAATGCTCCTTCACAAGAGCATCGAGAATGGGCACAATCTCCTGCCTTTACTGGGCAGCCTGTACAACAGCCAAGTATTGCTAATCGGGGTGGTGTTGCTTCCCCTCGTACTACTGTACATGATCAATTTATGGATGATCCCTATGATCAACAACCTAACGAGCAAGTAGCTCCTGTACAATCAGCACCATCTAATGGTACATCAGCTTCTAATGAGCCAGATGATGAAGCTCCAGTAGATTGGTTGTCACCAAAAGTATACAAAGGCTCTTCTAATTTCTCGTCCTAATCGTGACTCTTGTGATCGAGAAACGAAAATGCTATAATAACCCATATGCCGCTGTCAACGACACAAAAACAACAGATTATTACTGAATTCCAGACCGTCCAAGGTGACACTGGAAGCCCTGAAGTACAGATTGCTCTCCTTAGTAAAAGAATTGAGCGCCTGGCAGACCATTTGAAAGCTCACGCACATGATGTGCACAGTCGTCGAGGATTGTTATCAATGCTCGCAAAGCGTCGAAGACTTATTAACTTCTTAAAGAAGGTTGATGAACTAAGAGTTTCAGAGATTTTAAAACGAATTGGATTGAAAGATTAGTAATTGTTTGCTATAATGGATTGAGAAGAGAAATCTCACTTCAAAAGTTGGTTATCCGCGTTTTGTGAAGATTTGAAGAAAGTAGATAAAGAATAAATGAATAAAAAAACCTCAGTAAGTATTGAATTTGCCGGAAAGACAATGACCTTTGATACAGGTGAATTGGCTCCACAAGCGACAGCATCCGTGTTGGCTCAGCTTGGTGATACCGTTGTGCTTGTAACAGTTGTTGAAAGTGGCAAAGACACAGCTCTTGATTATTTCCCTCTCTCAGTTGAGTACGTCGAAAGACTCTATGCTGGTGGTAAAATCAAAGGCAGTCGATGGGTAAAACGAGAAGGTCGTCCTTCTGATGAAGCTGTTCTTGCAGGACGTCTGATTGACCGTTCAATCCGCCCACTCTTCCCTAAAGAATTCAAACATGATGTGCAAGTTATTATCACTGTTCTCTCTGTTGATGGAGAAAACGAACCAGATATTCTCGCACTCAATGCCGTATCCGCAGCATTAGCAATCTCACGAATTCCATGGAATGGTCCAATCGGTGCTGTTCGTATGGGATACCGAGAAGCTGCTGAAGCTGCTGAAGGTGTTGAAGCAGGCTATATCCTTAACCCAACAGCAAGTGAATCTGCAACCTCTACTCTTGATATCGTTGCTTCACAAAGCATGGATAAAACAGTCATGCTTGAAGCGGGTGCGCTGCAAGTTCCTGAAGATATCGTTTATGGAGCAATTGAAAAGGCACATGAAGAAACTCGCAAAGTACTTGCTGGTATTGAAGACCTCGTTAAGCAAGTCGGGCAAACAAAAATTGTTGTAACACCTGATGAAGCTCTTGTTGAAACAGTTGCTCTGATTGAAAAGTCTTACAGTGCAGATGTTGAAGCTCTTATTGCCGCTCGTGTCTCAAAAGAAGGTAGTGGATCAGAAACTGATGAACTGATTGCTAAAGTTTTGGAAGACATTAAATCAAAAGATGCAGAGACGACCATTGACAAGAAATTAGTTGCCAAAGCTCTCGAAGCGGTTATGTTTAAGATCATCAGATCAAACGTTGTTAAGAAGGGGCAGCGAGCTGATGGACGAAAGGTTGATGAGCTGCGTGAAATCTCAGGTCGAGTCAGTGTTCTTCCACGAACTCATGGTTCAGCAGTATTCCAACGAGGTATTACTCAAGCATTAAGTATTGTTACTCTTGGCTCTCCTCGTCTTGAGCAGCTTATTGAGTCAGCAGAAGGCGAAGAAACAAAGCGATACATTCATCATTATTCAGGTCTTCCATACTCATTTGGTCAGACAGGACGTATGGGATTTGTTTCTCGACGAGAAATTGGTCATGGTGCGCTTGCAGAGCGAGCACTTAAAGCTGTTATCCCATCACAAGAAGTCTTCCCTTACACAATCCGAGTTGTTTCTGAAGTTCTCTCACAAAACGGATCAAGTTCAATGGCATCAACCTGTGGTTCAACCCTTGCGCTTATGGATGCAGGTGTCCCAATTACTGCTCCTGTTGCTGGTATTTCAATTGGTATGATGTCTGTTCCAAGTGGTTCAGCAGAAAAAGATGAATATGTCCTCTTGACCGATATCATTGGTCTTGAAGATTTCTCAGGAGATATGGATTTCAAGGTTGCTGGAACTGAAGCTGGTGTAACAGCAATTCAACTCGATGTGAAAGTCCCAGGACTTACTGACCCGCAAGTAGAAGAGATTTTGGGTCGAGCAAAAACAGCTCGTATGTCTATTCTTGGAACAATGAAAAGCGTTATTGCAGAACCACGACAAGCTCTCTCAGAATATGCACCAAAGATTGAACAGATTCAGATTCCAGTCGACAAGATTGGTGAAATCATTGGGCCTGGAGGCAAAAACATCAAAGCAATCATTGCTCAAACAGGAGCTGATGTTGATATTGATGACAATGGTACCGTTAGTATCACAGCAGTTTCACCTGAATCTTTGCAGAAAGCAGTTGATTGGATCACAGGACAAACTCGTGAAGTAACACCTGGCGAAATCTTTGAAGGAACTGTCAAGCGAATGCTTCCATTTGGGGCGTTTGTTGAATATCTTCCTGGCAAAGAAGGCCTGGTACACGTTTCAAAGATGAAGAGAGGCTTCGTCAAAGATCCAAGTGAAGTTGTTTCAATTGGTGACACGGTAACTGTTAAAGTTGAAGAGAAAGATCACCAAGGAAGAATTAATTTAACTATGCTTCTTGATGACGATGCGAACAACAACGACCAAGCAGAAGAGCCATCAGAACCACAGCCAGAAGATAAAGGTTTTGAAAGAGCCCCATCTGCTCGCCCACAAAGATCATTCCGTCCGGCAGGATCATTTGATCGCAACACTGATAGCCGTAATACAGATACTCGTAATGCTGGTAGTAGTGATGCACGTCCACGAAGTGAACATCCTTTGGCTCAGCAATTCCGTCGAGAAAATCAAGAACAACGCCGTGGTTCAAGTCGCGGTCGATTTGGTGGCCCCTCAAAACGCTTCAGTAGATAACACTTCGTAATTACTTACCATGTCACCCGAAAGAGTTACTACAGCAAAATCTAGGAATCGTGAATATCGATTTAAAAACGCTTCATTAAACGATATAACAGCAGATATTGATGATACGCTAATTACTCTACGCAACAACCCTGCGATCGATTCTGTCTATGGTTTTTATGCGGCAGTTGCTACTAAGTATGCAGATCCTCTCAGTCCGATAACGCAACGCATGATAGTAGAAGCAGCACAAACAGGAAATGAGCAGGGTAGAAAAGCATTTCTCTTTTTGAATATGAAATCCATTATTGCAGGAGTTTCTCCATATTTTTCAAACCTGGATGCTGACTATAATGATGATATTATCCAGCAAGGAGTTACATCGGTACTTACGAGTTTAAATACATTGGTAGCCGATAGTAATATGACGAGTAAGATACGTACTAGAGCTAAAGATGGAGCAATCAAGGTAATTGCAGAGAAGGCACACTTAGCATCTATGTTGATTGAAAAAGAGGGTGTGGATCTTTTTCATCAGCAAGCAGATCACATTTTTAGCCAGCATCCTTATGGTTTAACGAAAGAACAACTTAGTGAATATTCACAAAAGATTGCTAGTCGGGTAAATCTGCCTGAGGCGTTAATTGGTAGTTACCTACACTATAGAAATGAAACATTACCGAAAGAGGTCTATCGTAAACAGCGTTATCCGTCAGAGCAACAGGTTATCTTACCTGATTTTATTACTCATGATCTGGATCTCGTACTTTTGCGGCCAGTGCTTGTCGCTGCATTACAAAAGCTCCCACCGCGTGAAGCGAGAATAGTTACTCTCTTAGAGGAGGGTATTTCATTACAGGAATTAGCAGCAGAGTATGGTGTGACATCTACTCGAATTGAACACATCAGAGATGGTGGATATACAAAACTAAGAAGAATACTGAGAAGAGAAGAAAGTCCTTTCATAGGGGTATCAAGTGATATGTATGGTTAAGTAATTCATTGCAATTTTAGGTTGTACAAAGCAGAAGAATTTAGTATCATTAGGTAATGGAAAATATACTCGTTGCAGGAGGCGCTGGCTTTCTTGGTTCACATCTTTGTAAGAAGCTCTTGGAGGCCGGACATACAGTGTATTGTTTGGACAATCTTATTAGTGGCTCCAAAGATAACATTGTTACTCTTTTTGATAATCCTAAGTTTATCTTTATTGAGCATGATGTTGCACAGCCGTTTACTTCAGTTGCTGACAGGATGGCAGAGCTTCATACTATTTTTCATTTGGCTTCGCCTGCTTCTCCAAATCCAGCAAGTCCGAGAAGTTACCTTAGTCATCCGATTGAAACAATGATAACAAATTCTGCTGGGACGCATAACTTACTCTTACTTGCTAAAGATAAGAAAGCAAAGTTTCTCTTTGCCTCAACATCAGAGGTCTATGGTAATCCTGCTGTTTCGCCTCAGCCAGAGACCTATTTCGGCAATGTAAATCCCAATGGCATTCGTTCTGTGTATGATGAAGGTAAACGATTTGGTGAGGCATTGACGTGGTCATTCAGGCGAGTACACAATGTTGATGCGCGCATCATTCGTATCTTTAATACCTATGGACCTTTTATGCAAAAAGATGATGGTCGAGCTGTCTCTGCTTTTATTACTCAAGCGATTGGTGGCGTCTCCATGACTATTTTTGGTGAAGGCAATCAGACACGAAGCTTTTGTTATGTAGACGATCTGATTGATGGTATAATAAAAGCTATGTTTACCGGAGGAACCAACGGAGAGGTCATTAACCTAGGTAATCCAGATGAGCGGACTATCTCGAACTTGGCAACGCTTGTTAAAGAGCTCACTGGTTCTCAAAGTCAGATTGTTCATGAAGGTTTACCTGCCGATGATCCAGTGCAGAGAAGACCCGACATTACTAAGGCGCAGAAGTTGTTAGGTTGGCAGCCAAAGATATCACTTGAAGAAGGACTCAAGAAAACGATTGAGTACTTTAGAACAAATTAATATGAAAATTGTTATTATTTCACCAACCTATAATGAGAAGGCAAATATAGAGAAGATGATTCCTGTCCTTGAGGAAGAAATCTTCCCGATGATCAAGCATCATGACATGCAGATCTTGATAGCTGATGATAAATCTCCTGATGGCACAGCCGAAGTAATCAAAGAATATCAAAAGAAATACAAAAATCTTCATTTGATTACTGGTGAGAAGCAAGGTCTTGGTGCTGCGTATGTACGAGGAATGAAATACTCAATGGAGCAGCTTCATGCAGATGCAGTAATGGAATTTGATGCTGATTTTCAACATGATCCACATGATATTCCACGCCTCATTGCAGCAATGGATGCCGGTGCAGATTATGTGATTGGAAGTCGCTACGTTCCTGGAGGGGCAATCCCTAAAGAGTGGGGAATAGACAGAAAGTTTTTAAGTGTCTTTGGCAGTCTCTTTATCCGAGTTGTGTGGCTCAACTTTAAAATTCATGATATGACTTCAGGCTTTAAACTCACAAAAACTTCTTATTTGAAAAAAATAGATCTTGACCATTTACTTTCAAAGAATTTCTCTTATAAGATTCAAATTTTGCATGAAGTGATAAAGCAGGGTGCTAAGGTACAAGAAGTGCCGATTGTTTTTAATGAACGTACTCAAGGAGGAAGTAAGATTAGTCAAAATGATCAATTTGAGTCGCTTTATATTGTTTTGCGGCTCGCGCTTGATGATCATAAACGAATCATTAAGTTTCTCTTTGTCGGAGGAACAGGTTTTATCTTGCAATACATGGTGACGTATATGCTGATTATTTCAGGCGTTGAGCAGTTTATTGCGGCAATGCTTGGTGGAGAGGCAGCAATTCTTTCTAACTTCTTTTTAAATAACATTTGGACTTTTAAAGATACGGATAAAATAAAACAAAAGGGGAGCCTTATTGAGCGCTTAGTCAAGTTTAATACAGCATCGCTTCTCTCAATTGGATTACAAGGTCTGGCTACATTTATCGCTGTTCTCTTGCTGGGTGAAGATCTTCATGTTTTAGGATACACGATTCATACGGCTCTTGCAATTCTCTTCCCAACGATTATTTTACTCGTCATCCCATTAAACTACTTCATTTACAACAAAATCGTTTGGAAAACGCAATATTTGAAGAAATCAAAACCTGCTGAGATTCTTACGAAATAAATTCGTTAGACATTTTGCTCCCGGATGAAAAGTGGGGTATAATAACAAATGCTCTATGAAGAAAAAGCTTACGCTTATTACCTTAGTTTTAATTCTCCTTCTTGCTGCATTCTTACGTCTTTATAGAATCTCCGATTATATGACCTTCTTAGGCGACGAAGGTCGTGATGTGATTGTTGCTCGAGAGATGCTTGGAGGCAACTTGACGCTTCTTGGCCCGAGATCTTCCGCTGGAGACTTCTTTATGGGGCCTGCTTACTACTACATGATTACTCCATGGCTATGGCTTTTTCAGTATGATCCAGTGGGGCCAGCTGTCATGGTTGCGTTGTTTGGGGTACTTACGGTATTTCTTATTTACTACGTTGGGAAAAAATGGTTCAATGAGCGGGCTGGTCTTTTTGCCGCGGCGCTCTACGCTGTTTCTCCTTTGGTTCTTACCTATTCTCATTCTTCATGGAACCCCAATGTCTTACCGTTCTTCTCACTGCTTATGCTATATCTCTTATATAAAGCTATTCAAGCAGAACATCCTTGGAAGTATTTTCTAATTGCCGGACTCTTGCTTGGTATTTCACTACAATTGCACTATCTTGCGCTCTTTTTATGTGTTGTGGTCTTTCTTTATACGTTTTTTGGTCAATGGTATCAAGACAAACGTATCAACCTCTTGCCAGTGATTAAGCATTATTTATTGCTTCTTGCAGGGTTTGTGATTGGTTTTTCACCATTTCTTGCCTTTGAAGTTCGTCATGGATTCCCCAATACACAAACGATTGCCCGCTTCATCTTTGGCGATACGTTACAAGCTGCAGAAAGCCATACAGGTTTTCTCGCAATCATTGGTGACATCTTCTTTAGAGTGTTTGGAAGACTCGTGTTTTATTATCCAGCTCCTGATAAATATTTTCAATTTACAGGCACCACATTACAAATTTTTGCTGGCTTTGTGATCATCATGGCAATTTCCTCTCTTGTCAGCTTACGCTTTGTCAAAGATCGACGGGTTGTTCTTTTAACAGTATTATGGTTTGTGTTTGGCGTGGGACTATTTGGGTTATATAAAAAGTCAATTTACGATTATCATTTTACCTTTTTGTTCCCGTTGCCTTTCTTATTGTTTGGTAATTTCCTCTCACAACTAATGCAAGTAAAAAAGTGGCGCCGGTTGTTTGTAATTCTTGCCAGTGTTATCTTTGCAGGAGTCTTTATCTATAACTTGACAGGCATGCCGTTTCGTTATGAACCAAATCGCCAGAAGAATCAAGTAAAAACCATCAGCGAATTTGTCCTTTCCAAAACCGATGGAAAACCATTTAACTTTGCCTTAATTTCGAGTGGGAATTCAGATCATGCATACAGGTATTACTTTGATTACTTAGGTCACAAGCCGGTCACAATTGACAATGATGCCAATGACCCTGACAGAAAGAGTGTTACCGATCAGCTGCTTGTTGTGTGTGAAGATCCATCATGCAAACCGTTAGGCCACCCATTATTTGATGTAGCTGCTTTTGGAAGAGCAGAGCTATCAGGCGAATGGTCTGTCTCCGTTGTGAAAGTCTATAGATTAGTACATTATCATGATGGTAAAAGTACTCATTAATACTTGAATATTGTTCAGTTGCACGGTACAATTAGTTACGATAATGAAACAGACTAATCTAAAATCAGAGTTGACCATTGGATTGAAAATTTTACTTGCGCTTCTTGTAACCTCTTTTATGGGGCTTTTGAGCTGGTCTATTATTGGTGTTCTCAACGGAGATGATCAGACCAATAAAATCTTTACGATTCTTATTACAGCAG
>JAHFKF010000090.1 GCA_023245475.1 Candidatus Levyibacteriota bacterium
CCAAAGCTGAAGAGATATTAAAAGCTTGGCGGGATAAAGTTGCGGATTTAGAGGAAATAAGTAATGAGTGAACAAAAAAAGCAGCTAAGTTTAGATGAGGTTATCGAAGCCTACTTGGCTTCAGTAAAGGAACCAAATAAAGATTCGCTTGCCGAATGGGTACAGCTATATCCTCAGTACGCTCAGGAATTAATGGATTTTGTGGCTCATTGGAGTTTGCTCAAGTGGATTCCACCACATGAAAACTTGATCGAAGATGAGGAAGCTCTTGTCACACGGGGCATGAGTGTGCTTCAAAATGTTTTGTATCAGCAACAAAAGCAGGTATTAGCAAAAGAAGAAGCGCCTCTTGTCACATTGATTGGTGAGGCAAAGAAACGAGGTATAATGCTTGAGCACCTTGCAAAGACATCGGAGTTAACAATGCCCCTTATAGCAATGCTTGAGCGCCGATTAATTATTTACTCTTCCATTCCGCGTAAGGCAATTGAGAATATTGCACAGGTACTGGGGCGATCAGTAGCTA
Organism: Candidatus Levyibacteriota bacterium; assembly: GCA_023245475.1. Lineage (GTDB taxonomy): Bacteria > Patescibacteriota > Microgenomatia > Levybacterales > UBA12049 > JAHFKF01. The sequence goes on from JAHFKF010000090.1 coordinate 527, forward strand.
GTGTCAGTTTATATCTACAAATGGATGCTGGATTTTCATCAGCGCATCATAAAGCTGATGGAAAGCTAAAGCTTGCAGAACAACAAGACTTTTTTGATGCTATCCGTTCTGACCGGACAATTAGTGAAGAACTTCGTCAACAATGGTTACTTTTTACTCATGACAATAAGTGAACTAATAATAATCGAAAAGAAGGTACGGCGTGAATCACTGGGATGAAATACGGGAACATGCGCGTCAAATGCATGCAAAAGTACGGAGTTATGGGGAGCCATCTGCAGAAATATCTGCTCAAGATCTGTTATGTAAGACTGAACAAATGACAGGTGTAAAGCGAGTTCCTTTGGCAGCTGATAATCCCTTGCTTAATGGAGCAGCAGCGATGCTTGCTCATGAAACTATATGGTACAACGAAGATGTTGAACCCTGGCTTGCTTTGTATTACCAAGCACACGAATATGTACATTTTTGGCTTCATAATGGCGAAAGAAGTTGCTTGGGTGCAGATATAAATATAGACGTGTCCGAAGAGGATATACCGCTTGGTGTAAATCGGGTAGAAGGATATGGCCCTCATGAGCGCCGCGAGCGCGAAGCTAATATATTTGCACGAGAGTTTTTGTTACCAGGAAATGTGCTGCAGCGGTGGTTCACGGAAGAGAATATGAACGCGGCTGTCATTGCTACCAAAACAGGTATATCTATTGAAATGGTATTTCATCAGCTCGGACATGCTCTACTTGTTCCAGAAGTACCCAGTTCAGCAGAAAAGTATGAAGTAGAAATACTTGATCTCGATTCTAGTCAAAAGAGTGCGGCGCATACCCTAACGGGGCCTTTATTAATAGAGGCTGGGCCTGGCACGGGCAAAACTCGTACCTTGATTGGAAGGATTCTTTATTTGATTGATCAAGGAATATCACCATCTACAATTCTTGCGCTTACGTTTTCTAACAGAGCTGCCGGGGAAATGCGTGAGCGTGTGGCTGTAGCGTCACCAGCTACTGCGCCGCTTATTTGGATGGGTACATTTCATGCTTTCGGTCTTGAACTATTACGCAAGTACGGAACGCGGATTGGCCTTCCACCAAAACCAGATGTTATAGATCCAGTTGACGCATTAATTTTGTTAGAGCGAGCTATACCAGAACTTGGGTTAGATCATTATGCTAACTTATATGAACCAACAACTTATTTAAAAGATATTTTGAACGCTATTTCACGTGCTAAGGATGAGATGGTTGATCCAATAGGCTATACTAATTTGGCTCAAGCAATGTTATCAAGTGCAACTACTGATAATGAGCGAAAAGCGGCGGAGAAGGCATTAGAGGTTGCTCGTGTTTATAGGTTTTATCAGGAGTTCTTAAATCAAAACCATCTTCTTGATTTAGGAGACCTGATATTTCGATCGGTTACTCTTCTAAAGCAGAACCCTGATGTGAGAGCGGAGGTGCAGCAAACGTACAGCCAGATTCTGGTTGATGAATATCAAGACGTGAACCGAGTAAGTGGTTTACTCCTACGTGAGTTGGCTGGTACGGCAGAAGGGTTATGGGCTGTCGGGGATGCACGGCAAGCTATTTATCGTTGGCGCGGGGCCTCAACCATTAATATGAGTCTTTTTTGCGAAGATTTTCCAAACGCGAAGATATTACAGCTGGGAGTTAACTATCGATCTCAACCTGCCATAGTTGAGACATTTTCTGCTTTGGCTCCACGCATGCGCGCTACGCATGGGAAAGCATTCATTCCATGGGGTACCCATCGAATCGATGCAGGTGGGAAAGTCTTATTTGAGATTGCGAGTGATGAAACAGCAGAAGCAAAGGGGATTGTGCAGGAAATTGAACGTCAGCGAGCGAAGGGGGCTCAATATAGAAACCAAGCTGTGATTTGTCGATCTAACACGAGTTTAGCACGGTTTGCTGCAGCTCTTGAGGAAGAGGGTGTACCAGTGCTTTATTTGGGAGATATCTTTGAGCGATCTGAAGTACGCGATTTGCTATCGCTTCTTGCTCTTGCATGTGAAAGTAATGGTCATGGGCTTGTTCGGGTAGCCCGCATTCCAGAATATCAAATCCCCTTGGTTGACGTGCAAGCTCTATTTGATTTGGCCAGCGAGCAAAACGTCCCATTTCCTCGCGCCCTAAAGCTTGCTGCAAATACTGATAAGATCTCGCCTATGGGTAAAGAGAAAATAGCATTACTTGCTGAGCATATAAATGGCCTATGTTATGGTATTTCCGGCTGGAAAATGCTTACGCGATATTTATTTGAACGAAGCTGTTATTTGCGCCTAATACTCTCTGATAATTCAGTGGTAGGCCAACAAAAGCGTTTAGCGGTATACCAGTTCCTTCAGTTCGTGCATAGTCAACTTGGTCTGTTAACTGATAAAGAAATAGATCCAAAACTTGCTCTTCTAAAGTATATTAAACGTTTGGAAATCTTTGGTGAAGAAAAGCAACTTCGTCAAGCGCCAACTTGGGCAGATAATATTAATGCAGTGCGTGTCCTCACTGTGCATGCAAGCAAAGGACTGGAGTTTAATATAGTATATTTGCCTAAGCTTGGAGGAGCATATTTTCCAGTTAAAAGGCAACCACAACATTGTCCCCCGCCTGTTGATCTAATTGAGGGTGGTTTGGGTGATTGGCATGATGAGGAAGAAGAATGCCTATTTTTTGTAGCATTATCGCGGGCCCGCGACTCTCTCTGTATTTCTCGATCACAGCGTTATGGTGCTTCTACTAGCAAAGCATCTAAATTGCTATTAAATATAGCGAATCATTTACCACGAGCTATAGATGGTCCGGTTACTTGGTTGAATGGTAAAAACTATAAAAGTGAACCTAGTTTTGTGCCATGTGTTCCAGTGTCTGAATTAGAATTAGCACCGCCTTATAAAGTGCGCCAATTAGAAACATACATGAGATGTCCTCGCCAATACTATTATGAGTTTGTGTTCGGACTGAGTGGTAAGCGTGAAGATTCTGCATATGAAAAGTTCCATTTATGTGTTAGCAAGGTATTACGGTGGATACAGAGTGAGCGAGCTACTCTTTCTGAGGTAAATGAAGCAAATGCACAAAAATATCTTACCGAGATCTGGGAAGTAAATGGTCCTAAGGATCATGCCTATGAAGCCATATACCTTGACCAAGCAAAGTTAATGATAACTCGGTCTCTCACCCGCCCTATTTTGGCTAATAGGCGAGAAACTTTTTCAGATTGTGAAATTAATCTAAAAAACGGAACTGTTGTTCTCACGCCAGATCATATTGAGTTATCAGAAGATGGAACTAATTCTTTTTTATTGCTGCAGCGTATACGTACAGGTCGGCCAACTAAAAGCGAAGAGGAGAAGCCAATATATGGGCTGTATCACGCAGCAGCAACAAAAGCTCATCCAAAAGGCAAAAGCCGTGTGCAGATCTTTTATCTTTCTACTAATGAAATAAAGGATGTTGAGTTAACGTCAAACCAAATTAGTAAGCGGCTAGAGGATTATGACAAAGCTATTGCTGGCATTCTCCAAAAGCAGTTTTCCCCGAATCCAAGTGATAGAGACTGTCCCCGATGTCCTTATTACTTTATTTGCCCAGTTGCCGAAGATGTCTGAACACCTATGAAAGTAATCTACAAAATCACATACCCAAACGGAAAAATTTATATAGGCAAGGATTTAACCAACACACTCAATTATTTTGGAAGTGCTAGCAGCAAGCTCATAGAGAAAGATTTTACCAGAGAATAACAAAAGGATTTCACTATCAGAAAAGAAATTCTATGGGAGTCTGACACGGCTTCTGATAGCGAGGTCAATAAAAAGGAAGTGGAGTATATTCTTTCTTATCGTTCCAATGATCCTGCTGTGGGTTATATAGCGAAGTGCTAAGAAATGAAATACAGTATCAATCATCTAAATAAAGTATTAAAAGAAGATAGGTAAAATTTTTGTCTTCCTTTTTCTATCATTTCGCTATAAACAATGGCCTAAGTTCAGACACCGGGAGAAAATATGAAAATAGATATGGTCTGTATGCAATGCAATGATCAACTAGTGCTTTCTATGGATATGACAGATGATGGCAATTATAAACTTGCCTGCCTTGCAAACCATAACGTTATGGTAGCCAGCTTACATCATAAGTGCGAAATATTGTATGAACTTGGAGTAACAGCCTTGCTTGATGGATACTCAAGAGAAGCCGTCGTTAATTTTGCTGCCGCATT
>JAHFKF010000091.1 GCA_023245475.1 Candidatus Levyibacteriota bacterium
TACTACGCGCAACTGTGAAGTTACGACGAAGAAAGCAATCAAAAGAATAAAAAAGATTCTGTAAAACATAGTCCGATAGTATAACATACTATAAGCCTATTTGTCAAGTGTAACAAAATTGCCCCTTTACATTTCTGTCAATATTTCTTAATCTAAAGATATGCCTAAAAACTCTGTCCGAAAACCTCGCAGCAATAATCTTGCCCTCATACTTAGCATTGGTCTTGTAGGTTCCTTCTTACTCTTCATTGTCGGTTTGGCGCTTAATATTCAAAGCAAAAACGTCTTCTGTGCAAACTCCATAAGTTGTATTAATAACCTCACCGGTCAAAAAGAAGCTACAAACGAGGGCGAATTTATGGGACAAAAAATTGCAGCAAAAGACGTAGCAGAACATCAATTGTATGCACTTGGAGAGACACGAGCAGTCTTAGGAGATACGACAGCTGACAATAAACATATCTATGTCGATCTGACAAATCAACGTCTTTATGCTTATGAAGGCAACACAAAGGTATATGACTTTCCTGTATCAACAGGCAAATGGAATCCTACGCCCACAGGTGACTTTCGCATCTGGATTTGGCTGAGATACACCCGTATGGCTGGAGGCAATCCAGCATTAGGAACATACTACAACCTCCCTAATGTGCCGTACACAATGTATTTTGCAAACTCAACTACTCCGAAATCATGGGGATATAGTCTGCATGGAGCATATTGGCACAACAACTTTGGACATCCTATGAGTCACGGTTGTGTAAATATGAGAATCGAAGATGCTGGGAAGATCTTTTATTGGACAAATCCAAATGCGGGAAGCCAATCATATCCTACAGACCAAACTCCGGGGACACTTATCACCATCTACGGAACGACGCCCAACGAGTAGATTACTCGGTATAACCCTTCGCACGAGCAAGCTCCAGTGTTCTTGTAGTATTTCCACCATATGATCGTAAACCATTATCAAGTGAACCATGCTTTGCAAGATAGTTAGCAGCACCATTGATAGCGTCCACGGCATTATCAATATCAGAGACACCATCACCGTTTCCATCAGCTCCATAAGCTCTCCATGTTCCTGGCATAAACTGCATAGGTCCACGAGCACCACTTCCACCACCGTTCATGATAGCACCATCTCGGCCACCTGTTTCGGTAATGTGCAAACCATAAAGAATTTGCCATGGAACACCATACTTGGCACCAGCTTGCTTATACACATCCTCATATGACGAGGGCGGTGTCGCAGCAGCAGGAGCTGTTGTAGACGCAGTCGTCGGTACAACAATCGTAGGAACGGTTGGCAACGTAGGCACAATTGCAGCTAATTTTTCCTGAGTAACAGGTGATTCTTTACCCTTTATTTTTTGCAACGAAAGGAGTTCTTCCTCAGGTTTGGTAGGCTTTATCACACGAAGGGTAATTCGGACACCACTAGGAATATCATTCGGATCAGTGATCCATTGATTATCATTCCAAAGAGTTTTCCAGTAAGTTTTATCACCATAATGATCCTGTGCAATTGTTTCAAGTGTTTCTCCAGTGTGCGTTGTATATGCAACAACGTTGGCAACAGGTAACACATGAGTCAAAGCAACAGGCTTTACGGGTGTTGAAATGGTTGCAGACATCAGCATTGCTGATGAAATAATACCAGTAAGAATTGTATTTATCATAGGCTTATAAGCAATCACAATAAAGCGATTAACTCATGAAGTGCGTATTATAGGATATTAATTGTGGTTTGTCAAGTCTATGAACTAATGCAGTAGAGTGAGTAGCCTTGCGGAAAAAGCAACAATGTTAGGATAGAAAGTAGCATGAGTACAATAATAAACCCATAACGAAGCTTCTTACTACCGGCAAGAAAGTGCCAATAACCAAAGAGCGAAATGCCTTGGAAGAACACTCCTAAGACAATAAGTTTCATAATAAAGGGATAGATTGGCTGCAAGAAAAGCTCTATGAAACAAAAGATACTCACCAAGCCAATTAGTATCCACAAGAGTAAGCGGCGATAAAACTTGGTCACAATGTACCAAATCCCCAGAATAATACCTATTGCACCAACAATACCCACAAATGCTTTCAGAAAACGGATATCCCAATATTGAAGATATGTCTGAGCAGAACCCCAGAGGAAGTAAATAACTTTATTATGAAGCAGACGATTCAATGTGAGAGGTAATTCTTGATTGGCGTTAAGATCATGAATAAGACGTGCCGTCATCATTTGCGGCGTAAAGTAGAACAGATCAGTAAATAATCTACAAGAAAGCCATTTAGACAGGGCAAAAAGCTCGACAAAAGCAATGCTGATTAGTAAAACAATCCTCATAATTTTATAAACTGAGCAAATATATCACGATTGACGTTGGTTAAATGAACTGTTTCAATCAAGCCATCTGGATTTTTATTTCCATAATATGTCCGGATTAATAAGGTTGAGCCTTTTTCCCATTTTGTTGGTTTTTTCCACTCCACAGGCACAATTGTTACACGAACATCAGGCACGTAAAACGAGAAATACTCTTGCCAACATGGCAAATTCTTATCAACAATAACATGATCGTAATTTTTTGCTTCGTTTTTAATAACCATCGCCACCTCTTTACATTTACCACCCCAATCGAGCTGTGTATCTTTGGGATAGGTAATAAAGTATGCATTGAGATACCAAATAAAAGAAAACACTGCAATGACACCAATTCCTCCAAAGAACCAGGTAATAAAGCGCTTTTTTATCAATAACATCTGTAGAATACCTAATGATGTCAACATAGTTAATGGAATAACTGCTAATAAAAATCTCAATGTGTGTGGCACTGGCTTTGCAATTGAAGGAGCAAGTGGCGCAATCAGAAGCAAAAAGAGTGTGGTGAAACGAAGCAGTTGATTATTAGTCTTGGTAAGAAAATAAATACCTGCAATAATAAATGGCAATTGCCATAGATAGAGTAAGCCAAAATGTTCAATCTGATGCCGGTTAATCTGATCTCCATAATGGAAAAACGAAGTAATTGAAAAAAGATTAAGATAATTAGAAACAAACATCAGTCCATCAGCGAGTGGAGGAGGTATGAGTTGTGATGCGGGAGTTTCTGTAAAAGCAGAGGTTTGAGAAAGACGTTCATGTCCTGCAGCAGTAAATGAAAACAGGATTAACGGAAGAGAGGCAAGCATAAAACAAAGAAAGCCAATGAGCATTTGCTTTTTGGTGTGCTTTTTATAGAAAGCAAAACTTAACGTAACAATAGCAGTTAATGGAGCAATAATACGATAGGTATGATAGGTATATTGAGAAAGCGCTAACAAGATAACAGCGCCAACAAGAAACCATGTTCTTTTGTTCAGCCAATATTTAATGCCAACGAGAATTGCTGTAAGATAGATACATAATGCAACACTGGTCTCAAATCCCCCCCGAGAAAAATGAATATGCCAAGGAAGGATTGCAAGAAGTCCTGCACTAATTAAGGCTGTTTGGGTAGCATATGGCTTTGTTTTTTTAGCTGCTTGAAGTAAGCTTTGCATAAGAAAAAAGAGGACGACAATGGTTGCTGTGCCAAAAAATGCGGATGGAAAACGAACTGCAAAGTCTGTTGCGCCAAAAATGCTCATGGAAAGAGCAGTCAAATAAATATAGCCAGGCATTTTATAATCACCAAACGATCTAAACGAGAGAGGGTAGAAAGTGCCATACTGGTCGTGACCTGTGGTTAAAATATCATGAGCATTGAGAGCAATCGCTGCTTCATCAATATATAACCCTGGAGGATTTGAAGATATTTGATAAAAACGAAGAAAGCCTCCTAAGAGGACAATACAAGCAAGGGTTACCCACGAAGAATACTTCATAACTTCTTATCCATATTCTCTCAGGATGCGCAGGCATTTGCAATTAGTATTCCCTATCCTTCCCGAGTAAGAGGTAATGAGATAGTAAACGTCGTCCCCGAACCAAGCTCACTTTCAATTGAAAGATCTCCATTATGCATCTTTACAATTTGTTCAGCGATTGATAAACCGAGGCCATATCCAGGAACACTTCCTTTGGAGCGAGATTTACTTGCTCGATAAAAACGCTCAAAGATATACGGCAAATCATCTTCATGAATACCCATGCCTTGATCTGCAACGGTTATATTTATCATTTTATTTTCTTTCTGTGCGGCAATAGTTACCGTACTTTTTGCAGGTGAATATTTAATTGCATTATCAAGAAGAATCACAAATAACTCACAAATCCGATCTGTAACCCCCATAAAAGTAATGTCGGGAACATTTATTTCAATACTAATATGCTTTTTTTTAGTCAGTCCTTCAAGTTTTCTCACCGCTTGAGAAACAATCTCTGACAAGACAATTTTTTCTGTTGTTTTTTTTGTGAGCTTTCCTTGATGCATAAGTGTAAGCAAATTATCTGACAAAAGCTGCAAATTAAGTACTTCCTCTAAATTACTTTCTAAGACTTTCTTTGCTTCCGTTACTTTGAGTGATTTATTACGTAGTGTCACTTCAATCTCAGAACGAAGTGAAGTCAGAGGAGTACGAAGCTCATGAGAAGCGTCACCAATAAATCGCCGTTGATCATCAAGCATTTGCTGAATAGGACGAAGTGTTCGACCAGCGAGAAAATAACCTGCAAAGCCAGCAAGAATCAAAATTGTAGCATTGATAATAATTAGCGTTGTAAGAAGCCGCATTCTTGCATGAATAA
>JAHFKF010000020.1 GCA_023245475.1 Candidatus Levyibacteriota bacterium
AGGGGCACTTCACCACTTCCCAAAACAAGTGAAAGGCCGTACGTATTAGGATCTTTTGTCAGTGTCGTAATACCAAGCTTCTTCGCAAAGTTGATACCTTCACCAACACCAAGCATATTCATTACCTCAACAGCAGGAATATTCAGCGAATTAGAAAGGGCACGTCTAACCGTTACTGGTCCACGAGTTGTTTTGTCATAGTTTTCTGGTTTGTAGCTGCCGTAGCTAATGGGATCATCATGGAGTATGCTTGCTGGTGTGATGAGCTTTTTCTCCAAAGCGTCAGCATAAATGATTGGTTTAAAACTTGAACCGGGCTGTCTTGCTCTTACGGCCATGTTTATCTTACCATTCTTTTCATCAAGCCAATTGTGACTTCCAACCATCACGTTGATATTGCCATTTTTGGGATCAATTGCTACCGCAGCTCCGTTGCCAGCATCATTCCATTTCAAGACTTCGATACGATTTTGGACAGCTCTCTCTGCATATTCTTGCCATGTACTGTTTAGTGTCGTCTTAACTTGAAAGCCTTCACGAATGATTCTCTCTTCGCCATATTTTTTAATCAATAAATCTTTGACATACAAAGCAAAGTGGGGAGCAAGGGTGTTTGTCTCAGTTTTTGGCGCAGGATGATAGCTGATTTGGACGGCGGCAGCTGCATCTGCTTGGTCTTGCGTAATCATCTTTGCGTCAACCATTTCTGTGAGCACAAGCTTTTGTTTGCGAAGAGCAATTGCAGGATCGTTTGAAAGAGGTGAGTAGGCAGAGGGGGCGGGAAGTAGTCCTACCAAAAGTGCTGCTTGTCCAAGTGTTAACTCTTTGGCTGGAATACCAAAGTATGCTTGGGCTGCATTTTCAATGCCAAAGGCGCCTTCACCAAAGTACACAGAGTTAAGATACATTTCTAAGATATCCTCTTTACTAAATCGTCTGTTAAGCTCCATTGCAAGAACCAGCTCCTGATATTTGCGAAAGATAGTTCTGTTGGCGTTAAGGAGTGCAATCTTTACCAGCTCTTGAGAGATCGTTGATCCTCCTTCAACGACTTTGCCAGCAATGGTATTGCGGATAAAGGCACGAATCATACCCGTAATTGAGAACCCAGGATTGGTGTAGAAGTTCTTGTCTTCAGCAGCAACAACTGCTTCCTGCGCTGATGTCGGAACGTCAGCAAGAGGAATATACGTAACTGCTTTGGGCTGATAAAACGTGAAGAAGGTTTTGCCCTCCTGATCCATAAGCGTGAGTCCTGTTTTGCTTCGACTAGTGATGCTGACTTTATCTTTGAGGTCGCCAGCAAAGTAAACGTATGTAAAGACAGGAATCAAAATGATAATTGCCACGATAATGCCGGCAAGCCAATAGAGTTGTTTGCGATACTGTTTTATCAGGTGCAGCAAAAATTTCTTAGATGTGAGTTCTTTGAGTTTTGGCATCCGAGCCATGTCTTGCGGATGGTAATTCTTTTTAATTCGTGTCCGGCGTTCTCTGGGCATAGTAAAATTGTAGCATACTACCTGTGATACAATAAATATGATATGAAGCAATTATCTGAAGAAGAGTGGAAGAAGAAGCTAACCCCTGAACAATATCGTGTGCTTCGAGAGAAGGGGACAGAGCGGCCTTTTTCAAGCTCGGTTGTTACCAATAACGAAGAAGGCATGTACGTCTGTGCTGCTTGTGGACACGAGCTTTTCTCTTCAAAGGCAAAGTATGACCTTGATCCTTCCGATCCAAACTACGGTTGGCCAAGTTTTGATCAACCGGCCAATCGTGAAAATGTTGAGCTTCGATCGGATGACAGTTTAGGGATGCACAGAACAGAAGTTGTTTGCAAGCATTGTGGTTCTCATTTGGGACATCTGTTTGATGACGGCCCCAAAGAAACCCGCTTTGACTCGCACGGCAAAGCGAGGCAAGCTGGGGAGCATTACTGCATCAACGGCTGCGCTCTCAGCTTCAAAAAGCAATCATAATAGGGTTCTTGCCATCGTTGATTAGTACGGTATATACTACAACAATGGACATCCTCCAAGTACTAATTCTCTCTGCGGTTGAAGGTATCACAGAGTTTTTACCAATTTCGTCAACTGGCCATTTGGTTTTAACTTCTGAACTTCTCAGGATTTCTCAAACAGACTTTGTAAAAAGCTTTGAAGTGATTATCCAGCTCGGTGCTATTTTGGCGGTGGTTGCACTTTATTGGAAAAAGCTTATTCAGAGTAAAGCATTATGGCTTCGTCTGATTGCTGCGTTTATCCCCACGGCGGTGATTGGTTTTGCTTTCTATTCGTTTATCAAGCATGTGCTACTCGGCAATCCGATGGTTACATTGTGGGCGCTTTTCTTGGGAGGAATTGCCCTTATTGTGATTGAAAAGTTATACAAAGAGCAACCACATCATGTTGATACTGTTGAGAAGTTAAGTATCAAAAAGGCAGTAGTCATTGGATTTATCCAATCGTTATCCATGATTCCTGGTGTTTCTCGTGCCGCGGCAACAATTTTCGGAGGGCTGTTTATGGGACTCAAGCGGGAGGCTGCTGTTGAGTTTAGTTTTCTTCTCGCAATTCCTACAATGGCGGCAGCAACAGGTCTTGATTTAATTAAAAGCAATTTTTCTTTTTCTGCCAATGAATGGATGCTGCTTGGAGTAGGGTTTGTTGGTGCATTTGTGACAGCGATCTTTGCTATTAAATTCCTCGTCCGATATGTGCAGCATCATTCCTTCATCGCGTTTGGTATTTATCGAATCATCCTCGCTCTCATCTTTTGGTTATTTATGATTCACTAACCATTTTTCAAGGCAAACTCCCGGTGCGATAATCGCAACTCACTCTTTTCTTTTGCCTGCTTGGTAACTATAATCCATCTATGGCAAAAAGTAATCCCAAGCGTGATATTGAACTCCTCTATGAAATTGGAACCCTGCGGTTTATCGATCGGACATGGAAGCAGTACTTTCAAGGTGGGCAAAATTTGGCTGAGCATCATTTCAGAGTAACGTGGATTGCGCTAATTCTTGCGCGAATGGAAGGAGCTACCAATACTGATAAGATCATGAAGATGGCACTGCTGCATGATATTGCAGAGAGTAGGACAGGCGATGTGAATTATATCCAGCGACAGTACGTCATCCGCAATGAAGAGCAGGGGATCAAGGATATGCTTGCCGTGACGTCTGTCGAGGAAGAATTTCTTGCGCTCTGGCAAGAGTACGAAGAAAAGAAGTGTATTGAAGCGCAAATTGTCAAAGATGCTGACAATCTTGATGTTGATTTTGAATTGCATGAGGCGACAGTTCGAGGCATTATGGTAGTTAACAATTGGCGCTCACAGAAGATTCGTCAACATGTTGCTGAGACAAAGTTATTTACCAAATCTGCCAAGAAATTATGGAAGGCGCTCGAACAGAGTGATCCTCACGATTGGCATCAAAATGGACGCAATAGATTTACGAGCGGCGATTGGCAGAAGAAGCCTTAAAGAGTTTTTGCTAAGTCATTGCGAGGAGTCCTGCATCGCTGGATGACGAGAGAAACAAATCTTTTTTAGATTATCTGCACTAAGATCACTCCAATAACAACGATAATTCCAGCGACAAGCTTACGTGCGATATTTGTCCGTTCTCCCAGAAAGATCATGCTAAAGATAATCGTTAGGATAACACTTGACTGCGTGATCGTTGCTATTTGTGATGATTCGCCGCCCAGTTGGTAACTAACGTTTGTTGCAAAAGAAGCGATTGCAAAGAGAAAGCTTGGTATCAATAAGCTAATAAAGCTGTCTTTGACAAAAACAGTAATTCCAGAAAGTTTTCTATAATAAATAATTCCCAAGACCAGTCCTGGTAAGAACCAGAAGAGAAAGCTATAGGTAGTCGCGCTAAACCTCTGCAATAAATAGCCATCATTGGTAAATGCACAACCTAGACATACTGCTGCAAGCAATGCCGCACAATGAGCTTTGGTGAGTACAAACGTTTTTCCATTATAAAAAGCGATGATAATACCAACGATAGTAAGCATGACACCAAGTAATTTTGCTGGGTTTGCACTTTCATGAAGGAAGAGTACTGCTGTAATGGTCGCCCAAATCGGAATTGTTGCAGTAAGGATGGTAAAGTCCGATACTGGGATTTTCTTAAGCGAGTAATAAGAAAAAATGTTTGCTAAACAATAGAGCAGTATCGTTACGAGAAGAAACGGCCATACTTGGGCGAGAGGAGGGAAAGCAAATCCATTTGCTAATGCAATGGGTAATGTAAACAGTGCAACACTTAGTTGAAAAAAAATTGCATAGGTAATCGGATCATGTTTAGCACCGTTAAGAAGCGATTTTTGTACAACCCGAGCAATGGCAAAACAGACAGTTGCTAGCAATGTGAGAAGGAGCCACATCTATAAAGTATATCAGACTGAGAACCTTTAGTGAGCTTTGGAGTAGCGGTGCCATTTATCTTTGCGATGCTCTTCTGATTGTATCTTTTTGACTTTGCAGGTAACTTTAGGCGTTTGAATTTCTTTACCCCATACTCGTAATGTCGTATATGTTTGTGTGCAGACTAATCGATAGTTGCGATTAATCACTTCATCGACAATTACTTTGGGTTCATCGGTAGTTGGAGTAGGTGTAGGCGTCATTGTCGGCGTGACATTGGATGGTGTTGGAGTGCATGATGGTTCTGTTGTAGGTGTAGGAGTTGCCGTAACGGTTGGTGTGACCGTAGGAGTAACAGTTGGGGTAGCTGTCGCGGTGGGCGTTGGGGTACTTGTAGCTGTTGGCATGGCAGTTGGTGTAGGAGTTGCTGTCATGGTAGGAGTCGGTGTTATGGTAGCTGTAGGAGTTGGGGCTGCGGTCATAGTTGGCGTTGGAGTTTGAGTGTTCGTAGGTGTAGGCGTTACTGTATTCGTTGGGGTTGGAGTCACCGTTACCGTGACAGTTGGCGTTGCGGTGGGAGTTACCGTAGGAGTTGCAGTTGGGGTAGCTGTCGGTGTGACGGTTGGTGTAATGGTAGTGGTTGGCGTAACCGTGATAGTAGGAGTTACTGTCGTTGTTGGAGTAACGCTTGGTTGTGCTTGTGGACTACTTGAATTTCGAGGCATGGATGCATTGAGCAAAATAAAGTCTGAGGAATTAGTATCTGTATCATAGCCGTTACCTGCTGTTGCCTCGTTACCACTGGAAATGAGGCTTGCTTGTGTTGACGTAGCAGATGCTTTACGGATGATACTGCCGTTATTTGTTGGGTTCTCAGCAAATTGTGTTCCTTCGACATCTGTTACTGGATCAGTACCAAAGGCTACTTTATCAACAACAGTTGTCCCGGAATCACTATAGAGGATAACCGTGCTATTGTTGGCAATGCCGCTCGTTGTTGCCGAGTAGGTGACATCTGGTGTCAGCCCCGTGAAGTCAGGGTTAGCAATAAGGAGATATTTATGTGAAGCAATACTATTGCTTGAAAGATTGGAAACGAGTGTTGTTTGTGTTCCTGTAGATGTTTTTCTTGTTAATCTCCACCCCTCAAGATTAATTGCTGCATCAGTTGGGTTATAGAGTTCTACGAATTCTTTGCTTGCTCCACCGGCACCGGATTCACCAACCTGTACCTGAGAAATGACGACATTGGTATTGGTAGTATTCGCATATGCTTGTTGAGGAGTACTTGCTGTCACAATGAGCGATCCGCTGAGAAGAAAGATAACAGCTGTAAATAAAAGTCTTGAGAATCTATCCATATATCTATATTAGTCTTCTAATTAGAGTCTCGTCAAGGTAGACAAACTGTATCACACTACTTGCTAATGCTGTCAATTTGAAAATGTCTTCGTAATGAGGCTGTAAAGGTCGTTATATCCTGTGTCATAACCCAGGTTCCAGATTGCTATACCTTGAAATTGTTGTTGTTTGGCAAAGGCAAAACGAATGCCAATAGACTTTTCATCAGAGAGCCAGACTTGATGGGGAAGCTTTGTCTGCGGATCTGTATAGGAGCACCATGTCTCTTGTGCAACAGGTTCCCAAATGCAGGTATAGGTTTGTTTGAAATTTTCTTTTTTCATTCGGGAGTAGGAAATAATAGCTGAGTAATTATTGGCATGATCGGCAGCGTACGTTGTGCTCATGAGTTTGTCTTGGTCTGTCACGGTACGATCCCAGCCGTAGTAGGGAACACCCATGATAATTTTCTCTTTGGGGATAAATTTGCGATAGTCTGCATAGGTGGTCGTCACATCAAAGAAATACTTTCCTTCTTTGTACCCTTTCATGGGAGCACCAGGGCCGGCAACATCAGCAGTTGCTCCATAGTAATCATAGGACATGCCAATAAATGCATCATATAATGGAACCAGTTTGGCAAAATCGAACAAATCTTGGTCTCGTGCGGAGCGAGGCATGATACTGAGCGTTAATTGCAGATTTGGATGCTTTGCTTTCAAACGTGTTGAAAGGCGTTTGCTTAACTCTGTGAATCGTTGTTGGTATGCTGTGTCTGGTTCTCCGAGATATTCAAAATCAATATTGATGCCATCAAGCTTTCTTGTACTGATTTGTTCATCAATCTGTCCAATCAGTTTCTCTTGGGCATCGGTGTTGTTCAGTAATGCTTCAATTGCTGTATTGTCTTGGCAGATGATACTAGCTGAAACCTTTGTTCCCATAATATGCGCTTTGGTCACAAAGTCACGCATTGCTTGCGTATTCCATTCTCGAAAGCCAGGATCGGTTTGGTTGCCCATTAACTGGATGATCTCTCCAGTACTGTTGACTGTTAGCCCAAAGTAATTCACGTCCGTGAGAGCAGTTAATTGCACAGTGTCTTTATCCTCAACCTTCCAGTAAGGCAAGAAGCCGAGTACATTTTTTGTGAGTTTTTCGTGGGGGCGTGCGAGGTGTTCGACGAAATACAGTGCTGTTTGTTGTGTTGGAGTATCTGGATAGGTGAAGGAAAGATATCCCCATAGCCCGCCAATTATCAGAGCAAGAAGTAGCAAGAAATTTATCAGAAGCTTCATGATCTCATTATAGTACATTGCAAAGTTTGTTCGTACAAGGTAAACTTACGGTTGTAAAAAGGAGTAAATTATGCCAAGACCAGAAAGTTTCTTCTCATATTTTCGCCAAAGACGAGGCAAACATCGGATGGATGCCCCAAGACTATTAGAAGGGCAAAAGCCGGCAGGTGAAGATCGTCCTACGGAAGTAACTTTAAGAGCAGATCAACCGTCGGTTCGTCCGCCTTTGTCTGATCCACCTGTCAGAGAGGCACCAAGTTTATTAAGTCCTCCAGTAACCCTTTATCAGCATAACACTACTCAGGAAGCCAAGGAAATTGTTTACTTAAATGCCGCTGAACGATTTGCTAAGGGTGATACCATATGTTCTGGTACTGGATTTGGTATGGCTGATTATAGTGTTGAAGAGCCGAAGAAAAACAACTGATAGTTCTTTTGTCAGGTTTTTGGTGGTAGACAAATTATTCACTTCTCGATAAACTGCTGAGTAACATATGAGAGGGGGTGATTTCTATGACAGAACGAATCTCTAATAGTTCAAACGCATTTACTAGTGGAAAGCCTTGGGAGCAAGTAGCGGTATCCGTACCACCACGTGAGGTTTCAGAAGGAACCAGACGATATGAACAGCATGGTAGCTTTCCTTCTGGTACGGGTTTTGGGATGGCAGATTATCCCAAAGAGAAGCCAGGACAGCAAAAAGCTATAGCAGCAAAGAAGTAAAATCTCATCTTGCAAATTGATATTATTTTCCAGTATGCTAAATGTATGATACGGGAATATGATGTCATAACCATTGGTGAAACTACCATGGATGCTTTTATGACGATCCATGATTCAAGTGACAAAGTGCATCTTGATCGTGAGACCGGCGAATTGTGCATTAAGCATGGTGAGAAGATCAATGTTGAGCGGTATGACTTTCAGATGGGAGGCAATGCCACCAATGTTGCCATTGGTCTTGCCAGACTTGCTCTGAAAGCAACTCTTTGTTCTGAAATTGGCGATGATGAGACATCCATTAAGATTCGCAACAGTCTTGCCAAAGAACAAGTAGAACGCCTCCTGATGATTCAAACCCCCGGTGCCTCAAGTTTCTCTGTTGTTATCAACTTCAAGAAAGACAGAACGGTCTTTGTCCAAGACGTCGAGCGTGAGCACAACTTTTCCTTTGAGGAAGTTACAGCAACGTATCTCTATCTGACGAGTCTTGGCAACAAATGGGAAGATGCATATAACAAAGCGCTTGCGTTTGCTGAAAAGGAGAACATAAAGATTGCCTTTAACCCGGGACATTTGCAACTACGTGAAGGCCGAGATGTTATTCATAAGGTTCTTGCTCATACGGAAATCCTCTTTGTGAACAAAGAAGAAGCAGAGCTCTTGCTCTTTAATCACTATGGAGAAAAAGATGATGATAGTAATGGCTATATTGAGAAGCTTGCTGCGAAGTTACAGCAAAAGGGGATAAAGACGGTGGTGATTACCAATGGGAAAGAAGGTTCGTATGTGCTTGATGAAGATGGCACGTTTCACTCTCGTGATATGTTCCCCGGAGAAGTCGTTGAGAGAACTGGAGCGGGGGATGCCTTTGCGTCAGGATTCCTTGCTGCGACGATTCATGGGCTTTCAGTTCCCGAGGCAATGACATGGGGATCAGCCAACGCCGCATCTGTTGTGGAACACATCGGTGCAGAGACAGGCCTGTTGACGAAAGAGAAGATGGAGATTACAATTTCTAAGTCCTAATATCTCCAGCGTGGCCTGCTTGCCCAAATGCTTTCATTCGTGTTGCGAGCACTTCCTTTACGAGTTCACGTGCTTCTTTGAGATAATCCCGGGGGTCAAAGCCTTCAGGCTTTTCAACGAAGAATTTACGGATTGCACCCGTCATTGCAAGACGTAGATCTGTATCAACATTAATCTTTCTCACGCCATGCTGTATACCTAGTTGAATTTCCTCAACGGGTACACCCCAGGTTGGTTTGATAGCCCCGCCATACTTGTTGATCATCTCAAGAAGCTCTTGAGGGACACTTGATGATCCATGCATGACAAGGTGGGTATTGGGGAGTCTCTTGTGAATCTCAATGATGCGATCCATGACCAGTACGGAGTGATCTGGTTTTTGCGTAAACTTATAGACGCCATGACTTGTCCCAATCGCAACAGCGAGTGCATCAACTCCAGTTCTCTCAACGAATTCAACCGCTTGATCAGGATCGGTGAGGTATTTACTTGGATCTCCGGCGCCTATGCCGTGACCATCATCAATGCCGCCAATGCAACCAAGTTCTCCTTCAACAGAAACGCCTTTTGCATGAGCATAATTAACGATTTCTTTGGTGACGCGAACATTGTCTTCAAAGGGGGAAGGCGTCTTGCCATCATCAAGCAGTGAGCCATCAATCATGACACTGGTAAAGCCCATATCAACCGCTGATATACATGCATCTCGTGTGCCATGATCTTGGTGAAGAACGATTGGGAGATCTGGATAAATCTCATTGGCGGCAAGCATCAAGTGATACAGGAATTTGTCGTTGGCATATTTGCGAGCACCACGGCTTGCTTGAAGGATGACAGGAGAGTTGGTCTCGCGGGCTGCTTCCATGATTGCTTGGATCTGTTCCATGTTGTTGACGTTGAAGCCGCCAACACCATAATTGCCGGCTGCTGCTGCGTCAAGGAGTTTGCGAAGAGTTACCAATGCCATACAATTATACTACTGGTTACGTCTATAAATTGCAACCTGCTTGATACTCTAGACCGATAGTGCTATACTCCGTTGCTATGAAAGAAAGAATTAACACGCAATATGTTGCGTCAGAAATAAAGCGATATCGGGAATCTGCGGCAATTCGATCAGCTGCAGAGCGTGATGGAAGGATTAATCATATCGAAAATTCTCCACTGAGTTCTTTTGAGCAAAGTTTTGTTGGAGTAATACCTGAAGGAGAACGGCTCGGTGCGTATGTTGAGCGAGTGCTGGCAGATAGGGCTGGAAGGGCTATTGGTCTTGAGTTAGGTGGCGTTGGCTCTCGTCTGTTTGCTGGTTTTACCCCTGGTTTTTTTGAACGAACTGCAGGTGTAAATTTGACTGACTATCGTCCTATATTTTCATCAGAACCAAAGGATACAACGATGCATCGTGATCGTCAAAAGATTATGGATGGTCTGTCACGACATAAAACTGACGCAATCATTGCAGACATCAGTCGAAATCATCGAGTGATTGAGGGAGATATGCTGGCAACGGCAACATCACAGCAGATAGAAGAAGAATTTTTGCGAGGAGACAAGGTTAACTTTATGATCAGACGAATGGCAGCGGGGAATTTTGATTTGCCCACAGAGCCGTTTTTTCTTGCAAAAAATGCAAATCGCTATTATCAGATGATGGGAGAGAATAGTGTATTATTTGACGAATTGCCAACTGGTTTTTGGAATCTAAGTGAGGCTTGGAGTGAGCTGGTAAATACCCACTATAGCGGACGATTAATCGCATACGTGGCTGATAATAAGTTATTATTACACAAAGGGGTTGGTGCGCCGAAGAAGTTGCCTGTTTTTTCTGTATCAAAGGTGAGAGAAATTGTTGCCTCACAAGGCAAATTTAGCACCTTACGTCCACTCTTTACCACTCCTGCCTGATGTGCTTCAGGGCAAATGTGAGGTCTCCATCAACCTTCTTGTGAGGATTAAAGAAGTTGTAGGGATCAAAAATCTGTTTAGTCTCTTCAAAAAGCTTTAAGATCTTTGGCTCATACTGTAAATTGAGGTAAGGCGTTCTGATCCAACCATCGTTGTGTTCTCCGCTGGTTGTTCCATGGTACTGTTTGACAAGGGTAAAAACTTCTTCAGCAATGAGAGGAATATATTTTTGCTCGACTGGATTTCTCAGATCAAGCAGCGGGAAGACGTGGAAGTTGCCATTGCCGACATGTGTTTGCAAAGCGCTTTGGACAGGGTACTTATGGAGGATTGCTTGGAATTTTGGCAAGAATTCAGGGAGATATTCAGGTTTCACGGCAACATCATCAATAAAAGGTGCTGCATACCGCTCTTTAAGCCTTGTTGAGAGAAGTCCAAAGCTGTCTCTTCGGATAAGCCAATACTTTTGTGCTGCTTTTTCATTGGGTGCCCATTTCATTGGGACATGGTATTCTGCTAGCCTTGCCTCAACTTCTATTATTTTTTTATCCAGCTCCTTGCGATCGTCTCCGGTAAATTCAGCTTGGATTGTGAGATTTGGAATTTGTCCAGTCATTTGCATTTGGAATTCTGGCAAGAAGTTCCAAGCTGTTTGTAACGTATTGGTTTTCATCTTTTTGCCAAATGAAGCAAAGTACTTTAATGCAAGCTTTAACGTAATATCGTCATACGCCTCAAGACTTTCTGGTTGATAGGGAAGAATGACATTAACTATTTCTGCCAAGTGAGAAAGATCTTTTACATAGATAATAAGCATCTCAGCATATTTTTTGACGGGGACGAGTTTCAGATCAGCACGTGTCATAAGCCCAAGTGTTCCTTGTGCACCCACGAGCAGTTTTGTGAGATCAAAGATTTTCTTCTTTTGATCATACACATTCCAGAGGTAGTATCCCGCAGAGTTTTTGGAAACGGTTGGTTTTGCTTGCATGATGGTTCCGTAATTGGACGTAATTAGTTTATACATGGCTTTATAAATCTCAGCTTCAAATGTACGTTCACGGATTTTGGCATGCAACTGTTCTTCAGTAAGAGGTTTGATGTGATACTGGTTGCCGTCTGCAAGCACCATATCCATGCCAACGACATAATTTTCGGCTTTGCCATATTGCAGCGATTTTTCTCCACCGGCATTATTATTGATGATGCCTCCCAAAGCACAAAGCTCTCGTGATGAGGGATACGGTGGATAAAGTAATCCATGTTTCAGCGTCTCTTTTTCAAAGTCTCGATAATACATGCCTGGTTCTACGGTGGTGTATCTTTTGTGAAAGATTGGAGCGTGATTAAAGTATTTCATGAATGACACAATGATTGAGGTATTCAGTCCGCCTCCACTCATGCAGGTACTTGCGGCACGGGCGGTGAGAGAGAGGTCTGGATGGGCGCGTTTGTGCTTTGAGACAAACTTGACGAGCGCTTGGACATCTTCATCATCTTTGGGGAAGACAACCACTTGGGGACGTACGGCAAAAATACTTTTGTCGTGACTAAAGGTCGTCAATGTCTCCTCATCGGTTGCGACGTCACCTTTAAGTAATGTCTTTAGTTCATTGAGCAGGGCAGCATCCATAGTTTATTATTGTCATCCTGAACTGCGCCGCTTCGGCGAAGCTAGTACCCTCTGGGGTATTTCAGGATCTTAAAATAAGAGATGCCGAAACAAGTTCGGCATGACAGCATTTATTTTTTCTTTCTTGCGATCACTTTCTTTACGGCAGATTTAATTGCCTTTGTTCCCATATTATACTTTTCGATGATTTCTTGCCAAGGGCCAGATTCTGCAAAGGTATCTTGTAAGCCGATGAATTCCATTGGCAGGGGATTGGTTTTTGCCAGAAACTCTGCAATGGCACTCCCCATACCGCCTGCAACTTGATGGTCTTCGACTGTGACAACAGCTTTGGTATGTCCAGTAAATCGCATGATGCCTTCCTCGTCCAATGGCTTGATCGTTGCAACGTTGACAACAAGGGTAGGGAAGCCTTCTTCTTCCAGTTCTTTTGCAGCAACAAGGGCATAGTGAAGCATATATCCTGTTGCAAAGATGGTTGCTTCTGGTTTATCGGTAATCCAAAAGTCTTGCATTTTGCCCACCTCAAACGGTGTAAATTCTGTGGTCATGACAGGCGTTTTGTCTCTCGTATATCGAAGGTAGACAGGATTACTTGTTCCAGCTGAAGCAATTGTTGCTTTCTTGGCTTCGATTGCATCACACGGGACATAGATCTCAATGCCTGGCCAACATCTGGTGATGGCGATATCTTCAGTGGCTTGATGTGTTGCCCCATCAGGGCCGGTCATTATTCCTGCATGATGACCGGCAATTTTGACATTTGCTTTATTGTAGATGGCGGTTGTACGCAGGGTTTCCCAGTTTTTACCTGGAGAGAAGGTTGCATAGGAGGACATGAAGGGGATTTTGCCTGTTACGGCAAGTCCTGCTGAGATTGCTGCCATGTTTTGTTCGCCGATACCGACTTCAAAAAATCTGTCTGGGAACTTTTCGGCAAACAAATGTGCATGGGTTGATTCCGCGAGGTCTGCTGAGAGGGCAACGACGTTGGGATTATTTTCTCCAAGATAAAGAAGTCCTGTGCCGTAGCCGGCTCTGGTTGGTGCTTGTTCTCCGTCTTTGTCAAAGAGTTTTGGATTTAATTTTAGTTTTGGATTTAACATATTTAGTTAATTATGACGGCTATCAGGCCTGGTGCTCGCTGACAATTTTTCCTCGCAATGTTCTTAGTTCGTGCAATGCTTCTTTGGCTTCATCTTTGTTTGGCGGTTTGCCGTGCCAATGAAAGTCTTTTTCCATAAACGTTACACCTTTGCCCGGCGTTGCGTGCGCGATAACGACAGTTGGTTTTTCATAAATTGATTTTGCTTCGTTTATAACGTCAACGATTGCTTCAATATTATGAGCATCAACCTCAAGCACGTGCCAGTTGAAAGCTTCAAATTTTTCTCGAAGTGGCTCAAGCGGCATGACGTCTTCGGTGAAGCCATCAATTTGGATGTTGTTACGATCCACGATCATGACGAGGTTATTGAGTTTAATCTTTCCGGCAAACATGACTGCTTCCCAGATGTTGCCTTCATTGAGTTCTCCGTCACCGGTAATGACGTAGGTGTAGTAGTGCTTTTTATCAAGCTGTGCTGCGAGCGCGATACCGATTCCTTGAGAAAGGCCTTCGCCAAGTGGGCCAGAGGTTGTTTCAAGACCGGGAAGAGCTGTGCGATGTGGATGCCCTTGGAGGCGGGAATTGAGTTTGCGAAGTGTTTTTAATTCTTCGATTGGGAAGTATCCTGCCATTGCCATGACCACGTAGCGTACTGGGCAGATATGTCCGTTGGAGAGAACAAGTCTGTCTCGGTCAGGCCAATCAGGGTTCTTTGGATCGTGATTGAGGATGTGGAAGTAAAAGGTGATGAAGACGTCCATCATATCGAGTGGTCCTGCGGAATGACCACTGCCGGCTTCAAGGAGTGTTTTGATGAGAAGCTCTCGACCTTTTTCGGCTTTGAGTTCAAGTTCTTTTAGTTTTTCTTCATGGATATCGTCTGTCATAGTGTTACGTTAACAACCGCTCGGAACGAAATTTTTTCTGGTGACCCACGCGCGGTAAGTTTCTTTTGCTTCTCGTATCTGTAAACCCGCAATCGGTCCCTGCGAAAAAATTTATTCCTCGCGTTTTTTCTTGAGCACAATATATAAATCTGCGACGTTTGATTCCTGCTTGCCGGTGTTAATGCCGTCGCCGACCTTTGTCCAGAACTCGTAACTATTATCATCGTCCAAAAATGCTTTGGCGTCAAGGTTCATTTCCTTTGCTTTCTTCTGGGTATCGCTATCAGCAAGAGCCCCTGCTAGTTCATAAAAATCCCAGCCGTCTGATCCAAAGCTTGCAAGCACAGTTCCTTCAGTGATGTATGGGATGGCTGCGAGTACTAATGCTTGATTACGTCCTCCTTTGCCATGTCCGGTAATCTTAATAGTGGATTCGCCTCCCGCAAGAAGAATTTGTCCCTGAGGCGTTTCCTGAATAAGATCTTTGCCAAGTGTCCGGGCATCTCCTTGTTGTCTGTCCGTTGTGACGACGACTTCATATCCTAGAGACCTAGCTTTTTTCTCCATGGCGGTAAGGGCTGTAAGGTTACTGACGAGCAAGATATTATGGACATTTTCAAAGTATTGGTCTTCTTTGGGTGTTTCGATAAAGTCTTGAGGTGAAAGCAGTTGATCTTCTTCAAGGGCATATTTGTCAAAAATTGCAATTGCATCTTTGACGCTTGTAGGATCTTTGACCAGAGGTGCTGATGCTATCACTGACAAATCGTTGCCGGGAACGTCTGAAAAAATAAGATTTACGACTGTTGCAGGGAAGAGAATTTTGGCAAGCCCTCCTCCTTTGACTTGGGATAAATGCTTGCGGATGACATTCATTTCAGAGATAGTTGCTCCTGATGCCAGCAGAGCTTTATTGACTGATATCATATGCTCAAGAGTAAAGGTGTGCGGTTTTTCAAAAAGCACCGATCCGCCACCACAAGTAACGATGATGACAAAGTCTTTTTCTGATAAACCGGTGAGTTTCGTAATTACTTTTTTGGTGTAGTCAAAGTTTTCTTGTGAAGGCAGTGGGTGAGTGCCTTTGGTGTATTCGACCTTCGTAAATGTTTCATCTACGACATCGATGTCATATCCTTCAGTAAGCTTGTCTCCAAGTTTTTCTTCAAGGATCTTACAGATACCGCTACTGCCTTTGCCAAATCCTACCAGAAAGACTCTCTCAAAGTTGTTAAGGTCAAACGTTTGGCCTTTGATGGTCAGAATATTATCGGCAAAGGAGAAATCTGTTTTGAAGACTTGATCTGGGGCAATGGAGGCATAGGCTGTCTCGATAAGGTCTACAACAATTTTGCGATTAGGATTACTGGCAAGCTCTTCTACATTTTTAATATATGGCATAGATCCAGTCTAACAAATAAGGAGAGGCAGTTGCAATATAAGAGCCAACGTAACATGACTTTAACGATCATAATGTCGATAGATCGGGGATCTTAGTTTTGTTAGCAATTGGCTTTGATATGCAGGGTTTTCTAGGAGTTTTCCATATGCCGTGAATAATGTTCCTGAGAAAGCTATCCCAATGCAACTATTTCTGCCGGTGGGCGTAGTCCTCAGGAATGCGTCTGCTTCTTTTGCAAAGCGCAGTTAATAAGCGTGTCTCCGAGAAATGCCAGATTCTGGTTTGCAATGCGTCCTCCTGTAGTATCAAGTGGGCTTCCATGATGGGCAAAATCAAAATGAGACTCCCATGCTCGGTCTCTGTCACTCGGACTTGCGAGTAGGCCAGACCAAAGAGCAGGATCATTCATTCGTAATAGCTCGGTTGCCAACAAACCGGCGTTTGAAGATGCCTTTTTATATCGATAGTAGTGAGTATCAATAGTCTGAAATATTTTTTGCTCCACTGCTTTATCGTATACGGATTGATACCTCGGTTCCGTTCCCCTAGAGATCACACGAGAAAGTTGTTCTTCAAGAGCTTGGCTAGTGATGCTATCAAGGAACCGCTCCATACCCTCACGGATTACTGGATCACGTGATTCATTATTCATGTCCCGTAGTATAGCAGGTTTTTTACTATGACACATAATGATCTATTCTAGATCCTAGTTTAATGTAGCAGATTGACTACGTAATTTGTAGTAACAACCCCTTGCCAATTGTTACAAAATGGTGTATAGTTTGCGGAAAGGAATAAAGAATATGAGTACAAGCACGATTACATCAACAAAAACAACATTTTTGAAGGAGGTGATAGTCTGTGACGGATGGACTCATAACCAAGGGGCACTGGGACACTTTTCTGACAATGGAGAGGGAAAAATTGCTTCTGGTACGGCGCAAGCATCTGTTTGTCGTCGTCTTTCCCATCTTAATCACTAGTCTGCTCACAATAGGATTTTTCCTGGTTGCTTCTTTTCTCTTCTTAAAACTCTTCTTTTCCATGCCGTTACTCATTATTTCTATCCTTCTTATCATTAGTATCTCTCTGACTGTGGCTACAAAATGTGTCATTGATTGGTATTTTCACATTTATATCGTTACAGACCGTAAGATGCTTGAGATTTGCTACACGCCACTGTCTTCTCACATCATGAGCGAGGTTCTTCTGGACAAAGTTAATTGCACAGAAGTTGATCTGAGAGTCAATGGATTCTTCCGGGAACTGATAGGCATGGGAGATGTCATTATCACCTTTGATCGGCCAACGCATCGAGAAGAATTTATTATTGGCGATATGAGTGACAGTACTCAAATCAATAGATTCCTCAGCAATAAACTAATTGCTCACGAAGCTCGTAGCATGCAGCCAATTTGGTATCGTCGCCAAAGTGGTTTACTGACACATTATGGTAAATAATATACATATGGAGCTATTTCAGATCCAACAAATAAATATAATGAGTCTTTTTAAATTCATCATCTATGTTGGCTGTCTGTTACTGATTCTGGTTGTCGTCATATACAATTTCATTTATTTACTCAAAATCCTCAACGCAAAAAATCAGATTGGTGTGAATCCGCATCCTTATATTCAT
>JAHFKF010000092.1:0-1643 GCA_023245475.1 Candidatus Levyibacteriota bacterium
AAGTTGCAAAAGTACTTGGAATTGAACCAGAAAAAGCGCTTGAAATCATTAAGATTTCTCAGAATCCAGCAAGTCTTGAAGCACCAGTGGGGGATGAAGAAGATAGCCGCTTGGGTGACTTTATTCATGACTCTTCAGCACCAACCCTTTTTGATGCTGCAGCTCGTGAGCTTCTCAAAGAGCAAGTAGGAGAGGCTTTAAAGACCTTATCAGATCGTGAACGTCGAGTTATTGTTGAACGGTTTGGTTTAGAAGATGGTCGACCAAAGACTCTTGAGGAAGTTGGTCGCATGTTTCAAGTAACTCGTGAGCGTATCAGACAAATTGAAGCAAAAGGACTTCGCAAAATGCGTCATCCTTCACGTAGTAAAATTTTGAAAGATTACGCAGAGGTATAGGCTAATTGTGTCTGGTTGGTATCTCTGGTAAGATGAAAATATGGATCCAACCGCACAGCAAACAACTCGTCCTATCCAACAGCCTGTTCCCTCATCACGTGCAACAGACACACCAGTTCCGCCTGCTCCCGAGCCAGTATCACCTGTCTCAACTCATCCGGAACAAGGTCCAAGAGTTGTTGATGCACCTTCTGAAGTGGTAGCAGAGCCAAGTCAACCTGAGCTGTCCTTATCACCTGAGTTACAAGAAGCAGGGGTTGATCATGGAGCTGATGCAAGAGAACAGAAGTTATCTGATGAAGTGAAAGAAGCGGGAGTAGCGCATGCAAAAGAAACAACACCAGTGACAGCTGTTCCAACACCAACTGTCTCATTACCAATGACACAGCCTGAAGCATTGGTAGCCAAGAAACAGTCGGTAAAAAAATCTATACGTTGGCTTGCTGAGAAAGTGTTATATTTCCTAAAACAGCAGGCACAAAATAATCCAAAATAACCATATGCAGCCAACATTACTTGAAAATCCAACTTTGATCCTTATTACCCTTTTATCGGCTGTCTCTATCGCAGGGGGCATTGTTCTTATATGTGTTGCTATTGGTGTTGCTTTTATATTGTGGCTTCGTAATCGTAATCGAGAAGCAATTTCCCTTAACTCGACATTATTGCAAATTACGGTACCTCGAGATACTGAGATTAAGATCGATGCCGCAGAGCAATTATTTTCAAGCCTTGCCTCAACTCGTCGTATTTGGAGTGGTGACAGATTTTATTATTTTAAACCACAACCACATATGGCTTTTGAAATTGTTGGGACACCGGGTGACATTCGATTTTATGTGCATGTCCCAAATAATCTTCGAGATTTTGTGGAGAAACAAATTAATGGTTCGTATCCAGAGGCAGAGATCTCTACAGTCAATGAATTGGCAGCAAAGCAGAGAACTGGGGCTGTCGTAGGGACAGAATACAATATCTTCACCAATGATGGTCAAGTTGCTTTTGCCTCAATGCGGCTCAAATTGACTGATTACATGCCAATTAAGGTGTATAAAGATTTAGCTGTTGATCCACTATTATCCCTAACCTCAGTGCTTGCAAAAATGGGCGAAGGAGAAGGTGCTGTCGTACAATTTATGATGCGGTCAGCTGATGCAAAATGGCGTAAGGCTGGACGCAGTTATATTGGCAGCACGAAGAAAAATGAATCAAATCCTGATAAAGCGACCTATAAAACTGATGCTA
>JAHFKF010000092.1:1653-4718 GCA_023245475.1 Candidatus Levyibacteriota bacterium
TGATGCTAAGGAACTTGAAGCAGTTGAAAACAAGATTGGTAAGCCAGGTTTTGAAATGGTAGTCAGACTTGTCGTTTCGGCAAAAACGAAAGAATCAGCATCTGCTCATCTCAATAATATTATTAATTCATTCAGCCAATACAACGGGATTAATTCGTTTAAGAAAAATAAAATTCGTAATAAAGGTCTGTTTATGAAAGACTTTATTTATAGATATTTTCCTATGATAGGTCAGTCATCTATTTTTAGTGTTGATGAGATTGCGACATTGTTCCACTTGCCCAATAAAAGTATTACAACGCCTGGTATTCATTGGCTTAATGCGAAGCGGGCACCTGCGCCTTCAAACATTGCCACAACGGGTTTGTTTTTGGGAAAGAGTACATTCAGAGGCCTTACGCGGCAAGTGTTTATTGAAAAATACGATAGGCAAAGGCACTTTTATATCATTGGAAAGACCGGTACTGGTAAATCAGAGTTTCTTAAGACCATGATCATGCAGGATATTCAGGCAGGAGAAGGTGTTGCTGTTATTGATCCTCACGGTGATTTGATTGAAGATACCCTACGACTTATTCCACCAAGTCGTGCTGAAGACGTTATCCTTTTTGACCCATCTGATCTTGATAGGCCGCTTGGATTTAACATGCTTGAAGCAGCAGATGAACAGCAAAAACACTTTGTTGCCAACTCAATTATTGGTCTTATGTATAAGCTTTTTGACCCTAATAAGACGGGTATTATCGGTCCACGTTTTGAACACGCTGTCCGTAACGCTATGCTGACAGTCATGTACGAAAAGGGAAGTACCTTTATTGAAGTGGTGCGTATTTTGACAGATCAAAACTATGTGCAAGAGATTCTCCCTAAAGTGCAGGACCCGATTATTAGAAGATACTGGACTGACCAAATTGCTCAGACATCTGACTTCCATAAGTCTGAAGTGCTTGATTACATTGTTTCTAAGTTCGGACGTTTCGTCACCAACAAAATGATTCGTAATATCATTGGGCAATCCGACAGTGCTTTTAACTTCAGAAAAGCAATGGATGATCAAAAAATCCTGTTAATCAATCTTTCTAAAGGTAAAATTGGGGAAGAAAATTCAAACTTCTTAGGGTTGGTCTTAGTGCCAAAGATTTTAGTTGCTGCGATGAGTAGGCAGGATATGCCAATGGATCAACGTAAAGATTTCTTCCTTTATGTTGATGAGTTCCAGAATTTTGCCACGCCTGACTTTGCACAGATTCTTTCTGAGGCTCGAAAATATCGTCTTAATTTGATTGTTGCTAACCAGTTTATTGGTCAGATGGATGAAGAAATTAAAAATGCTATCTTTGGTAACGTTGGTACGATTGCCTCATTCCGTGTTGGTGTGACTGATGCTAATTATCTCCAACATGAATTCGCACCTGTTTTTAATGAAAATGATTTGATCAACGTTGACCGTTTTAATGCCTATGTGCGAACGATTATCCATGGTGAACCGTCATTGCCGTTCTCTCTTGATACAACTAAGGATTTGACCAAAGAACTGGCAATGCGTAATGAACGCGTGGCAGAGCTTGTTAAGGAATTATCTCGGCTGAAGTATGGAAAAGCAGTCGATGTTGTCGAAGCAGAAATCCAACAGCGGGCAAACCTTTAATAATAGGAGCTTTTTTGCTACAATCCCGATACTGCGTCTGTAGCTCAGTGGTAGAGCAGTTGTCTTATACACAACCTGTCGTTGGTTCGAATCCAGCCAGACGCACCACTTCTTTCTTCTTATGAATGGGCGTATGAGAGCGTTTAGAGCTCGCTGAGGGTGTTGGTGTCTTTACCGCGTTCTTTGATGTATTCTAAGTATCTTTCTGTCGTTGAAAGACGTTTATGACCAAGTACCTTAGAGAGAAGTACCAATGAAACACCTTGCTTTAAGTGATGAGCAACAAAGGTATGGCGAAGATCGTTTACCTTTGCGTTTTCAATTCCAGCAACTCTGAAATATCTCTCAATTGCTGTACGGATGTTACGAACGAGAAATGGCTTGCCAGATTTAGTGATAAAGATATGATCATCTTGCATGGCAGGACGAGTATCCATATATCTTTTGAGTGCATCGTGTGCTGATTTGTTGAGAGGCACTGTTCGTGCTTCATGCTTTTCGTGTGGGCGGATAGTAAGGCTCTCTTCTTGTACATCACTCATACGAAGATCAGCAAGTTCTCCAATACGAATTCCTGTCTGAAGAAGCATTTCGATAATTGCGTACATACGAACGTCATTTCGTGCTGCGTCTCGAAGTGCGCGATATTCAGTGGGTTTTAAAATACGTGGTGCTGCCAACTCATATTGTGGGTGAGAGACGAGGAGAGATGGATCATCACTGATATATTCATTGACTTTAAGGAATCGGTAAAAAGTTCGAGTTGAGTTCAATTTACGAGAAAGAGACTTTGGAGTGTAGCCTTTTTCTTGCAATTTACCCAGGAAAGCTTGTATATCTTCCTTTGCAACATCGTGAATGTGGTGCTTATCGAGTTCGTCAAGAAAGCTGGTTAATTGGTCGATATCTTTACCGTATGCCAAAACAGTCGCAGTTGAATGCTTTTTACTTTTTAGGAAATCGATAAATTCTTTGTGGGCATCACGTGTTTTTATTATTTTCATAAAAGATAGAATCCCATAATATCAATAAATGACTAAATAGTCAAGGCTGTAAATACATTTCCTCCCTTTACAAAGATATGTCTTCCAGATTATAGTAATAGCAGAATGCGCTTCAAACAGATCATATTTTTTGGAATTCTTATAGTATCGCTCTTTATTATTAATAGCTTGGTACATTCAATTCTCACGCTTAACCAGAAAAGTGATCTGGTGGTTAGTGCCAAGCAAGAACTGGAAAAGGAGAAAAAGACAAATGAGAATCTTAAAAAGCGTCTTTCTGCAATTGAGAATCCAGAATTTGTTGAGGGAGAAGCTCGAAACAAACTCTTTCTGGCAAAGCCTGGAGAAGAAGTTATAGTGCTTACGAATGAGCAGTTAGCGGCGACGAAGTCGGGCGGTGTACAGGCCCTTGC
>JAHFKF010000021.1 GCA_023245475.1 Candidatus Levyibacteriota bacterium
TCCTGAATCTTACGAACAATGTCTCGTGCTTGCCCCAATGCTTCAAGCTCTGGTGTCATTGTCTCTGTATCAAGCTCAACTGCAAACATACCTTTCTTCTCATAGACTTCTAGGACATTCACTTCCTCTTTAATTAATTGATGAAGCTTTGGTGAGAGAGGATTTTCAAGAGAAATGGAAAGTGATGCCAACGGATGTCTTACTTTTTTCTGCGCATTCTTACGTTGAGAAAGAGCAATTTCAACAATTTTTCTCACGAGAATCATATCATGTAATAGTTCTCCATTCTCAGATCTCAGATCTCCGCTCATTGGCCACTCTGCCAAATGAACAGACTCTTCACCAGTTAAATTGGTATATATTGATTCAGATAAGAAAGGCGTCAATGGAGCCATGAGTTTTGTAAGCGTCGTCAATACATGATACGTAGTTCTATAAAATGCATCTTTGTCTCCAGCATCGTCGGCTGAAGAACCAACTCTATCACGACTTCGTCTGATATACCACGTTGAGAAGTCTGTAACAAAACTCTTGATTGCTTCAATCGCAACAACGGTATCATAACGATCAAGACTTGTGGTTACATCAGTCACTAAGTTATGTAACAAAGCCAAAATCCACTCATCTAGCACGTTCTCCGCTCTCGGTTCCCTGCCTTGCTCGCCTCGATTCGGACGAGTCGAAGCGGGCCGGCAGGCAGGTCCGTTCTCAGTTCCGTACTCCCATCCATCCAAGTTGGCATACGTAATAAAGAAGTTATACACGTTCCAAAGAATTAGCATCGTACTACGAACTTGTTGCTTATAATGATCTTCAGAAATAATGATATCTTCACCATTCATGACAGGCGTACTCAGTAAATAAAGTCTCAGAGCATCTCCCCCGTACTTTTGTAACATTTCTTTGGGATCTGGATAATTCTTAAAATTCTTGCTCATCTTGCGGCCATCGGTACCAAGAATAACACCTTCAACGAGCACATTTCGAGCAAGCATATTGTCTCCATCTTTTCTCAGATCCAAAATGTTAGCAATTACGTGGAGTACATAAAACCATGCACGGATCTGCCCCGTATACTCCGCAATGAAATCTGGTGGATAAAAGCTCTTAAGTGGCGGATTGCCTTTAGCAAACGGATAATGCCTCTCGGCAAATGAAGCGCTTCCGGCTTCAATCCAGCTATCAAGTACTTCTGAAACTCGATGAACCTCTTTACCACAAGTATTACAGGACACAGTAATGGTATCAATATCTGGCTTGTGGAGATCTGTAACCTTTTTACCGGACTTCTCCTCAAGCTCTTTAATTGAACCTGGAACAAATCGCTCACCACATTCACATTCCCAAACGGGCACAGGTGAACCCCAATAACGATTTCGTGAGATATTCCAATCAGGTGCATTCTCAAGACTCTTCTCAAAGCGGCCGTGCTTAAAATGCTTAGGGAACCAATTGACCTTTTCATTGGTTGTTTTCATTTTCGCTTTAAGATCTTGCACGTTTACATACCAAGCATCAATTGGGGCATAGTACAACCGAGTGTGACATCTCCAGCAAAGAGGCACACGATGCGTATAATCTTTATTAGAATAAATTAATCCTCGCTTTTGCAAATCTTCATTGACTGCTTTATTTGCTTTGAGGTAATACATTCCGCCAAACAATGGGACATCTGCTTTGACCGTTCCCTCTTCATCAAGATGGGTTTCTATATACACGCCTTGCTCTCGCATTACTTTTAAGTCTTCTTCACCGTAAGCAGCAATTGTGACAATACCTGTTCCTTCG
The DNA here is from genome assembly GCA_023245475.1 of Candidatus Levyibacteriota bacterium. GTDB lineage: Bacteria > Patescibacteriota > Microgenomatia > Levybacterales > UBA12049 > JAHFKF01. Next base: position 1,789 of record JAHFKF010000021.1, read on the forward strand.
TCGGCCGTGACAAAATCTCCACCGATTATTTCAAACGCTTTGCCTTTTACTCGATCTTTGTAGTAATCATAATGAGGGACAAACTTCTTGCCGATAAGGTCTTTTCCTTCCATCTTTTCAATAACTTCATACTCTTCGTCATTGAGAGGAGCCGAAGGCAACGTGGCAATCTCTTCTTCAGAAGATTGCTTCGCTTTGCTCGCAATGACGGACTTGAGGGTACTCTCAGCCAAAATGTAGTAGTCATCACCTTGCTTCACTTTGACGTAAGACAGCTTTGGATTAACTGCAAGAACTGGTGTATTAATTTTGTTCCAAGGCGTTGTCGACCAAGCAAGAAAATACGTTCTCGGCTCACCATCCTTAGTTCTCCGTTCTCGGTTCTCCGTTCTCAGTTCATATTTGTATGTTGTTGAAGGGTCGACAAGTTCTTTATAATTGTCAGCATCCATTGCTACTTCAAAATTAGAAATTGGCGTTGCACAGTGAGGACAATAGAGAGAAACTTTGAGGCCTTTGTAAATAAAGCCCTTGTCATACATTTGCTTAAACACCCACATGACTGACTCCATGTAGTCCATATTCCATGTCTTGTAGGCGTTTTTGAAATCAACCCACCGACCAATATGATCAACATACCATTCCCATTCGTCAGAAACTTGATTAACATAGTGCAGACAACGCTTTATAAATGTATCAATGCCAATCTTTTCTTCAATTTCCCGTTTACTTTTAATCTCCAGCTCTCCTTCAACTTTGTTTTCAATTGGCAATCCATGACCATCCCAACCCCAGACACGTCTGACTTTATACCCTTTCATGGTAAAGTAACGACCAAAAAGATCCTTTGGAAGACTTGAAAGAAGCGAACCATAATGAGGCATGCCAGTCACAAAGGGCGGACCATCAAGAAATGTCCATTCTCCTTTGGGAGCTTCTTTCTCAACTGACTTTTCAAAGATTTTATTCTTTTTCCAATAGTGAAGTATTTCTTCCTCAAGTTGGGGGAAATTAATGTTTATTGTTACAGGCTTGAACATGAGTATAATTTTAGTTGAAAACCGCTGTGAATTCAAGCGACGTATATTAGGAGAGTTACTTCAATCCAGTAATACCAACTGCGGGGTCAGTGTTTGCGGCCATACAAGCAATGCCGGTCTTTCCCTCTGCTGAAGACCAAACTACCCACGCTGTTTGAGCAACCGTACAAACAGCAGCGGTTTTACTTGATTGAGATTCAGCTCGAGCATAAACAACTGCATCTGTGCCGTTTGTTACATAACAATAGCCGTTCTGAGCAACGTTATTTGTGTTACACCCAACGGTATAATTTGTTGCAGTTGGATTAGTTGGAAGCGATTTAATTTCTCCAGCTGTTTGCAAGGCTGTAAGCCAAGTTGTTCCTTGCGTTGGATAAACAGCATTTTGACCAGTGTAATATGCTTGAACTGCACGCCCCAATTGCCCCACCGTATCTTTTCTTCCTCCGTCACGAGCACGTGCTAATTGTTCAAGTGGATTAATAGCTACCAAGACTGCTGCGGCAAGCACACCAAGAATTGCAATAACAATGAGTAGTTCGATCAGGGTGAATCCTTTATTTAGTTTCATAAGTCATCAATAGTACATCATACCCAGATGTGGGTTGTCAATACGGCAAAATCGCAGTATGATACAAGTTGATGCAGTATTACAGTATTGTTACGAGTTTAACCGCAAGTGCCATAGCACTCTTATTAGGAATCTTCCTTTTTCCTTACGTTGGTAATTCAGCAGCCTTTATGATCGGACTTCTCGCAATAACGGTAAGCTCATGGTACAAAGGTCTTCTTTCAGGAATGATAACAATTGTCCTCTTACTATTAGGAATTATTTATTGCATACTTCCTCCCCAGTATTCTTTTATGATTTCAAATGTTTCTTCAATTGCACAGATTTTATTATTTATCGTCATTGGAGTAGTCATCAACTTCTTGATTGATAAACTTCGAAATACCGATGAGGTACTCTTGTACAAGGAGAGGGAAAAAGAAAATCTAATAAAACTTGCTACCTTACAACAAGAAAACCTCCACTATAAAAAAGAGGTACAAGCCCGAGACGAATTTCTGTCGATTGCATCCCATGAACTTAAGACACCACTTGCGGCAATGCTTCTGCAATTACAATTAGCCCTTCATAATATACGAAACGTTTCTCTGGCGAACTTTTCTGTTGAGAAACTGCTTAAAATGCTCCAAAGTACTGAACAACAAAGCAGGCGTCTCTCCAAAATGATTAATGATCTCCTTAATGTCTCTTTGATCACAACAGGTCGCATGGAATTAGAAAAAGAAAAAACAGATCTTTCACAATTAGTGAGGGATGTTACTGACCGATTTTCAGGACGAGCAGAAAAAGAGGGTTTTCCGATTATGGTTAGCGCGCCAACGCCTGTGGTCGGTGAATGGGATAAATTACGTATTGAACAGGCTGTTACAAATTTAATCTCTAACGCCATTAAGTATGGTAACAGCGAACCAATCTCCGTAGCTGTCGGAACAAATGGAAACATGGCGATGATTTCGGTAACTGATTCTGGTATCGGCATCCCACATGATAAGCAAGAACGAATCTTTGAACGATTTGAGAGGGCTGTAGCAAACTCAGCATACAAAGGACTTGGTGTTGGTCTCTATATCACCAAACATATCATCACCACACACAATGGAAGAATTAAATTGATCAGTAAACCGAATAATGGAGCAACGTTTATTATCGAGCTTCCCTTGAACGTACCTCCGGCTTTGCCAGCTGAAACAGTATCGCAGGAACAATAGCAAACAGTGTCATAACCGCCATAACAATAAACGCCGTTACAATAGTATAGGTGTCCGAAATAAATCCTAATAGGACAGGTGATACGGCAGCAAAAACCGCACTAAATAGACTATTTACCCCAAATGCTTTTTGGAAGTTACCATGATGCTCTACTGATTCAACAATCATTGTTTTAACAACTGGCACTGTTCCTTTGGTAAAAATGCCTAATACAATCGAACAAAGAACAATTAATGGGATACTAACCGTCATAGCAACAATGATAACTAATAATGCCATAAGTATCTCTGAACCAATAAATACTTTGGTTGGCCCAACCTTATCTGCAAGTCTTCCCAACACTGATTTGCCAGCAAAGGTACCAATAAAATAAGCAGCAGCAAACGTACCAAGAAGTGCAGGATCAGCTCCACGATATAATAATAAGAAAGGAAGAAAAATAAAGAGTGATGAGTTAGAAAACGAATCAATACAATTGGCAAATGATGCAAAGAGAAATCGCTTATTCTTCAAAAGATCACGTATTTTTATCGCCATCAGAGGCGTCTCTTTCATGTGGAATCTACTTCCATTACTTCTCAGAGCAACAACAAAGATAATACCAATCACAAATGCAATGCCACCATAAAGTGCAGCAGTCAGATGCCAACCAAGGTACACAATAATTAGTGTTACAAGAGCCGAAATACCAACCTTACCAATTTCACCAATCGCAGTAAAATTGCCCATGATTGCTCCCCGCTTACTCTTTGATGAACTGTGAGCAACCAATGAAAAACCAATCGGATGAAACACACCAAAGCCGATACCAGCAAGCAGAAACATAGGAAAAAGCAACACATAACTAGACGCGAAACTAATACCAATATATCCTAGCGAGTACAGTAATAAGGCAATAATTAGTATCTTCATCCCACCAAATTTTGCTGAGATATATGCTGAAGGTATTGCCAAAACGACACTAACACAATAAAGAAGCGAACCCAATAATCCAACCTGCGTTAAGTTAACATGGAAATCTTTTGCGATAAATGGCAAAAAAAGTAACAAGCTAGCATTAAAACCATCATTTAAGATGTGCAAAAGATGCAAATAGAAAAATTGTGATTGAGAAATTAAACGCTTAATCATAAAAAGGTCAAAAGTAGATTATACCAGATGAGTCTAGAGAATTCCTGTGCAAACAATGCCATCGTGGTTGTTATCAAGTCGATCAACATTATTCGTCGCACTACCACCTTTGCTTAAGAAATAAGACTGTGCCGCCTGTTGGGTCGTAAAGTCACGACAATCTTTATCAACAGTCGCCGTCGTTTTTACCTTGGCACGAGGGACACCCGAACATGATTTCCATAAACCAGTATTTGTAGTACGAGCTTCGCTTTCAAACCGATTGAATTTTTCAAGCATCTTTGTGGGATATTCGCGATAACTAAACGCATATCCTTGCTTGACCATCTCGCCATTAACAAACGTGCGTTTACTATCAGGAAGATACACATATCGAAGGTACCGTTTATATTTGTCCCTGTCTCCTTGCGTTTTGTCATCAACTAAGATCACTGATTTCCCAGCGACTAAACTTTTTAATTTAACGGTTGCCTCTTTGCCAAAACATTGCACAGGACGTCTTGGGTCAACACTTTCAGGAGTATCAATTCCAAGCAGCCGCACTTTTTCTTGCTTGCCACTGACATCAACAATAAGAGTATCACCATCAACGACTCTAATGACTTTAAACAATTTGGGTTGTTCAGCGGATACCATCCGAAGACTGAGAAACAAAAAGGCAACTATCGTGACGAGCAGTGTAATATATTTCATAGATGCAAATTGGGTGGAACTATCAAAAAAGCTTCTTTGTAAAATCGGTTAGTTTCGCATTATCATTCTGGAACCTTGCTATATCAATTGCCAATGAATCTCCCCAGAATTTGTCTGAGTTAACAATCTTGAAGAATTCAGAAACAGTGCAGCTTATCATTTCTATCTTTTCACCTGGATCAAGTTTGGGTTCAGCGGTCTTTTTACAATTTCGAGCAATATAAATATAAATTTGCCAATCGATTTTGTGTACTGGCTCGTAGACTTTAAACAACGCCCAATCATCCGACGTCATGCCAGATTCTTCAAGCAGTTCTCTTTTAGCAGTAACCAATGGCTCTTCTCCTTCTTCAGCACGTCCACCAAACAACGAATAGTAACCATGTTTGTTGGGTTGCGACTGCTTGGACATTAGGATTTTGTCACCTTGGGTTGCAATAACCTCAATGGTGTTGGGGCGCTTGAGCATTTCAAATGTTTCGGTACTACCATCAAACATTTCCTGCTCCCACTGATAGACTGAGAAAATTTTACCTTGAAATACCTTGACTGCGTTTGCCGGAATCTTCATGGTTTGATTGTAGAACAAGTTAGGAATAGATGCAACGCTTCATCCTATTGACTCATCCACTCATTTTCCTTACCATAGTGAGCATATGGCTAAGGCGCATCAAAGACTGCTCTGGGCAGACATCGCAAGGATTGTTGCAATTTATTTGGTAATCACACTTCATAGCGCGGTGCTTCCTGAGAAACTTGATCTACAACATTTTGATCTCCGACTAATCACACACAGCATCCCCAATGCATGCATTCCCCTCTTCGTGATGCTCAGCGGTGCGCTTCTGCTTGGGAAGAAAGAAACCTATCAGACATTTTTTAAGAAAAGACTTACGCGGATTCTCGTGCCGTGGTTTGCCTGGACAATTGTATTCGTCAGTATCCAAGGCACAGGATTTATAGCAACGCTGCAATCATTTTGGTTCTTGCCGATGATCAACTGCTTGTACCTTGTCACTCCAGCAATGAGACTCTTTATCCAGCACTCCAAATCTCGTGACACACTAGCAATAGTCGTGCTTTGGTTCCTTGGAGTTTCCGTCCTGCCATATATTCATAACACGCCCGCTTTTCCGCTCAGCGTTGACAACGGACTGGTCAGGCAAGTGATTGATTACTTTGGTTATTTTCTGTTGGGATATGTCTTCGTCACTATCAAAGTGCCGCGACCCAAACTCCTCAGTGGAGTACTAATCCTTGGTGGAATTATCTGGTCGACGATTGGAACAATCGCCTTTTCAATGGCTACTAATAATCTTCTCTCTCATGAATATTATCGTTATATTGCTCCTAGCACGGTACTTCTTTCTGCTGGAATCTTTCTGACAATTTATTCTTTCACCAAAGGCAAAACGATCAAGAATCCTTATCTCAATAAGCTCGTGATTTCAGTAAGTACCGCAGCTCTTGCAATTTATTTTATCCACCCATTGATCCAGCAATTGTTCACTCACTTCTTCGGCAAATACAATGTGATTGCGTTCTTCCCACCCTTCGATGCATATCTGAATGGATTGATAATCTTCACAGCATCGTTTGGGGTGTTGTGGGTGGTGTTTAGGATACCAATTGTTAGAAGGATATTTAGATAACTTTAATTTTTCCTGGTGGGATTTTTCAAATAAAACAGAGAATAAACATATATTTATACAGTTTTCATTCCAGAGATTGACACAAGGTAATACGCATAGTAAAATACCTCTATGAAATCATATCATTTTACAAAGTTTGACAGGGATATGGTGTATGGGGATACAAATATCACTCTTACTCGTAGTCATGTGCTTAGATTCTCCTCAGGTTTTTATAAAACTAACTCTTTAAAAAACTATAAGTATGTAATTCTGTTTTATGACAAAGCAAATGAAGCAATCGGTTTCCAATTCACCAATATTTCTACAAAAGGCGCATTCAAAATAAGTACAGAAAAAACCAATAGCGGAGGATACACTTCAATTGTCAGTTTTCTAAAAGCTAATAACATTGATCCTTACTTCTATCATGGTAAATACGAATGGCACAAAGAGTTTATCCCAGGAATTGGAGAAACCTTTGTGGTGGATTTAAAAATAAATGAAGATGCAATACCTTTTTGACGCCTTAGCCACAATTAAACTAAAAATTGGTGACTTTTTTAGCCCAAAAGCAAATAAGTCATTCAATAAAACTACAAAAGTAACCAACAACTTTTATGGTCCTGTTACCTTTATAGAAGAAAAAACAAAAAAGCTTAAATCTAAAGATTAATTTGTTTATCTTAGAAAAAGATCCTTACTTCTTCGGTTCGCGGCCGGAGAGGGCGAGGAGTTTTTCATAGGGAGGTGCATCATCTGCGACTGGGATTTGAGGCCTGAACACACCCATCTGCCTGAGCATTGGGTTTCAAGATTTTCCACATGCCTTTTACTAATTCCTCTGTCTGAATAATATATTCACTTAAAAATACTAAGCAGCAAATTGCCCATCGTATTTTTCTACTAGTTCCTTTTGCATTTTGTTAGATTCTCGTACTGCGTGACTAATAATTTTTGCTTTTTCACTTGCAGAATAATCAAGAAAACTATCGACCTTGTCTAGCTTTGTTCTTAAAATGGTACGCTTAATAGCTTTAAATATTTTCATCATGAATCTGTGTCATTATCTAAAAGTATAACACATGCATAGAGGCTCAATTCCTCTCTCTCAAAAAAGCGGCCTTGCCGAACTTCGTTAATTTCGTTGACGGAGAAATGCGGGGATGTCTAAGACAAAGCCCCTTTTTAGCTTTAATTTTCAATCAAGCACCATTACAAAACCCTGTGCTTTTTATGTCAACTAATACGGTTTCATTATATTTGCTACGGATTTAGAATACAATACTTGCTTGTCTTTAGAAGAACTTTTCTTTACCAGCTATCGCGTTATCTACACCTTTCAAATACTCCTCAAGCCTTTCAGCATCCTCTTTACTCAGTGTTTTCTTATTCTTTTCCTCAAGTTGTGTGATTTTGTCTTTTAGTGTTTGCAAATCAACAAATGTTTTTAAATCTTTATAGCTAATTCTATATTTTCTTCCACTTCTGCCTACGCTTTGAATAGTAAAGCCTTTCAAATAATCTGCTATCCCTTGAGCAGTTTTAAGTAATTCACCTACATACTTTTTAGGCTCCTCAATCGTTTCCCATGCTTTCCATCGATAGAGAACATCAGCAACTCTAGGTGCTTTACTCAACGTACCTTTTTTCGCAAAATCCTTAATTTTTTTAAGAGTAATTTTAATTAATTCTTCTAACTTAACATTCTCGATTATTTTATCTTCGCTGTTTTTCTCTTTGTCATCTTCTTGAATTGCAATGAAATGCGTAGGAATGTCTACGCTTAAAGAGTTATTAATTAGCTTTTCTATTACTCCATATCTATCTTCTGCTGGTAACTTTTTAATCAAAAAATATGCAAGCCTAACAACTTCAATATCAGGTCCAAAATCAAGGTCTCCATCTCTTTTTCTTGAAATTTTATTACTAATATTGAAAAATGCTAATACAAACGTATAGACATTTTCTGCTGGCACTTTGTCGATAAACTCTGGCAATCGCTCAAGGCATCTCCTTATTCTGCCATCTTTCAGTAAGCCCTTTAAAAGACCATTAAGTTTTTTAGGATTATCCGATGCGTTAATAATGACATCCATTTCACCTTGTGATATTTCCCCATCAGACAAGGAAAGGTAAAAGTAGTTCCCAAATCTCTTTTCAGAACAAATCCTTTTTTGTTTAAACCAAGTATCACTCTCATTTCCAGATTGATTGTGGTAGACGTTTGCTACTTGAGGAAATAGATTAAAAATAAGACTCTTAACAATCTTTCTTTCATCGTCACTTTTTATTAAATTGAATAGAGCTTCAAATTGTTGTTTTCTTGCTTCCCTATCTCGTTCATTGTCGAGAAAGGTTCTACCAACAAAGAGTTCTTTATTTCTTCCCACTTCTTCATAAAAAGAGGGAAAGAAGACTCTAATTGCTTCTATTACAAAAAAATCGAGAGGATTAATTTCAGAGGAGATAATGTTTATATTAAACTGCAAGCTATTAATATATCTTTTTATTTTTCTAACAGAGTCAAAAAGTTTTTTATATCCTCCATGGAAGACTTCACTCCACCTTTCACTATCCCATACTCCCTCTGGGAAAGGTTTTAGAATAGTATCCAGCTCAGTAAAAAGAATTTTTTGGAGTCTTATTTCTTCAACAGCTGGTATATGAAAGCTAACTTGTATTATTTTCTCAAGAAAATCAGTTTCTTCCTCTATTTCTTCAACGACTTTATTTTGATCCAGTGATAAGAGGTATAAAGTGTTTGGGAAATTGGCATTTTGTTTTACTAATTGAAAAATTTGTTTAACTTCTTTAGGATTTAGCCTATCAATATCATCAATAACAACTATTATCTTTCTACCTAGTTTTTTAATAGCTTTATCAAGCCCTGCTTTGTATTGCTCCAAATTTTTTGTTTGTAATTCTCCCCAGCTTTTCGATGTCTCGCCAACCTGTTTAAAGACATCTTCAACAACCTTAGTATACGGGTTTAATCCTGGTATCAGACCTAATACAGTAAAAAACTTGCTATATGTAATTAACTTTTTACCAACTTTTTTTGCATCTTCTCCTTTGTCGTAGTAATTAATGGCTTTCGCAAGTTCTGAAAAGAATATGTTAATGAGCTGATTTTGTTCAGTAAAATTCCATGGATTAAATTTAATAATTATTGGTGTGTGACTTTTTTCGTGTTTACTTGTGGTTTTCTTAATATGTTCTATAGCAAGATTTATAACTGAACTTTTACCAGATCCCCATTTACCATACAACCCAATTACAAATCCCTCCTCATTTTTCCATTCCAGCAGTGCCTTTCCAAGAGATGAAGCAAATCTATATCTATTGAGCAAATCTTCCTTTTTTGTTTTTATAGGCGAGTCAGCCTTTACCATGGCTGGATTATACATCTGATGACTTTATACGGCAATCATCCTAGAACCTATGTGCTAAAATTTTTCTCATCATGACAAAACATGCAGGAGGAAGACCTAAAACGACAGATGAACAAAAAGAAGCCATGCTCTCAAAACTTGAGCCGTATCTAAAGAGTGGCTTGACACTTAGAAAAGCATTATTGGAGGCTGGAATTCCAACTGCAACGTTCTATCGAATAAAGAAGTCAGATCCTAGTTTTGATAGTAAGATAGCCAGATTTCAACAATACCTTTCTATACTGCTTAACAGTTCCATCATTAAACATTTACACCAGCTTGTACGTAAACAGGCAGGTTATCAAGAGACTGATGGCACTATTGTTCCACCAAGGACATTAAATGGGAATGATTTAGCATTTCTTGAGTGGTTTGCTTTGAATAGTAATCTTACGAAAGAAGAATTTGGAAATAGATCAGCAACAATCGCATTTGATCCTGAGGCTGAATTACAAAAGATGAAAGAGATGATTAATAGTGAGTTGAATAAGAAATTCTCAATTGTGTAATGCATTACACAATTCAAAAGTTTGTAAGCTCGTTCATGGAAACGCCTAGGGCTTTTGCAATTTTCCACATCACAAAGACAGTGGGATGATACTTTCCCAATTCAAGATGCCCTACGTAAGTTAAATGAAGCCCTGATTTATCAGCAAGCTCCTGTTGTGTAAGTCCTTTTTCTTTACGGAGTTCTCTCAGCCGTTCTTTTAATTTGTCTGTAAATTCCTTTCGTAGTTTTCTATTTTGAGTGTCATCTAAAGGTGTCTTGAAAGATAAGGTATTCATAGGTTCTATTTTCTAGCGTAGTCATCAAAATGGCTATAGCGTACTCATCTAATTTGTGATATAATGTTGGTTGTGAGTACCGAAACTAAAAAGAAATGGTATAAAACTAAGTGGGGCATCCTTGCGATTATTCTCCTGTTTCCTATTTTCTTGATGGTGTATCTAACCCGTCTTATTTGGAAACAAAAGTGGAATAAGGGAGTACGTATAGCAGTCATCGCTGTCCTTTGGGGATTTGTTCTTCTTGTTGGTGCTAATGGAGATAAGACTGCAACAACAGGGGAAACACAAGAGACTGTGACTAACTCGTTTAATAGTGGCTTTAAGGCCGCTACAGCTCCTACAAACACACCTAAGCCAGTTGAGAAATATAACATCGTTGTTACCAGTCAGATTGTCAAAAAAGTTGATGGTAAGTACAGATACTTCTTTGATATTAGGAATAAAGATACCAAACCTTTTGAGGGAAGCGTGTCTATTGCTCTATTTACCAGTGAACTAAAAAACCCTATCGCTGGAGACGCATTTAACACCACCAAAGCTATTGAGCCAGAATTAGGAACGTCTGTCAATACAGACGCTAATACTGGACCACAAAGCGTACATGGAGCAAATGGCATTATAAAGTTCACATACACAGTTAAGAAAGGCAATGATGTTGTGAACACTGGTGAGGGTACTATTACTGATAAGTTTGAAGATGTTGACGCTTATGGCTTCTAAGTGACTAGCTATACTTCTGATAAAGAACTGAACCCCTCTATGCCTCTATAAAAATTCTTCATATGGTCTTTTACCATTATAAGAGGATTTTCATTTATTCCTGGCTTATAATGTCCCATCTCTCCAACAGCCCTTTCTAAAGAGGTTTTCATTAAATGATATTGGGTATTAAATATATTAACAGGAAGCTCTTTTTCAAAAAAACTTGCATATTGTTTTTGCCATGTAGGATTTACAAAGTTCAATAACCAAGGATATGTTAAATGATGTTCTAATGGTGAAACAATACCATTCCAGTCAATTAATACGTGTTTGCCAGATGATAACCTTATTATATTCCGTGGATTGAAATCTCCATTACTTATGATCATTGTCTGAGTAGTCCGTCCTTTAAGTAGAATTGCCTCTGCCTTTTGTCTTATTTGATCTACATCACTAGTTTCGATTAAACCGAATGTGACAGCTTTTTCAAAGAAATTCCAAAATTCTTTTTCGTGTCCTGCAAAATCGTAAACACTACCACCCGGCATGATGCTTTCCACATCTAGTTTTGCCAAATCTTTTATGACATCAACCATACCTCTTGGTAAGTCCTCATCGGGTGTATTAAAGTTAAATCTGTCACCATAATAGTATGGTAGAAGCAAATAGTCCTTTTCAGGTAAGCTGTAAATTCCAATTATTTCTGGTAGTTGTAGCACCTCGAATTGTGCAGTAAATAAAGGTAAAAAATTTGTGTAAGATTTCGTCTCAAGTACATCCTTATCAAGTTCCTTTAGTACATGAGTCTTTCTTCGAGAAGAATTACTAGAAAAAGCATAGAGTATATTACTCGCCTCATCATCATTTTTACCCAATAAAATTAATTCATGAGAGCTTTCTAAGTCTTGCAGGATTTCTTCGAAAGTAGTAAGGCTTTTGGTTTTTAGCATATTAATTCCATATCTCACTTTCATTTTTAAACCTAGGAAAATAGGCATCATTAGTTTGTCTTTGAGCGGCATTTTTATACATTTCTTCAAGAATATCCAATAAGCTCTCAAGAGATAAGTATTCCATTGTTAAACGGCAATAAAGCATGCTACCAAAAGCTGTACTAAATGGTCCTCTCCGTAGTGTGAATAATCCCGTCTCGTCAGGAGCATGTGCATACAGACCATCTTTAACAGTGAACATTGTCTCCTTTTCTTTCTCAAAATCAGCTAATTCTTTATCCAAGTCTTTCTCAGTTCTTTCCTCAATTTCCCAATTGTGATGTTTTAAAATTTCTTTTAACTTAGTCACGTTAAGCGTGTATTTAATTAAATAATATCCTGACATAAGGTTTATACAGTCTTTTGCGGAAAAGGGGAAAACAGAATATGGAGGAGCGGCTCTTAAAAAATTGCCTTGCTCATCTGCATAGAAAGAGTCCCAATTGCTGTGAATGAGAAGTAAATCATCGGTTTGAATTTTGGGAGACAGCTTTTTTATTTCTTCGACATCGACCGTTTTTTTACTTTCATTTATTGCTTTAAAATTAGTAACTTCTATATTGATGCAATCTTCTATATTTTCAGAAACAACTAACTTCTTTTCCGATGCACGAATGAGCTGTTTAACTTTATCTATGTTTGTTTTAAGAGCTATGTCAATTTTTCTTGTTCCAATCTCTATACCGTAAACTTTGGCCTTATCAGCAAATGCAATTCTCTGTAACTCAAGTAATCTTTTTGCTTGGCTACTAATTTTTGCTTTCCCTTTTACTTTTTGGAGAGTAAACATGTTTTTGACATCTTTACCATATTTTTTAATTTCATGGATAAAAATTGCTTTATCTCCAATTTCTGTAAGATCACCCACTCTAAGAAATCGAGTTAAGTCATTGATTATTACTAAACTATTCAACGCTTTTGATATTCTGTATGCCCATTCAAATTCACTTTTAAATTCTTTACTGTTTATATCAACTCGCCCTGCACCAAATCCTCTTGCTGATGATGTTAAGAATGTTCGGTTATAATCAAGGTTTCTCCAAGCAATACCATCACATATAGTACGCGATATTCGGATTAATTGCTCATGGATAAGGATATGTGCTTCCAATCCTGCCAATTCTTTCTGTTCTTGAACGGTTAAATTACCTTTTTCATGAAGTAATTTTGCCTTTCCTCGTGCTTCATTAAGCAGATCCCAAAATTGGGTTTCAACTCTGGCTAGCTTTACTTGAAATGCAAGCAACATATCTTTTTTGTGCTTATGTCTTTTACTTCTTGTTGCTCTCAACACCTTTTCAAAGTAATTTATCCAATCTTTAAAGTATGAACTGGCAAGAGCCGCGGCTATTTTACCGGCATGTTCTTTTTCAAGCATGTACATAATTAATGCCTATTATAGCAAGTAGAGCGAAAAGATGTCTCCCAACGCTTTCCCCAACGCCCCAGAATGCGATTTGGGCTGTGTTTATTAATAAAACGAGTAAGTAGTGATATTGAGAAAATGCGTATATTTGACTCTTTGAAACCCAGCGGTTAGACTCCTGTGAACTTATGTACGCTACAGATAAAACACTCACTGAACTCCTTGCAGAAGCAAGAGCAATACGCTTTGCCTTAGAGTGTAAAACCATATCTTATACTGAGGCGAAAAACCGTGTTAAGCCATTACTTGAGAAACTCAATAAAGCAGGTATACGTATAGCCAAAAAGTATGGAGTGAAATACAAAAAAGTTACCTTTCAAAACTTAGGCTCAAATTTTTAGCAAGAACTTTGGTTTTATCCTAGTTTCTTAGATCTTCTGTTTTGCTAACAAATTCCTCAGGGATTGTGTAGTCAGGATTAAGTACGTTTGAACCCTTAATGTCTTGTACGGATATACTGTTATCGTCATCAAAATCAAAAGTTTTTAGCACATCAAGTAATCGCTGTTGAAAGTCCTCTGTACCATGTGCTGTTACTATCAAGACAAATCCTTTACTGTCTTTTGGTTGCTGTATTTCAGCATGGTAGTTGTCTTCATTTTCACCAGTTGCAACATTAATAAATACTTCTTGTTCATCTTGCATGATAATCACCTCCTTTTAAATTCTTTATAGTGAGTTTATGTTTTTTTAACCATAAACTGAAATTTGCCTCTGTTGTTCCGTATCTATTGGCGATAAATTTTTGAGTTGAGCCATTTTTGAGCAATGCTTCAATTTCTGGTCTGTAAACGTCCAGTTTGCTCTTACCTATTCCCTTGGGGCGTCCTAATTGCATACCACTTAGTTTCTTTGCCTGTAACGCTTCTTTTGTGCGTTTAGATATTAAATCTCTTTCTATTTCTGATGCCATTGCAAAAGCCATAGCGATAATTTTGCTTTGAATACTACTATCAAGTCTCCAGCTCCCCTTTACAGAGTAGATGTTAATTCCTTTTTGGGAAGCAATTGAAAGTATTTCCATACACTCTAACATGCTACGCCCTAATCGAGAAAGCTCAGAAACAATAACGTTATCTCCTTTTTCTGCCGTGTCCATTATTTCTGCTATCTTTCGTTTCTTCCATGAAATTTTTCCTGATAGTTTTTCTTCGACAAAATGAACATGTCCCAATTCCAATGAATGAGCAAGTTTCAGGATGTCTGCTTTATTTTTGTCGAGGTCTTGGTCTATGGTGCTGACTCGGAGGTAGGCGACTGTTTTGATAGGGGTACTAGATAGATTAAGTGAAAACGTCATTTATCTATTTATATTATAACATAAATTATAAGGTTTTCAACGGTTTTCTTTTAATTTTAGCTTCAAAATAAACGTTCGTTTATATTATATTTTTGAATTTAATTTTGGTATATTAAAGATATTTTTGTTGCTAAGGATAAACATATTATTTTTTATATTTTTTATTAACTATATAGTCTTCAAAAACGGAAATAAAATAAGAACAAAAAGCAGATACGTCATCAACTCTTGCTTTTATTTCAGATAATGTCATTCTAGTTCCTACATCAGCTGCAGATTGGTTGCCGTGAGCAATATTTATACGATTAGTAACAATATCCTCAAGTCTGCCTCGAAATCTAATATCGTGAAAAATTGGTTCAGTTAAGCAGAATGTATTCCAGATACTTTGTAGTTGTAGATATTGTATGTTCTTTCCATCTGTAGGCATAAGATCATTTGCAATATTTATGATGATATCGTCTTCAACTTTTTTGAATAACGAATACCTTTTGTCCCATTTTTTTAAGCTAACTCTCATTAAAGAATCTAGTTCTGGATTTAAAACTAGTCCTAAAATTATTGGTTTTACATCATTTAATTTAATAGATTCCTGATTAATATAAAATAT
>JAHFKF010000022.1 GCA_023245475.1 Candidatus Levyibacteriota bacterium
GCGGTACCTTTTTTGGAAGCAATCAGGATATCTTGAATGTGCGAAGCGATTGCCTCCCCTTCTCGATCAGGGTCAGTTGCAAGAAGCACCGTGTCAGCTACCTTGGCATCGCGCTTGAGTTCCGCAATCAGTGACTGCTTGCCATCAATAACTTCGTACAGTGGTTCAAAGTTATTCTCCATTTCAATGCCCATCTTACTTTTGGGCAAATCCATGATGTGCCCCATCGAAAATCGGATGACATAATCTTTGCCAAGAAACTTGCTGATTGTTTTAGCTTTAGTGGGAGATTCCACGATTACCAGATTCTTCATAGAATGATTTATTGTACTGTACATTATACCGGGGCTGTCAAGCAGTAAGACTGGTGGGTCATGAAGTACTTACTTTTTCCTAGAGAAAAGAGTGTGACCTGACTGATTCGGATATTTCCATTCTAACCCAACCTCATTCCCAGGATATAACTGCAACTTACCCGCCGCACTTTTCCTCCCTTTTCTATTTCGTATAGCAAGCTCCTGATGTCCTTCTCCTGTATCACTACCGTCCCCACTACTTCCTGTATAGAGAAGCAATCCACCTTCCTGTACATCTTCAAAGGTTCGTCCAACTGTTGCGGTAAACCTTCTTCTTGGTAAACCTCGATGCCATATCCGCTTGGGCAACGTCACCGTTACTTCTGTTGGTCTTTCTCCCTCATGAGTAGGAATCCCTTGCCCTTCAAGTTTGACGTTTCCTCCATAATTTGGCTCCCCTTGCTTACCTCCATATCCATCAACATGAATAACCGTCCCATCACTAATCTCTCGTGTCTGTATTGTTTTAGGGTCAATTCCATCAAGATAACTAATCTTTGAAGGATCCGCGTGACAGGCTAGTTGTATGGCCGTTGGCGCGATTAAATCTCTCCCATGAAATGTTGCTGCCACGCCCTGATATACTTCATCTTTGATGGCATAGGCTTTGGTTATGGATTCTCGACCAAGAGCAAGACTAAGAACTGTATTATCAGGTCCTATGTATTGATTTCCAGACTCTGTCTGAGCAATAACAATTCGTCTACCACTACCCACCCCTGGATCAACAACAATACCAAAAACTGCTGGTTCAGGCTTAACAGCAACAGGTAAATCTAAATGGGCAAGAGATCGACTTTGTGTAATTGCAAGTTGCCGTAGTTGTGCACCGCCATCCATAATATCAAACCCTTCAATATCGTGAACTTCAACTGAAGGAGCCTGTGAGTAACCAAATGCACGAGTAATCCTTCCCATGATGATTTTACATTCTCCTGGAGAAAGATGATTACCAAAATCACTCGTGAGAATAATCGGCATGGGTGTTCTCTCTTGCTGTTCACGATACTCTGTTCTTTGTTCAACGCTCATATAATTTCACAAAAAAAAACTCCCCAAGAGGGAGTTCATAGTTTTTTCCTTCGGCGCGCTCACGCTTGCTCAGGACTAATCCTTCCCTTTCGGGCTTGGGTGGAGCACCGTGTTCTACTTGAGGAGGTCCTTCGATAAACTCAGGATGATTCTCGCTTCGTTCGAATCAGTTGCTGGATGGGTCATCGGAGCCAAGACTCCCTAGTCTCGCCGAAGTCCCTTAGGACGAAGGCGGATCACCATCACTCTTGATTGATAAAAAGTATACCCCCAGTAACAGAGATTGTCAAGGAATTATTGCAGGGAGAAAAAGCCTCCTTCAAGATGCTTCACGATTCCTTTCAGTTCCATCAGAGAAAGTATGCCACTCAGTTTTGCATAAGCAATACTACTCTTTCGTACTAACTCATCAATATGTTGTTTTTCATTAAGTAATAAGTCAATAATCTTTTGCTCATCAGGAGTATCTCCTTTGGGTCTCTCGTTTTGAGGAACTGGAAGACTTGTTATACCAAGTTCTGCTAAAACTTCGTGACCATTACTCACCAAGACTGCACCTTGTTTAAGCAATTGAAACGGACCTTGTGACAAAGAAGACGTCACCGAACCTGGCACGGCAAAGACTTTTCGCCCCGAAGCAAATGCATCGTTTGCGGTGTACAACGCGCCACTGTTTGCTGCTCCTTCTGTCACGACAACGCCCTGAGATAGCCCGGCAATAATGCGGTTACGAGATGGAAACGATCCTTTGGTAGGAGCAAATCCCAAACCATATTCTGAAACAATAGCTCCACCACTGGCAATGATCTGATCATACAGAGCTTGGTTTTCTCGTGGAGAGCAACAATCAATGCCACAACCAAGAACAGCAATCGTTTTGCCACCACAATCAATCGTCGTCTGATGCGCTACGGCATCCACACCAAACGCGAGTCCTGAAACAATGATGCACCCTTTAGCAACTAACTCAGTGGTAATAAGCTCCGTCACGTGCTGTCCATAATCAGTAATCTTTCGGGTTCCAACGATACCAATAGTAGGTGGAACCAAACTTGCTCGAAGAATATCAGCATTCCCTCTCACAAACAACACAAACGGAGGATTTTTGATTTCTTTAAGCAGCATGGGATAAGAAGAATCCTGAAGTGTGAGGTACGTAACTTGTTTCTGTGCCAGTGCCTTCTCATATCCGACGAGAGAAAAACGTCTGCGAAAATCGACAAATGCTTCTGAGAGTACGTCACCTAATTTACTTGCTTTCAGCTCGGGCAGAGATGCTCCCCACGCTGTCTTGGCAGTACCGAAATATGCAAGAAGTTGTCTGAATCGCCCAGGACCAACCCCCGGAAATTGCGAAAACCCCAACCAATACACTTGTTCATCCATTATTCTACTATACAAAGAATTGCCACGTTTTGCGATAGACAAACACTACTCTTCATCACTGTCAGGCCGAACAACCAAACCCTGAGTCTGCATCTTACTCATAAAGGTAATATAGGCATTAAAATTGGTCAAAACAGTTATGCTAACGTTGCGTTTCGTTTTTCGAGTTGCGATGCTGTCAGGATCTGTTACTCTCATTTCTTCAAGTACTTCGTTACGAGCAGCAATGATTTTTACTGGATTCCCAATAAATGTTTGGGTTAAGTCCTTTATTGTTAAACTAAAATCTGTCAACTGTATGGCATCTTCACCTTCTGCTTGTTCAATTTCTTCAATCCTAGCTTTATCGCTCTGCATGATTCCACGTTTTTCCATATGTTGTATCAATGCTTCTCTACCCGATTGGGTAATAACGTCAGCAGGACCAATACCAGAAATTATTCTTACAGCAAAATATTCAGGATGATCCGAAGAATATTGCTCTTTAAAAACCCGAACATATCTATCAAGCACATATCTATTCCCTTTAAACGCATTCCTTAAACTATAAGCTGTCAAGGAAAGATCTCCTGGTTGCAGGCTTTCAATTTCTGTTGTCAGCTCTTCTAACGAAGGAGCGCTTGCTCTATCAAAAAGGTTTTCACCTAACCTACGAACCCCTGGCTGCTGCGTCACACTCTGAATATCCCGCTTCGCACCCACGTACAACAACCCACTATCAAGCTGTTGAACATTCCCCTTCATCCACCTACTCATATTCTGTGACCATTGATATTGATCGGTTTGGTAGAGAAAATCCACCACCATCCCGTATGCTTTCCCATTGGCACGCCGAGCAAGCCGACCATTGTACTGTCCATACCGTAATCCTGAATCAGTTGGTGATGCCCAAGCCAGCACTTCCGTAAATGGTGCATCAAAACCTTCTCCTGCAACATAGGGAGAGAGCAATACTTGCACAGCATCGGGATGATCCTGAGGAAGAAAATATCGTTGCAGACTATCAGTTGTCGGAATCTCCTCCGTATGCAGCTGACGAGCTGCTTGTTGATTAATTAATAAACCAGCAGTAATACCTTGCTTACGCAGGTGCTTAGCTATTTTTTGTGCTTCCCAGACAAAATTAACTGCGACAACAGTCTTGTATTGTGTCTGCGGATCAGGCCTGATAATCTCAGCAAGTTTATCCGCAATAAAGGGCTGAAGCTGTGGGCTTGCTTTAAGCATTTTCTCAAGAGCTGGATAGTTAATCTTCCCACCCCTTGTTGTAGGAACAGCATCTACCAAACCTTTTGTATCAATCTGTACACCGAGCAGTGGCGGGAGTAATCCATCTTCTTGCGCTTGTGGCAATGGGTAATCTTTAAAGATTTTGAATCCATACTCTTCAGGATGCTTCAGTACTCCTGAGTGACGATGAGCAGTAGCCGTAAAGCCAAGCGCTTTCCTAAAGCGCTGAGCTACTTCTTTGCGCAGAGGAGTACCGAGGTTATGTACTTCATCAGGAATGAGCAGATCATAAGACCTGGTAAATAACTCTCCCCGCTGCATCATTGATACCAGACGTTGAGCCGTTTCAATTTTAACGTTTGTACCGCGTTGCCCCATCCGACCCACTTTATAAAGTTTTGAAGATTGTCCTTTGAGAGGATTCTCTCCTATTTCAGATTCATTCAGCTCGTCTTCCTCTTCTGCACTCACATCGCTTTCTTGTTGATAGCCATTCAACGCATTCTGTGTCTGATGGATAAGTATTTTTTTGGTTCCAGCAATTACGACAATACGTGAATCAGGCTTGCGACGCATTTGTTTTTCGATAACAAGATGAATAATCCTTCCTTTCCCAATACCGGTTGCCATTGCTGCCATGGGGAAAAGATCCCCAGGTTGATGAGCATCAAGCTGTACAAATGCTTCGCGGGCAGTATCTCTTTGCAAATGATCTAATTTGGCTGCTTGCTCGGGGGTTAAGATGCCATCCGCACCAACTTCTCCAGTGGAACCATAGACCTGTCGTTCTCTCATGCTGTGACTTTAGCATAGACAGTGCTAATTATCAATTACTACAAGACGCCTAGTGGGATTATTTTTTGGTAAAATATGCCTCTAGAATCTTCTTGGCAATTGGTCCTGCTTCATTGGAACCTTGCCCCTTAGATTCAACCAAAACCGTCAGGACTATTTCTGGCTTGTAGGCTGGCGCAAACAAGGTAATCCATGCATGAGGTAATGTGTCATCTCCGCCATGCTGAGCCGTACCGGTCTTGCAGGCAACGGGAATTTCAATCATTTGCGCCGAACCAGATGCCTTCACATCAACAAAATTCTTTCCATCTACCTTATGTTCCCCGCTCTTAGTCAGATCTCCTTTCTTGACTTTAAAGTTAAACAGCGGCCAAGCAACACCTCCTGTTTTACAACTATCAATCATCCCTTGGCGAATCAATTCTTCTGTTTTGGGATGTAATAGATTGGTACTCAGTGCCTTTGCAGGAGTTTCTTTCAGCAAATGAGGTTGGTACAACGTGCCGCCATTGGCAAAGACTTCTGCCCAGCTATTTACTTGTAGCGGTGTGGTCAAGAGATAGCCTTGTCCGATGCCGTAATGAAATGTATCTCCCACATACCATGAGTCTTTTAATTGCTCCTTTTTCCACTCTTTGTTTGGCAACAAGCCGGAAACTTCTCCACCAATATCAATGCCTAACTTGCTCCCTACCCCAAATGCTTTGGCTGTTTGGGAAAGCTTATCAACGCCAATCTTCTCAGCCAGTTTATAAAAGAAAATATCATTGGAACGAGCAAGACTGCGTATTACATCCAAATCGCCTTCTTCTTTTTTGCCTTGATCTGTATAAAACCAGTTGGCATAAGAGAAATCACCAAGTTTAAGAACCCCAGTGTCGGTGACACGATAATGTTCATCAATGACTTTATTCTCAAGTCCTGATGCTGCTGTCACAATTTTAAATGTCGAACCTGGCGGATAGACGCCCCCGATTGCGCGATTGAGAAGCGGCTGTTTGTCATTATCAATGAGCAGCGATGAGACAGTTGGATAGCCACTCGTTGATGCCACTTTATAGGATTTATCAAGTGTAAAGACATTGGCATCAAAGGTAGGCCGAGAAAGCATTGCAAGAATCTCACCTTTGGGATTGGACACAACAACTGCCCCCTTTTGTACGTTGGCAGTTGCGTCAAACACTGCTTGCTGGAGCTTTGCATCAATCGTTAAGGTAATATCTTGCCCTGGAATAGGATCAGTCTGCCCAAGAGAACGGACAGGCTTTCCCAATGCATCAACTTCGATCAGTTGCTTGCCATTGGTACCAGCAAGCCGTGACTCGTAATACCCCTCAATACCACCCTTGCCAATCCAATCATTGGCACCATACGTGGCAAATTCCTCGCTGTGTAATTCTTCATCAGTAATTTGCCCAACGTAGCCCAGGACATGACTTGTTGCATCTTTGAAGGGATATTGTCGTAGACTATCAACTTCCACACTTGTATCTCCCTTTGCTATCAACCCAAGCGCTTCTTCTTTACTTAAATGAACTGACTTCACTTTATCTTTTTCCTTAATTACTCGCCGAAACCCTGGGATGTTATAGACGAGAGGTTCACCATTCCGATCAAATATGACCCCTCTGGGCGCATGAATAATCTTTGTCCTGATACGATTGGAATCAGCAAGTGCAACGTAGTCTGATCCATGAACAATCTGCAACCAAAATAATCTTCCAACAAGAGCTACGGTAATCACACCCAAGACGAAAAGCAACATATGTTGTTTCGGCCGAAATCCCTGACGAGGATCATCCTCATAGGTTCTTCTTTTTACCCGCCCTGTTGAAATATGTTCACCAAATAAAATACCTGTCTTCATAATTACTCTTCGCGCGCATGTACCTTTTTTAAAATTGCAAATAAGATAACCCCAATACAGGAACTAATTCCTGCTTGCAGAAAAAGATTGTTACTTCCTAAGAGCAGTAAAAACACAAACGATCCAAGGAACCCTGCAACACCAACAAAGGGATAGGAATAAATTTCATACTTACGTTGATATAAAAGAATTAAAAATACCGAGACAACCAAAAATAAACTACTTTGCCAGACAAGACGTACTGCAAAAACATCCAGAAAAATTCCGGTAATAAATGCTGCTACAAAGGCCTGGGCATCACGACGGATAACAGCCCAACATAACAAGACAATATAGACAAGTGGCAAACTGGTCAACGTACCTTCAAGAAGCAGCGCAACAATCAGTAATGAAATAAAAAGTACCATAACACGTAGCTATTCTTTCAAGATAAACACCATAGTAAGCCGCTCTCTATTTACTAAACTGCGTACTTCTGCCTGCTGAAATAAATTACTCGCTTTTTTATTGACTGAAACAATTTTGCCAACAATTAAATCTGGTGGATAGCCATTACCTCCGGCATCAACGTCTCCTTTAGTGACAACAACATCCCCCTTCTCTAATTTGTCTGACAAAACAACTTTATCAAGTACCATGCCCTGCCCTCCCAACCCACTAATGACTCCCAGCGATTGGGTTTTCTTGGTGATCGCAGTAAAGGATGTCTTGGGCGCAGTTACTACTGAAATGACTGCTCGATATCGAGAAACCTGCGATACCTGTCCAATAAGATTTTGTTCATAGACAATAATCTGCCCAACGCGCACATCGTCTGATGTACCTTTATCAATAATTAGATGGTCATCAAGTTGTCCAATAATAAGAGCCGGAAGCAGTTTCTTTGAAGAAGGTGTTGTTGTCTCAAATTGATCTCTCAGGGCATTGTTTTCTTTTTCAAGCTCTTTTTGCTTAGTAAGCTGTGTCAGTAGTTTTCGATTTTCTTCTTTAACCTCTGCAATCTCACTGGTGTCTCGGGGATGGAACAAGAGAACGCTTCCCCGCTGAATAGGAAGAACCAGTTGTTCAACAATTCCCCCAACACCACCAAACCAACCTTTATAGGAAGAAAAGCCAACGAGGACTGTGAGGAACAAAAAGATAACAAAAATGGGGAGGATACTACTGCGCCGCTGCATAGGGGTATTGTAGGCGATTTAGCCAGAGATGGCAACTACAGGTTACTCAATTTGAAAAGCTTCGCAATTTGCTGTTGCTTAATTGCAGGAATCTCCAATAGAGGCACCTGACCAAGAGGAGAGGCGCCTGACCCAGTATAGGCTATTTCTATGACAGGACTACCGTTAGTATAGGTATCACATACCACAGAAACACCTACTTGACTGAAAGCTCCATGGAGGATATCCCTTGAGAGGCGTCTTATTACCTGACTTTTTGGATCGACCACATACTCTGTTCTTGTTGCAAGGGGAAACCCGTTGACACTCACTGTGCTCTGTTTATTACTTCCAGGAACATGCTGTTCTTCTACCGTCAAATTATCGTCATCTAGCAACGCAGTTACGCGATTTTTGATAGCATCGGGAGTTATTATTTCTGGACTTGAAATTATTTCAGGTATTCTTTCTACCATGGATGCATTTTACTCTAATTTGTTATGAAGCACAATTCGTTACAAAATAGCTTGGCCTCTCTTGCAGCAAAGGCAACCACTAGCTCCACTCACCCCGCAAGAAGAACAAGGCTCGCTAATCTTGACAAATTTATCCTATGGGCTTACAATGGACTCCTTATGCCAGCTGAAAGACAACCAATACCAACAGGGGGCGAACAATACACCGCAGACGCGAGCTCACGTGTTGAATACCGCTTGCCTATCGGACTGATATCTACTCGTAAAGAGGTACATGCAACAGTTGAATCTGCTTTCACAATTGGTGAAGTATCATATTATGATGCTCTTCCTTCAGAGCCAAGCGAGAGACCCCGACAAACGTTAATGCCAATGTCGGAGATTGGAGCTTGGGCCAGGTCGTATGTTGAAGTTTGGAACGTAACACATCCTGAACAACAAAAATCTATTAGATGGCAGGCAGACAAGTCAGGGCTGAAAGATCCTAATTTTGGTTCAGTATTGCATTATGCAACGGTGAACTATGATGAGGAAGGAAATCTGACTCAGCTTGTTGATGATACGTATTTAACGCAAGACGGAAGACTTGACGAACGAACTGGTATAGCAACCCCTGGTGCCGTCGTTGCACCAATTGAGAAAAGACCCGATGGCTATTACGTTCATGCTTTTTGGCAATGGAGACCCGCAGCCTGGGATCAAGAAGTCGAAGTTCCCGCTGAAATCACTGATCCAAAGCAAATTGAAGACTTCAAAGCCATGAATACTGGAGAATGGATGTTATCGTTACCTGGCGGCTATGCCAGAAAAGTAGGCGCTCTTTTCTCAGAGACAGCAGATGAAGAAGCACGATCAGAAGCGGGATTACAAATAGATAAGCCGGTCTTTACCAGTCATTCTTTTAATCGAGCACGAGTAGCAACGCAGATTGGTACCGGATTTTCAACATTTCAACGAGTAGGTGAAGAAATAAAAGACGCAGGTGAATTGTTATCCGGGAAATTGGCAGTAAGAATAGACCAGTTTCGATCAAAAGATGCAATGGTCATGGCAGCGGTTAACTTTGCTCGAGAAGAGCTAGGTCTTATACGCTACGGTCGATAGTTGCACAGCAGCAATAAACGATATACTATTCAAGGTGACCCCGGAGCAGAGCTCCGAAGAATACTCGATTTACATATGACAGAAGGATTACCCAGTCATTCAGGAGAGAACGAAAGACCCAATCTTATCAAAGAAAAGCGTGGCCTCAAAGTGCTTCGGCAACTAACAAATAAGGAAATGGGCATATCTGCCGACAGCGTTATTACCACCCCAGAAGGCTTTAATTATCGTGGACAAAATGATCCCTTGGCAATTAGAAGTCTAACCGAACTAACACTCTTACAGGAAGATGGTACACTTGCTGAGGAGCCTACCTCTATAGATATCCTTAATATCCGGCTCAAACCCATTACAGAAGCGCAAAAAGAAGCATACAAAAAAGCAGTCGGTAGCCCTATTGGCCGAACCGAAGAACAAATAAAAAGAGCATCAGCCATCCCAATAGGATCCGATCATTGGCTTATTGCGGCAGATGAGTCATTCACTGAACTCGTGGCAGAAGCTACTACCCAATCTAACGAACTAGGTAAAACACCGAAAGAGCTTGCTGATTTTCTTCTTTATTTTCAGGATGCTGAAAGTGCTGCAAAGAAGATAACTGGACAGACGCCCGATGTGTACGAATTTAACGGAAGAACGTATATCTCTGAAAAGGACATAAGACGAGGTTACTTCCCCTCACCTTTCCAAGATGGAAATGTTTACGCCACGAGAGAAACCATTACCTGTTTAGACGACGGTTCTCAAGTAACAACACCGCATAGCAAAGCAGCTACATGGATCTATCGAATGGGCTTTTATGGAGGTGGGCAAGCCGACCTAGACCCAAAAAAGATTGCAGAGGTAGCTGGATTTAAACCACTGCCAGAAGATGACCCCGTCATTGCATTGGTAAAAGACCCAAATGCGGAAGCAATCATCACCAATCAAGAACAACTGAAACGAATAGACAATCTCAAGCAAGCAGAACCTAGCAAAGACTTACTAAGTGCTGAACACTATACGGTTGCTCCTGACACAACAGAAACACTTATCACCTATCTTCATCAACTGGGCAGAAATATCCCGGATGACATACAGGCTCGCATCAATACGACAGCTATGCAACCGCAAACCCTCACGATTGATGATAAGAATCAATCGGTGATTGTGGACAGCTTATTGAATATCCCGCAACAGGTACCAGAAGTCGCAGATACGGTACTCCAAAACATTGTAGCAATTGATCTCGAAGAGCAAGACAAGTATGTCGCTAAAGATGTGGTGAGCAAGATTCTTAGAGAAAGTATCCACGAGACTACAACAAATCACGAATACTTTAGTGCGATACTTGGCAAGCTAAAGAAAAATCCAGAGATGATGAAATTGATGCATGAGCAAGCATATGACCTGTATCGTTCAGCTGTTACACGATACGGAAAAGAGGAAAATGATGAAATGTTTACCAAACTGCAAAAAACGATTGATGCAGCGATCCCTACTTTTGCAACTAGCATCGTAGCAACCTTGCAAACAGAAGGCTTTCCAAATGCCCTAGCAATGACCACCAAAGATATTATTCGCGCAAAACCGCAGATTGAGGAACACCGCCAAGATGTCCAAGGGCTAATAACAAAACTCGGCAATGCCACTCCCCCTCGAGAGGTTAGCGCAGAACAAATCGGCATACTTTTCTCGCTGTTGAGAGCTGTCAAAGAAGAGCCCAAGCATCACTATACCCCCAACGAGAGCGCCACACTACAAGCAGCTGGCATTGCAAAGGAAGACATTCCGTATGCCAGTACCGACCCGGCAGCTTCTACCAAAGCAGAAATTGACTCGCTTTTAAATAAAAACGCTGCCATCAACCGAGACAGGGAAACCGTCAAGGAACAATTGCCTCAGAATCTCCCAGAAGATACACAAGCAGCGGTAAACCGAGTGTTACGCTTTGGAATTAGCCCAATGAATTACCAATTCTACGCACCAACCTTTATTGAGGCACTAACTACTGCCAATCAACAAAGAGCAGCAAACCAAGAGCCGGTAATTATCCCTGATGTTGTTGACGCATATATAGCAGCATCCAATCCTAAATGGCAAGAATTCTTAACCAGTCCATACGTTACGAAACGATACGATGACACAAAACAACTCTATGAACCACCAATCATAGTAAAATTAAACGAAGAAGCACTAAAGGAGATACCTACAATTAATTGGAAAAAAACTGTGCAAATTGGGGATAATGAGATTGTCATTACCTATCCAATTCCTGAGTCCCAACCGATTTTACAACAACCGATTAAAATCTCAGGCGAAGGCTTAACAACACTATCTCTAGATAAACAAACCAACGAACTGCGGATATAATCTTATTTGAGTCCCCCAATAACTTTCACCTTTTGCAGGATGTCTTCATGTTCAAGTACCTTGCCAGTTCCACGAGCAACAGACGTCAATGGATCTTCTGAGAC
This sequence comes from Candidatus Levyibacteriota bacterium, assembly GCA_023245475.1. Lineage (GTDB taxonomy): Bacteria > Patescibacteriota > Microgenomatia > Levybacterales > UBA12049 > JAHFKF01. Next base: position 11,860 of record JAHFKF010000022.1, read on the forward strand.
AACGACTGGTAGATGGACACGCTCGACAATTAATTGATCAAGACCAGCAAGCATCGCTCCTCCACCAGTGAGCAGAATCCCCTGCTCCAAAATATCTGGTAATAATTCAGGCGGCGTTTCTTCAAGCACATCGGCAATCGCTTGAATAATTTGTGTGAGTGACGGAGATAACGCTTCCCTAATTTCTGACTCTGTAATTCGCAAGCTCTTCGGAAGACCTGTTTCAATATCTCGACCTCTGACAATCATCATCTTCTCACTTTTCTCAGTCTCTGCCGACTCCTCTTTCTTCACGCGGGCACTGGGCTTTGGCGGCGTCTTCTTGTAAGCACTCCCAATATCAATCTTGATATCCTCAACCGTCTTCTCACCAAGGAGAAGTCCATGCCGCAAACGGATGTAATGCAAAATCGCCTGATCCATGTCATCGCCGGCAAGCTTCAGAGAGCGACCAACCACAATACCACCAAGTGAAATCACTGCAATCTCTGTAGTTCCACCACCAATATCCACAACCATCACACCTTTTGATTGAAATACAGAAATCTCCTCACCAATTGCCGCAGCCATTGGCTCTTCAATAAGATATGCTTCCCGTGCACCAGCTGAAAGTGCAGCTTCCCAAACAGCACGACGCTCTACTTCTGTGACTGAGGAAGGAATACCAATAACCACCTTGGGACGAGCAAGCAGCCGAGGTAGGAGTCCTCCCATCTCATGCACTTGCTTAATGTAATGTGCAATCATTGCCTCAGTCGCGTCAAAATCAGCAATCACGCCACCGCGCAGAGGCCGAACAGTAATAATTGATGCAGGTGTCTTCCCAAGCATCTTCTTTGCTTCAGAACCAATAGCAATGACCTGCTTGGTTTTCTTGTGCTTGGCAACAATTGAGGGCTCACGGATAGCAATCCCCTTGCCTTTGACAAAAACCAACGTATTGGCTGTACCGAGATCAATCCCGATATCGTGGGAGAATAAGCTAAAAAATTTATTAAGTATTTTCATAAAGATAATCGAGGGGTGGCAGCTTCCTCATTCTAACAGCTTGCCCACTATTTGCCAATATGATAGGATTAAAATAATTTCTCACTATGAAACTGTGCAATAAAATTATTGAGTACACCTTCTACTCCCTTTTTGTCTTCGTCCCACTCATCTTTATGAGCAATACCTCCGAACTCTTTGAATTCAATAAAATGTGGTTTGCCTTTGGAGCCACCACGATAATTGCAGCTACATGGATTATCAAAATGATTCTCCAAAAGAAACTCTTCATACAGAGAACCCCACTTGATATTCCACTCCTCCTCTTTCTCCTTTCGCAAATCATCGCAACGCTCATCTCACTTGACCCACATGTCTCCTGGTGGGGCTACTACTCACGGTTTAATGGAGGCTTATTCTCAACAATAACCTATATCGTCCTGTACTATGCATTTGTATCCAACCTCTCGGCTGATCATGTGGTCAAGAGCCTGAAAGTAATCCTTATCGGTGGATTATTAGTCACCTGGTGGGGACTTCCTTCTCACTTTGGTGCAGATCCCACATGTCTCGTGTTCAGAGGGACACTTGATACAGCATGCTGGACAGATGCCTTTAAGCCAACAATCCGCGCATTCTCAACCCTTGGACAACCAGCCTGGCTTGCAGCATATCTCGCAGCATTATTGCCACTGGCTATGGCATTCTTCTTAAATAACAAAAAGAAAAAAACTATGCCACTTGCCTACTACTACTTCGGTCTTACAGCAATCTTTTATCTGTTACTGCTTTTTTCCAATACCCGAGCTGGATTTCTTGCTTTTGTCTCCGCCAATATCGTCTTTTGGATCGTGCTGTTTCTTAAAAAAATATTCACCAGAAAAGTATTTCTCACCTACTTTATCCTTTTTAATAGTATGTTTGTATTATTGGGTTTCTTCTTTGGCGTTCCCATTGAACAACTCTACAACTATAGCCTTCCCAAACTAACTGCAAGCACCGCCGCACCAACTCCAGCGCCTGTTGCATCAACAGAAGCAACACAAACACAATCTGCTGCAAATCAGATTAATATTACCGACTCTGGAAATATTCGTCTCTACGTATGGCAAGGCGCACTTGATGCCTGGAAAGCCCATCCCCTCTTTGGAACTGGCGTTGAAACCTTTGCGTATGCTTACTATCAATACAAGCCAGCAGGACATAACTTAACATCGGAATGGGACTACTTATATAACAAAGCACACAACGAATATTTGAATTACCTTGCAACAACCGGTGCCTTTGGACTTGGAACATATCTACTCTTTTTGATTGGCGTTGCCGTGATCAGTGCGATATCAATGATAAAGAAAAAGCTTGAACCAAGCCATGAATTTGATCAGAAAACTACCGTAATCCTTATTCTTGGTCTGGGATCAGGTTGGGTATCAATTCTTGTCTCAAATTTCTTCGGCTTCTCTGTTGTCATCATGAATATTTTCCTCTTCTTATTCCCCATCTTTATTTTGATGCTCGCCGGTATGATTTCCCCTGAGAAAGCACTTTCACTTGGCAAGGATTCAACAGATACAAAGAGTGGTCTTAACTGGCAACAATGGACAGGCATTAGTGTTATCGTCATCGTTAGTGCCTATATGCTTATCGGATTATTGCAGTATTGGTATGCAGATACCAAGTATGCACTTGGATCAAATCTTAGCAGAGTTGGCAGCTATCAAGAAGGCTACCCTCTACTTCTAGAAGCAGTACAAACAATCCCAACAGAACCTATCTACAAAGACGAACTATCTATTACGACAGCCGTTCTGGCAACGGCACTTCTTCAACACAAAGATACCGAGGCTGGTATGCAATTTGCCAAAAATGCTATTATGCTAAGCGACAACGTCGTTGCCGAGCATCCAAATAACGTTGTATTCTGGAAAAATAGAGTACGACTTTTCTATACACTTGCACAAGCCGATCAACAAAATCAACAGGCATATTATGAAGAGGCACTTAAGGCAATTCAAAAAGCAAACGCACTTGCTCCAACCGACGCTAAGATCTCCTATAATTTGGGCGTCTTGACTGGACAAACCGGAGACCCTGATCAAGCCGTTTCGATTCTTGAAAAAACAATCAAACTAAAGCCTGACTATAAAGATGCATATGTCGCCCTCGGGCTCTTCTATCATCAACTGGCACTGGATGATAAAGAACAAGTGGTAAAGCCTGAGCTGCTGCAAAAGGCAATTGCAACATATGAATTTGTCCTTACCAAACTTGACCCCACTGATACACAGGTCAAAGAAAGTCTTGCCAGTTGGAAGAAATAGCCTGCTGTATGATATACTTGTCGCATGAAAATTGTTCAGTCACCACATGCCGTCTTGTCCCAGAAAGCAAAACCCGTCAAGATAATTGATGCAGAAATCAAGCAACTTCTGAAAGCTATGGCAGTTGCCCTTGCAAGCGCAAAAGATCCTGAGGGAGTTGGACTTGCCGCGCCACAAATTGGCAAATCATTGCAGATATTTCTCATTAAAGAGTCCCCTGAGGCTCCCCTTATGACCTTTATTAATCCTAAGATTGAACGCTTCTTTGCTAATCCTAAAAAGACAAATCGAAAAACCGTTAAGAAAAAAGAGCGTGGCGTGCAACTCGAAGGATGTTTATCCATTAAAGATATTTGGGGCGTTGTGAAGCGAAACTATGGAGTTGTCATCACCTACCAAGATGAGACAGGGACAAAACACGAGAAAGAATTTGTAGGATTTATGGCAACCATTGTTCAGCATGAGTATGATCACTTGCAAGGCATTCTCTTCCCCAAGCGGGTTCTTGAACAAAACAATCCCCTCTATAAGGCAGTAAAAAATAAAGCTGGCGAAACAGAGTTTGAAGAAGTAAAGTTATAATATGAAAATTATTTTCTTTGGAGCATCACGGTTTGTCATTCCCATCATCGAGATGCTTAACACCTCTTTTGAGTTAGCTCTTGTCGTCACCACAGAACGAGATCCTCTTGATACAGTTCCCCAGTATTGCAACCAACACCAGATTCCCTTCATTTCCGTAAAAGTCATGGATGAAACAGTGCAAAAAAAAATTCAGGAAATCCATGCAGACGTCGCTGTCCTTGCATACTTTGGGTTACTGTTGCCACAGAATATTTTGGAGATGTTCCCTCATGGAATTCTTAATATTCACCCCTCACTTCTACCACTTTATCGTGGAGCAACGCCTGTACAGTCAGCGCTTCTCAATGGAGACAGTACCACAGGTGTTACCATTATCAAACTTGATAACCAAATGGATCATGGCCCAATACTTGGCCAAACCTCAGAGGAAATCACCGCATCAGACACCAAAGAGACTCTTCACGATCGCCTGTTTACCAAAGGAACAGAGATGCTAAAGGAGCTCATCCCACCTTATGTAAACGGCAAGATTGCACTGAAAGAACAACAGCATGCATTAGCAACGCTTACGAAACGATCCTTTACCAAACAAGACGGCTATATTGCGGCAGACAATCCCCCAGCTCCTGACGAACTTGACAGGATGATCAGGGCATATTATCCGTGGCCGGGTGTATGGACTAAATTGACAATTAATGGCAAGGAAAAGACAGTCAAGATACTCCCCTGTCATCCTGAGGTGAATGCCGAAGGATCTAAACTCCAAGAAAGCACAAAAGATGCTTCGGTTACACCTCAGCATGACAAGCAAATTCTCTTACAAGTCGAAGGCAAAAAGCCAATGAGTATCAAAGAATTTCTCAACGGCTATCCACAATTGAGAGACCAACTCTCACAGCTACTATCCCTTAAGTAATCATATAAACCTTTTTCTGCTATAATCCTCACTTATGCCAGAAAGAGAATCCAGAAGGGGTTTTATTGACCGACGGGAAAAGCCTGCGTCAGCAAAATTACTAACGCCAGATGAAATCATTGCTCGCTCGGAATGGGGTGTACATACACAAACCAGTTTTACTTTCCAAAGAAAGAAGATTTACGATTTTGTTGAAAATAACGTCCTTGGAATAAAGAGTAATGGAGTAGATGTTCTATCTATCAATTTTCGCCATGGGAATCCCAACCTTGATCCTCTCACAAAAGCTTATCTGTCATCACCTCGAACTCAGCTAGTGATTGCTGAGTATTTCAAACCAGATTTAGATCGCTCCGGGATATACTCTGGAAAGCTGGCTCGGACTGTGCACTATTCCCCGAGACTTAAGGCAACTGCGCAATTAGACAAGACGTTTCAAGACACCGGCAAACCCATTGCTGTTGTTGATATTGCAAATAAACCATCTTATGAAATAACTTATCTTCTCAATAGATTGGCC
>JAHFKF010000023.1 GCA_023245475.1 Candidatus Levyibacteriota bacterium
TCTTCTTCTATAACATCAAATCCTTCTCCAAACTGCGGCATTCCACGACGACTAAGTTCTGTAGGTGTGACTTCGTAATATGGGCCAAGGAAAAAGTAGGCATTTGGTGGAGCTCCCCGAGAAAAGAACTCCTCACGATTTGCTTCATTAGGGCTACATGTCAATGTTTCAATCATTCCTGGAGCACGCGTTGCCAACGCTCTAGGGACAGGTCCGTCGGCTCCGCTGGTAATATATAACTTTGCTGGGCGGTTTTCTCTTTGAGCAATCGTCCTCCCGTATGAATAGAATGCAGCACCAATACGAGCTTCTTCTTCACGCGAGTAGGGGATACTCGCAACATAGTGCTCATCAAAATTTCCTGATAATCTATCTAATGTTGCTGCAAAGGATAGTGCAAGTTTGTCATTCCCGAGTAAATTAACGTCCAGAGGAACGCGCTTATTAGGACGGCCTGCTTCTCCTGTAGCAAGAGATTCAAATGCGGGAGCCATCGTCGTAACTCGAGGTGCTCGACTCAATCTATCAACCCAATATGTTTCCATCTGTGGGGTTAAGCGGAATTGTTCGGGAGTTGATGGTCTATTCTCAGGGGATGACATTCGAAGCAGTATATCAGAGGGGAAATTATAAATCAAACGGGGGTGGCTGAAGGTTTCAAATATATTTTAGGCCTTGTTGCGAGGAGGGAAGGACTGGGCTATACTCTTATATAAAGATACATCTATGGCAGAACCCAGAGGAAGAGAATTTCAACAACAATCTCCGCCAAAAGAGGGAGAGATTAAGCCACCAAAAAATGTCAAGGTTGGTTTATTATTTCAACCTCATGAAATAGAAAGTAAAGCGGAATTTTTTGCCACCAAAAAGAAGCTGAAAGATTTTTTTACTCGTACTTTTTCTCCGGGGGAAAAGAATATCTTTTTACGTGAAGATTCACATTCAGATGAGCACGGCCTAACGTTTAGAGCCGATAGCGAAGAAGGATTTGATAGATATGCTTCTTTTCGAGAAGCAGCAGTCTATGCTCAGTTAAAAGGATCATTAGCAGGTTCAGGTGTTGAAATAACCAATGTTCCTAATTTGGATGAAGATGTTCGTAAGTTTGTTACCTTAAAAGATAAAGCAGCATTAGAGAATCTTCATGAGCATCCCGCAGCGACATATACGTGGATGGAGCTTCAGGTATTAGATGAATTAAATGAAGAAGGCTATAACGTTAAAAAAGTATATGAAACAGGTGTTAGCGAAAAGCTTGCATGGAGCGGAACATGGAATCTACCTGAATATCAAGAAGCTTTGCAAAGAATCGCCGAACAACAAGTAACAAGAAATAGGCAAATACCAGAGCAAATAACTTCTTTGGTGGAAGAAGCGGAACAACAGCCAGATGAAACCAATATTGCCGGCCTGTTTGGTACCAATCATCAAGTTCTCGTTGATGATTTACCTGAAAGAATACGAGCAGTTACCGATACATCTGGTTCAGCATCTCTGGGTGATGATCCCGAAACTCGTGTTCAGATTATGTTAATGAATGGAACATCGGTCGCAGACATACCAATCGAATTGTGGAGGGAGGCTCGTGAGTGGAATGATAAACCTGTTCAAGTAGAGCGAGGTAAGAGCTGGTTCAGAAGAAGATTAAGGAAAGAATGACAGTGCCCGCATCTTGAGTAGATAACTGCCAAAATAGATAATTGACATTGCATAACTATTACAATATTCTATATGAATGAGGAATATAGTAGCGGTTGAAATTATTAGTATTGTTGCTCTATTGTTTGTCTGGTCTCCGATGTCTAATCTTCCTCATTCCATTGAGATACCATTAGTAATGGTACTTTTGCTTTGCATCTTTCTGGTCTTCCCAGCTATCTTACTGCTCCTATACCGAGATAGATATCATCCCAAATTATTTGTTCCTAGGAGGAAGCTGTCCAAAAAGCAATTTATAATTCTCATAACGGCTGCCTGTATCTCTTCTGCAAGTAGTTGGCTATTTAAGGATACTCTTATCTCAGTTGGTGTGACAGTGGCTTATCTGGTAATTGCTTACTATTTCTTCTATAAATCATCCAAGAAAAAGCAATCAAAGTAATACTCGTTACGTTGTGACTGCCATCTCACTTTTCAGATTGAAATTAAAGCTTGGAGGTTAATAAATAACAGCTTTATGGTATAATTTCAGCTTATGGATAGACGAGAGAGATTTCATGGAGATGCTGATCCTAGGCCAACGCGCACATTGTATGATGAGTTAACTCGAGTAAGAGCTGCTTTAGGTGATCGGCCGGATATTAGAGATCACGTACTTCCACAAGAACGTATCCCAACACAAATAGTACGCGAAGATTATCAATCAGGCGAATTTAGAGAATTCAGTCATGATCTTGATCCGGAAGCATATGGCTCTGCTGATAGGTCTTTGTGGCTTATGACTTTCCCCGATAACACCCAAGTTTTTTTCTTAGCTGGGCGGACTACATCAAAAATGCCTGGAGAAACAGGAGAAGCGGTGATTGCTGCATCGGATAGGAGAGCACTAGAAGGAGTAGTATATGAGTATGATGGAAATGCAGCTATTACAGAGACGGTTTTGTCCAGTCGAGAAAAAAACGTCTATACAGGAGAATATGGTCATCCTGATCAATTATTATCCCATGTGAGAAGAGTATTAGGAGAAAGGGTCGATTGCACGACTTTTGTTCGCAAAGATCAGGCTAAAAAGCCGCTTATACAACGAATTTTCCGTAGACCTCACAATAAAAGCTAACACATTTCTAAAATTGAGGCCAAAAAACGCGGCAGGGCTAAGTAACTTTGTTGGAATGTATTTTCCCCAGAATTCTTAGTATGAGGTTATCGTTCTTTTATATATTTTACCCCGACAATCGCTCCATTCATTAAGACAACGTATAACGGATAGATTATCAGTATCCAATCAAAATGGGGTACTGCACTCATTGTTAATAATCCTGCAATTCCTGCGAGAATCCATTGTGGGTAGCTTTCTGTTTCTGGTTGGTGATAGGTTTTGATTACGGTAGGTATTGCTGCAAGTCCATCAATAATGACTGCCAATACAGTGGATAGTCGTGTCTCTTGAACAGTAATCCAGTAAATAAGTAAAAGGATTGCTAAGGTGAGACACAGGCGGTCAATTTTGGATGCACCACCCATTCCATAACGAAACGATAAGACAAACACAATTGTTACTAGTACTGTCGTGCTGATAAAAAACATCGAAGAATAACCCCCACCATTTGAGACTTGATTGAATGCAGCAATCGTTGTTAAGATTGTCCAGATTCCCCACGTAATACGATGTGGTTTTACTTTTTTACGCAGGATATCTCGTATGTAGGGGATGTAGCCCAAGAGGTTTAAAAGAAGTGCTGCGAATCCAACAACAAGTTGCATGAATCAATTGTATCATGGACATTAATGAGGCTCTATTGCAATGACACTAATTTCGATACTTGCTCCGAGAGGTAGAGCTTTTACACAAACGGCTTCTCTAACTGGTAGTGGTTTTGTGAAGAAGGTGGGGTAGACTTCATTTAATTCGGGCATGACGGACATGTCGGTAACATAAATAACTACTTTTACGATATCATCAAGCGTTGCGCCAGCCGCTTCAAGAATCTCTGTAATGTTTTTCATAATCTGTGTGATTTTGTCTGCGGTCGTTCCTTCAACGATCGTCAGATCTTGTGTTGCGTGAATTTGTCCCGAGACAAAGATAAAGCCATTGCTAATAATTCCTTGAGAGAGGATATGTGCAGATTTTGTATTGCTTGTTATAACTTCTTGTTTCATCGTTGCGTTTCTGTTAACTTTGCAATATCAAGCTTTTTCATTTGCATCATTCGTTTAAATGCTCCTGGCACTTTTAACAACTCTTCTATATTATCAGGAGTAATTTGCCAGCTAACCCCATATTTATCTTCCAGCCAGCCACACTGTTCAAATTCTGGATTTGCTGATAATTTCTCCCAGTAGTAATCTATCTCCTTCTGATCAACGCAACTTACCATCAGTGAAATTGCTGGATTAAAGCTAAAAGCATGCTCTTGCCCACCGTCCATAACAGCAAACCACTCCCCAAAAAGTCTAAAGTCAGCATAGGAAATTTTACCTTCTCGATCTGTTCCCATCTCAGGGGGATACGTATTAAGGTTTTTGCTTACCTCACTATCCTTAAAAACTGACGTGTAAAACTTCATAGCCGCTTTTGCCTGTCCGTCTCGCGCTTGTGTAAACAGTAGTGACGGCACAATTCTGGGGCGCTTAGCGCCTGTGGGGTTATTTAACATCAACTGCCAACTGAAACCATACTTATCCTGCACCCAGCCATAATATTTACTAAATGGATACTCGCCAAGCTCCATAAGTGTTTTGCCACCCTCTGATAATTTTTTCCATAACTCATCACTTTCTTCTTTTGAGTTACAGGTATAAAAAAATGAAATTGACGGATTAGGTTTAAACGTCGTGTCAGCATTGATAGCTGTAAAATGATAACCGCTCAATTCAAACTCAACAGTCAGTACTTTTCCAGCTAAATCTTTTTGAAAATCAGCTAGTCCTTCTTCTTCAGTCTTTGGATAATATGATAGAGCATTGATTTTGCTGTCTTTAAATACAGCTATATAGAAATCAGCGGCTTCTTTGGCATTATGATCAAACCACAAATTCGGAACAATTCTCTGCATATTTATCAAGTATACTACATGTTTGTGAAGAATATGTAAGACGATAGTAATCCGCAAGCAGCTGAGTACCTTCGTTTCAGTTTATCTTTGCAATGATTCGTACAGGAGCTGCATCGGCTTGTAATTTCATAGGGAAGGCAATGACTTCAAAGTTTTTCGCATCTATTAGTTTATCCAAATTCGTGAGGTTCTCAAGAATCAGAATATCATTTCCGAGTAGTATCTTATGAACCGGCCAATCTTCATCATGGTCTGGCGTAGACATATCCATGCCAACCATTGATATTCCTTTCTCAACCATTATCTGAGCAAAGCCTGTTGTTATAGCAGGGGAGTTTTCGAAATACTCAGGAGATCTGAACTTGTCTCCAAAGCCCGTATAGAGTAAGACCACATCTCCTTTTTCAAGAGCTACGCCATCAAGTACAGATTCCTCTATTCTCTCTTTTCCCCGGACATCGAGTAAAACACCTTTGCCGACACATGTATCCAAAGGGATTGCATCCATCGTTTTTCCGTCTTTAATCATGTGTAGGGGAGCATCCATATGTGTCCCGACATGCATTGCCGTTGCTAGCTTATGATCGTTGAAGCTATCTATTTCAAGATGTGCGGTTTGTTCAAGGGATGCTTTTGGGTCTCCTGGATACACTGGCATATCATCGGTGAATGTGTGGGTGAGATCAATAAGTTTCATTACAGAAACATTATAACAGAAGTATCACAGGTGCTAAGTAACTTTGTTGGAATGTATTATGCGAGTTTACCTTTAACCCAGTTGACAACCGCAGGAGTAAGTTGATTACCGCTTCCTTCAGGAATTCTTTGCCCCACAAGCTCGGAAGCAAGAGCTAGGTCTGTTCGTTGTCCAGCGCCTAATCCAACCTTGGTTTCTCCATCGAAAAATATATAATAAGGATTAGAGGGACTAGTTGTGGGATCTGTTTGAACCGTTAAGCTGTGAATCTCTTTACCTCTTCTTACATCTATTTGGCTAAGACGTATTGCACCAGTAAACGCAGTTCGCTCTCTATGAACAGCTACTATGGCACTGCCAACCTCAATTTCAGTTCTCTGTGCGCCATCTCGGGGAATATATTGTCTGCCCGCAGTCTCACGGAGTTCACCGAAAACCTTTACTTTTCCATCAGCAAATTCACCAATTAAGTCAGAGACCTCGTGTGAAGTAGGTGCAACAATATCTTCAGCGCTATTTAATGGTTCTCTCTCGTGTGCCATAACGGGTAATATAGCATAGGCAGAGGCTCAAATCAAACTATGAAAGAAATGCAATTCTCAATTGAGATACATGCTGCGAAAGTTAGGGTTTGTGATAGCAGATGATATACTTAAACTAGGAAGATAATTAGAGCCGCATTCGTAGAGGAGTGCCTTCAACAGTTCGTCTTGGATCCGGTACTGCTTCCTTAAATCCACGTCTCAGTAAAGATTCTGTAGATAATTCTTTTGAATTAACAATCGCGTCGAGTTTTTTAGCTCCAGTTTCTCTTGCGAATAAAATTACTTCATTGGTTATTTCCCCAAAAACACCTTTTCTTCTGTGTTGTGGATCGACATATGCTGAAGTATATCCTGCTTCTCTTCCTTGTTGTGAGAAGGCTCCATAACCTATTGGTTCATCAGTTTCCGTTATTGCAACTACCAGGCCACGGTAAGCTGGTAGATATCTTTCATGAAATAGGGAAAGAAGTTCTGTTTTTTCTCTTCTGGTTAAAGTACGATTACGAAGACTCACCTTTGTAGATGTTTGAAAGGCCAACCATAGGTTTCCTACACCTGTTTGGTAATTTCCTAGATTTATGGTTGGATCTGCTAAAAAACGAAGATAGCTATAATCTGATTGCGAACTCATGATAACGTGTATTATAGCTCAGAGAGGAATTATTGACAAAATCAATTTAATATCCTATATTAGGATCAATGAAAGAACGTAAAGTAATGTTTGTTGTTGATGATTTAGGACTTCATCCTGCAACTGATAGGGCAACTTATCGTGCTGCAGGTGGTGGTGCCGTAACAGGGGCAGATCTTATGATGAATCAACCTCGGACAAAAACAGCTTTGCGCGAGATGCAAGATTATCCCGATGTAAGTATCGGAGTACATATTAATATCTTTCCAGGATCAGCAATAAGAGCAAACACTCCAGATGCTGTAGTTTTTAGGCGCAATCCTTCTGAGAGGATGGGGCTATTAATTGCTCAGTCGAAGGATCAGATAAAACGTTATCAGGATGAAACAGGAAAGAATCCTGACCATATCAGTACCCATAATCATACTCATTTAGATATGGATGGTAATGTTTTTCCGCAATTTGTTGATGCTGTATTGGATGTCGTAGGTGAGGGAAATACTGTAGTTCGTGGACAGGACACTGATCAAATCCGCCATTGTCGGGTAGCAACATTAAGCAAGGGCATACCGCCTCTTTCTCCTGAAGCTTTTGAAAATCTTTTGAGGACATCTCCTGATAACGGTAGACCACTAGAACTTCTTGTTCATCCTGGATTACCTCCGGAAAAGGGAGAAGTACCATTAGATGACGAATATTCTTTAGACTTGCGAGTATTTGATTTACATGCTGTAGAAGCGTATAAAGCTAATCAAACTGTCACAAAGGCAGGATTTAGATTCGTAACTCCTAAAGAAGTAATTATTGATAGAGCCTAGAGATATAAATGGAATACGTGTTTATGTCTCATCTTTACTAGCCCTGCACCTTTTCTTTCAAGTATTTTCTAACATCTTGCGTAATCTTTTCTACCCTGCTGTTGTTTTAAAATATTGCTCACAATTGATAGCATCTTGTTTGCTCTTGAAAGCAGAGTAGGATGAGTAGCTCATAAGGAATATATTATTACTGTAGTTCTTGGTAAGTAGCAATCAATTGTGATAGCGTTTCTTTTTCAGTTTTCCAGATGCTCCATACGGAGCAACACCATTTTTTAATCATGTCATCTTTTGCTTCATCTGATACGAATATAACGTTTTGTATTGTCAAAAGTGCTTTTTCTTTTGGCATTTCAAAGGCAGGCCAATGTTTGGATTTATTTCTATTTGCGAGCAGAGCATGAATTCCTTGAACTTGTTTGCCAGAATAATTTTTCTCACACACCAAATAAAGTCCAACGAGTGCAAAAGTAATGCTAATTGGTTTTACGTGTTTTCCAAAATGCTGTGCACAATAGGTATCAACAATCAGTTGGTGGATGAAAGAGCTATCGTGTAACGACAACGAATAATGAGATAATTCATGATACAACTCACGGCAGGCGATAGAAGCATTAAAAACATGGTCAAATCCTTGCTTCTCAGAATTTAGTTTTATACCACATCCTGGACAGGTAATGACATCTTTTATCATAGAAAAAGTATACCAGAATTTCTAACGCACAGTTACGGGTAGGAAATTTCTAGGCATAATTCGAGGCTAAAAAGTGTAGCAGGCATTAGTAAGCGAGTTTCGAACAGTTTGGAATAAAATCAATACTTTTGATATTGAAAGAATCCAACAATTTCTTATCCACAGTTAGTAATTCTTTAACAGTTGTTTTATGGAGATAAAGATCAAGAGCTGCTTTATGACCAGGTAAGATATTTTCTGGTAGGCTATCGAGTGGATACCAATTCCAACCCTCGCATTTCTCTGGCTCTACGGTTTGAGGAAGACCCTCATATTCATTACAAGAAAATACAAAATGAATAAAATTGTAGCCTTTTTGTAATTCTCTAACTACACCTACATATTGAAGGTTTTTCCCTTGGAGTGAAGTTTCTTCTAATAGTTCTCTTTTGCCGCATTCTTCGAGTGGCTCTTCTAATTCAATTCTACCCCCAGGTAACCCAAGGGTACCCGCTTTATAACTATTTAGCCTCTTTCCCAGAAGAACTTGTGTTTTGTCCTTATCTAACACAATTACACAAACGCCAATATGTTCTGGTTCCATCATTGAAGTATATCAGAAGATGAAGAGTTCGATGATAGTACATCCAGAGTTGGCAGGGGCGGAGCAACTTTGTCGGAACGTTTTATGCCACCATATAATGAAAAGGATTCCTTACCTGCCTTGTAAGTGAAGTGTTAATGTTAACTGAGGTTCTATCCGGCCTCGGTTTTTATTTATTTTTTTGAGTGTTTAGGGAATAGGGCCTATTTTGTAAAATTAAAGCATTTTCAACATGAAAATGTTTAAAGTATTGACCTTTTGCAGTATTTATGTTATAATCCTAGTATGATATACAAATTTTCTGCAAAGAATTTCTACTCATTCAAAGAAACTGTCGAGACTTCCTTTGAAGTAAATGCAAATGCACCACACACAGATATTTATGTAAAAGATCTTCATGGAAATCGAGTATCAAAGGTTTTATCAGTAATTGGGGCAAATGCGTCCGGTAAGACAAACCTTTTAAAAATACTCACTTTCACTCAGTTCTTAATCAGAGATTCATATAATGATTTAAAACCCGATGAGAAATTCCCTTTCGCTTCCTATAAGTTTACCCCTGACGAAAATGTTCTGACAGAATTATCAGTTCGTTTTAATTGTGACGATATGGTTTTTGATTATTTTATAAAACTTAACAGACAGCAGATATTGGAAGAGAGATTGCGTAAACTCAATAACCATACAAAACAATTTGGTGTTCTTTACAAAAGAACATGGAGTATAAAAGAGGATAAGTATCATTATTCATTAAGGAACTTTAATTTTTCTGAAAAACTTACCACAAAAAGAACAAACGCAACTTTATTAGCAATTGCTGGTCAGGCTGAGCATACTTTAAGTAAGAAAATTATAAATTGTTGGGACAAGTTTATTGCAAATGTAGATCAAATAGGCAGAGAGGATTATTCTGGTTCGATATTTGAAGCAGCGGGGTTTTATGAAAAAAATACTGAGATACATAATAAAGCTGATTCTCTATTAAAAAAATTTGATCTCGGTTTAAGTGGTACGAAATCTACAAAATATACTCATAAATCCAAAAGTGGGAAAGAAGAAGAAATGTATTTACCGTATGGAATACACAGTGTTAAAGATAAAAATTATGACTTACCATTGTTATATGAGTCACGTGGAACCCAAAATCTTTTTATCTTACTGCATAAAATTTTACCGATCCTAAAGAGTGGAGGCATTGCCGTTTTTGATGAATTTGATGCTGATCTTCATCCTTTAATGTTGCCAGAGCTTGTAGACATGTTTGCCTCAAAAACATCAAATCCAAAAAATGCTCAGCTTATTTTTAGTACTCATCATCTTGAGATATTGAACAGACTCGATAAATATCAAATTGTTCTTGTTGAGAAAAACGCCGAAAAGCATGCAACAGAAGTTTTTCGCCTTGATGAAATACGAGGAGTGAGAGCAGACGATAATTATTATTCTAAGTATATTGCCGGAGCTTACGGCGCTATACCGGAAATCTAATAATTATGCTATTCAAAAAAATTTATTTTACAAATGAAAAGAGTGACATTACGATACGCACAGCTTACTGTATTTGCTTTTGGAGAAGCCGAAACTGAAAAGGCCTTTTTAAAGCATATTAGAGCTTCTTATGGAAGAAATACCGGATTAAGTGTACGAGTTGATTGTGCAACAGGTGGTGCGCCACAAACCATTATTGATTTAGCAATAAGAAGAAGTAATGGATGTTTTGATCGACACTTTATTTTGCTTGATACAGATATTACATGGCCTGATGAAACAGTAACCAAAGCGAAAAAAAATAATCATGAGCTTATTCCCGCAAACCCTTGTATAGAGGGTTTTTTATTATCTTTGTTAGAACCAGGCATAGATTTATCACTCCTTACTTCTTCTCAGTACAAAAAGATGTTCGAGCAAAAATACTTAAACGAAGAGGAAAAATTAGATTATAGAAATTATGAAAAAATTCTTCCGAAATCAAAACTAGAAAAGCTCCGCAAAACAAATCAGCCATTGGATACAATTATCTGCTTGATGACAGAAGTAAAAAAGAGGAAACCAAAAGATGCTTAATTGGAGCAGTGTATTAGGAAGGAGGTGAATAAGATATGGCAACTTTCAAAATTTATTCCGATAGGGCTGGTGAGTACAGATGGACTCTGAGATCCGCAAATGGTAAAACAGTAGCGGATTCCGCAGAAGGTTATACTTCAAGACAAGGCGCACGAGATGGTGTAGCTTTCGTCAAGGCAAACGCAGCAACTGCGAATGTCGAGGAAGTGTAGAGAAGGAGCATTCCGAGGGGCGAAAGCTCCTCGGATGCCCAGGCAAATTTATTATAACAGAATACTGATTAAATATGATAACAGCAGAAGAAATACAAGCAAAATCCGATTCTGAAGGTATAAACTGTAATCCTCAAGCCGGAAATGCGTAGCGATGTGCAGGGGCGCACAGATTCGAACTGTGAAAAGCAGTTTTGGAGACTGCTGTGATAACCATTTCACTACACCCCTAGGTGTTTTTGTATTATAGCTTGCAATGGAAACTTTTTCAATTATAATACCACTATGTTAGAACTGAGGCACACATCCCATCCCTCAATCAGGAAATTGGCGAGAATAGACAATCTTTCGGAGGTATTACCAGGCGGTGATTTGGTCTATAGCAAAGGCGAGGGGAAATTAATCATGAGTCCTTTAGCAGTGCGGTATAGAATGCAAGGTCTAGACGTAACGAGGTTTCTTGATAAAAGAAAAACAATTTTTACCGGACAGAGAGAAACGCGCGAGGGCATGCAAAGTATCGTAACTAAAGAATATGCAGGAAAAGGGGAAGAACAAAAGGCCATTGCAGTAAAAAGACTAGTAGACAGGTATTCCGATTCGGATGGGGATTTAAATGGAATAGAGCAATTTACCGCGTTGCGAGCACTACAGGCAGAAGGGATACCTTGTGCACTGCCGTTAGCAGCAACAAAGAAAGAATTAATCACCGAATGGGTTGATAAGCCTTTGGTATCAAAAAGTAGGGAAGCCATGGATGCTTTTCCAGCTTATTTAGATGCTCTTGACCAAAAAGTGGTGATATTACAACAAAAAGGGAAATGGCAAGAGAATTGTAAAGTCGAGCGTCAGCCTGCAAATTATGCAATTGGAGACGTTGCTAATCCTGATATTTTACTGAGATTTATTGCCATAGATCCAGCATATATTCATTCTAGTTTTTATTTTTAGTACGAGGATCTCTCAATCGTAGTTAGAACGACCCTGTC
Organism: Candidatus Levyibacteriota bacterium; assembly: GCA_023245475.1. Lineage (GTDB taxonomy): Bacteria > Patescibacteriota > Microgenomatia > Levybacterales > UBA12049 > JAHFKF01. Next base: position 11,952 of record JAHFKF010000023.1, read on the forward strand.
ATCATAGGGAGAGTTGCAGGATCTTCTGAGCATTCTCCTGGGCCTTCTATCGCGCAGGGGATACTCTTATATTCTTTGTACTCATAGTTACCATTTTCTTTCCAATTAAAGTATGCCACTTTGCCAATCGTTTTTGTGGCACTGGTGTTTATGTTTAGCAGCATCGTTTCAGGTGCGTGCCCTCCACAATTCCAACAACCAAACATATTGAGCGCTACATAGGTGCCATCAGAACTTACTTGTTTGATTCGAGGAACGGTATAGACATTGCCACTTTGTCCTTGGGTGCTTGTGTAAATGGTGAAAACTTTATTGCCTTGTGCCATCGCATTGTATAGGTATAGTTTGTATTCGGTTTTGGTATCCGTCACAGGCCATCGCATAATAAAGATAAAGTTGCTCTTGTTCGGAAGGACTTTAAAATCAAACAATTCGTCAAAGACTGCCAAGTCTGTTGGAATATTTGGAGAGTTAACCAGCCCATACCAGGTATATTGGGTGGGGTCGGGGAGATTCGTCAGTGAGAAATCATTTTTGCTTGCAGCTTCTTCGCTATACACATGCCCTCGGTATCGCATATAGACAGTGCCATTGGCTCTGGTAAAGCTTACGGTCTTCTCTGTAATGGGAATGCCTGTATCAGTCGGTACACCAGTGAGTGAGGGTATGACAGTTGCTGTAGGGGTTTGTGTTGGGGTTGTAGGTGCTTTCGTCGGCGTTGGTTGTGGATCTTTCTTGCTGGTACTTGTGCCAAGTACGTATCCGCCCACCCCTATAAGAAGAGCGAGGAGTATGCCTATACTTATGAGCAGAATCATTTTCGTTTTTTTCTTGGGAGGTTTGGTTTTGGTGTTTGCCTGAGCAGATTCTGTTTTTGAAGCTTGCGGAGTCGCAGTCGGTACTGGTGTAGGAGACGGTGCAGGTATTGGTTGCTGAGGAATTTCTTTCTCCATACCAGAAGTATTTCAAATAAGAGATAGGGAAGTCAAGTAAGAAGCAAGTTTTGATGAACTATTTGAGCTTTTCGCTTTCTTTGTGATCCGTTACTTTGCGGCAGTGCTTGCAGAATTTATGAAGCAACAACTTTGCAGGTGTTTCCATCTTGTTTTTTTGCGAGATGTAATTTCTGTTTTTGCAAACAGAGCAAACGAAACCAATTTTGATGCGATGTTCTCCTTTTTTTGCCATAGAATAGATTTGATTTTAGCACATAATGTGCTCGAAGGGAAGAGCTGAAAAGCGGAGGAGTTTTGGGGAAGTGAGCCGATGATGGGAATCGAACCCATGGCCTAGTTCTTACCAAGAACTCGCTCTACCACTGAGCCACATCGGCTGGTTTCGCTTTCCATGTGCTGGATGAGAGATTTGCACTCCCGTAGGCCGAAGGCCGCCTCGTCTACAGCGAGGTGCGATTGACTACTCCGCCAATCCAGCATGAACTTATTATATCATCTTTCTTGAGCCGTCTGTCGGATTTGAACCGACGACCTGCTGTTTACAAAACAGCTGCTCTACCACTGAGCTAAGACGGCGATAGTTCTTATTAATGCATTTTAGCAAACAGATGTGGCTGGGGCAAGCCTTATAAAAAAATAACCATAGCACGCTCTCTGATACTTGCGTGTATGGTTGACTGATGTGATCCGCCAAATGTCGGAATAAATTCTGCTCTTTAGATACGGCATTGGTTGGTATTTTCCCCGAAGTTACAATTAGGAAGGTCGTGTAGTCTACCTCAATAGACTACAAAAGCCACCTCGTCCCATCTAGCGCATACGCTCCAGACAGTACCTCAGGAAATGTAGATATAGAGAAAAATTATACAGCCAATAGCCAATATCAAAGAGCAAAGTTAGTATAAAGCGGAGATCGTGAAAAGTCAATAATACTTTCTGGTACAAAGGAGTACTACATCATGCATGTGAAGCCAGCGTGTCGTTTGTCTGCTTTGAATAATCCGCCCCATTCAGTAACGGTAAATCCGTGTCGGTTAAAGCCACTGAGTTGTGGTTCATTGACTGCAACTTTTTCGTCCAGGGCTTTGAAGTATAAGGATACTCGCAGGATACTATCTGGCTGTGGGCTAACGGTAAGGGGAGCAAGTGAATCAATTTGACTTTGTGGCATGACTCCAACAAAGTAGTAATTTGATTCTGGAAGAGCTTTGAGCCAGTAGTCACTAAATTCTTTTGCTTCTTTGGCATTAAGCCCTGTTTGTGGCAGTACACGTCCAAATAAGTCTTTCAATTCTGAGGGTCTGACCACATAGCCATCTTTTGGTTGTGTCAGGAGTGAATCTGGCAGAGATGCTTCCCAGTAAAGATATGGATACGTTTTATCCTTGTAGAGAATATCACCATTCGGATGTGCGGTAACATTCCAGCCCCCGGCAGGATAGTCTGGAATTGTCAATTTAAACTCTCCTTTGGGTGCAACAGCCACATTGACTTGCTCGGTTTGTTCAGGGTACAAATAAATGGCTGGTTTACACCATGCTCCCAGCCAAGGATTTGTGGTTTCATCTTGTTGAACAGTAAAGGTTTCGAGTTGTAGATTTTTTCGTCCACCGGCAGTCGGTACAGCGACGACCTTTTGTTTGCCATAGTCTGCACCTGCTGATGGTTTTGGACACTTGGTTGAAATTCGTGTATCAATTGGGCCATCTTCTAGTCTATAGTAGACATCGAATGGAGTAGTATCTTCTCTGATTGTTTGATTACATGCTTCAATGGTATCTTTACAGACATAAATGAGTTCGTCATTTGGAACGCAGAAATAACCTCCATAGTATGGTTCTTTATCAGGAATACTTGGATCATTGAGTGCAATATAATCCTTTCCTAAGCTACAGTCTGATCCAGGAAGGATTGACCCATGTTTTTTGGCTGCATCAAAGCTATCGCTGCTATTGACGAAGATTCGATAACCATCCGATGTTGATTCGTTGGTTGGAGCCATATGCATTGCTTCATGTTGCACAACGTTGGTTTTGAGAAGACCATACTGTTTGCCGTTAAACGTAGTTACTTTTTCTGTACTTGCCTTGCAGGCAGCGCCATCACCTGAGTCACAACACGTGTAGGCGGGGCCAGGAGGTGGTGGAGCATTGAGCGCTGCGATATCCGGGAAGAGTCCACCAGAAAGAACACCTCCAAAGACAGTGACAATACCAAGGATCACAATAACATACATTGTGCCTGTACCAGCACCACCTTTCGATCTTTTACGCAGAGAAGGACGCTTAAGAGAGGACTTTATAGCTTGCTTATTTTTCATAACCTAATTCTATTGTGATCAATCTCTCAATTCCTGTCAAGAGTTATTTCAGAAGCCTAAGAGAGAGAGACAAGCTCGCATAAGGTTACCAATAATGTCCATGAGTGAAAACCCTGCAATAGGGAAGAAAAGGAGTGCCATCAGAATCAGCATGCCAATTGAGCCGAGAGCCATGTAACTTTCAGCCATTTTAGGAGGCAATAGGAGGGAGAAGACTTTTGAGCCATCAAGTGGAGGAATAGGTACCAGATTAAAGATTGCCAGAGCCAAATTGATCATAACAATCGAGCCAAGCGTTGTTCCAAGGATGTTACTTGTGTATGCTTCGGCAAAGCTGCTTCCTGGAAAGAAAAGATGCAGTAAGAGACTTGCAATGATAGCAAGACTAATATTGGTTAATGGACCAACCAATGAAACCAATGCTAAATCTTTTCGTCCATCTCTCAGGTTAAAAGGATCGACAGGAACTGGTTTTGCTCCGCCAAAGATAACCGGAGAGCCGGAAAAAATGAGGAGTGCGGGGATAAGGATACTCATAATAGGATCAATATGTGGAATTGGGTTAAGGGTTAGTCTGCCAAGGAGCTTTGCTGTCGGGTCTCCGAGACGATAGGCTACGTAGCCATGAGCAATCTCATGCAAAATTGCTGAATAAATGAGGACAACGATACTAATAATAGGAGTTAGAAGTTCCATATACTTTTACCTTTTGATTTTTGTTCCGTTTTTTAGTATACTTAGTCTCTGAGGAATTGTCTATGGGAAATAAAGGAAACAAATGTAACAACTGCGGAAAAGGCGTCATGTACGGACACAATGTGTCTCATTCAAAACGTCGAACTCCTCGTGTGTTCAAACCAAACTTGCATGTTGCTCGACTGAACGTAAATGGACAAACTGCAAAACTTCGTCTCTGCACCAAATGTTTGCGAATGATCAAGCGATCAATGGCGCTTCCAACAGAAGCCCAGACGGCGGCTGTCGCAGCACTTGCATAGTAAACTCTTACCACTAATCTTGTTTATCAATGTGATATAATCCCCTTTATGTCTGAGCAGCAACCCTTATATCTTCCACCGGAGGCCTATGATGCAAAGGCAAACAGCAAAGGGCGAAGAACAAATCTTGCAAATTACATTGCTGAAACTGCGAGGGGACATGTTTTCCCTACGAGAGATAGTGGTGCAAAAAGTCCCTTTCTGGATATTGCTGCCGGTACAGGTATTATTTCACATGCTCTTGCAGCAAAGGGCTATGCTGTTACATCGTTTGATCAAAGCGAGCCGTACTTAAACTACTTACAAACGCAATATCCCCAAGATAAAATTAAGACAAAGACTGGAGACATGAATCGTAGTTTTCAACTCCAAACAGGTACATTTGCTGGAGTAACAACTGTTTGGGCAAATCGTTTTATTGAGGATCATTCATCTCTTATTAAGAGAGTGCATAATGTACTGGAAAGCGATGGTGTTTTTGTATGGCCAGTGTTTAGCGCCGAAAGAACTGCATATTGGGCTGAGACGGGTAACAAAATGCCATCAGTAAATGAATTGAAAGAAGGATTGCAAGAACGCTTTGGTACGGTATATGAAGAACGAGTTGGTTTTGTCTCTGCTGTTACGAAAGGTATTGAAGTGTTTGGTCGGCCACGGATACTTGTTGCTAAAAAAATCTAACCGGGATTTTTTTATTTGAAATAAGCTGCCATTGTCCTTCTTCAAGACCCTTTTCTTCTCCTGACTTATGTTCGTATGTTCTCACTGAATAATCAAGGAACGGTGCGATTGTTTTATACAGAGCACTTCTTGCCGTGTCAGCAAAAGGTTTGGGTCGAGTGAGTATATCAGCAACCCGAATACCATGTGCCTTGGGGTAGAGTCCGACGATCTGGCTGTCAGCTTTTGCTTCCTCTGGCATGTCTC
>JAHFKF010000024.1 GCA_023245475.1 Candidatus Levyibacteriota bacterium
TCTTTTTGTAATTTATTAGCTTGAACCATCGGATTTCTTGTGTTAAGATCTAGACTTCAATGACAGCAGAAAGATCACCAAAACAAGTAACCGAACGAAGAATGTCTGATAAAGAAAGAGCCTTGGCTGATTATCCACCGTATAAAGATTTTATAAGAAAGATTGGCGGGCCAGACAACCGAATCCTGCCAAAAGACACACTTTCCTTACGACTAAGATTACGAATCTCTGAAATTCAAGCAGCAACAGGATTACAGGATGAACCACTTGACCAACATGTGCGTCCCTTATTGGGAGTTGTCGATGGATTTTATGCTTACAGAGAAAATGAAACAGGAAAATATACTCCCTCAGGTGAACCTTCTGACCCCAAGTATTCGACAGCTCACGAATTTTTTGTAGCACATAGCATGGGTACTGAAAAAGCAGCAAAATTAACAGAAAAACTTGATCAAGATGTATTGGCAGCAGAAAATAGAGCAGCAACAGATGATGAAACAGCTGAGTTACTTAAAGAACTTGGTGGAGCAGATGGCTATCGCAGTGATTTAGCGTTACGGGGGGCTTATTTATGGGTTTCTCATGAAATTGGTACCAAATTTACCTTCGCGAAACAGCGATGAGTTAGAGTATTAGTAACTGTCCGTTGCGTTTAAGCCACGTTCGATGCTCACGATAAAGAGGATCCATCTTCCGAACAGTTTCCCAAAAATCAGCTGAGTGATTCATCTCTGTCAAATGAGCAAGTTCATGCGCAACCACGTAATCAATAACTTCAAGTGGTGCCATGATTAGCTTCCAATTAAAATTAAGTGTCTTATTGCTGCTACAAGAGCCCCAGCGTGTCTGGGCACTCGTTAGAGCTACAGATCTATAGGAAAGGCCAGAAATGCCTGCATATCGCACTACACGGTCTAGAATGACCTTTCTGGATTGCTGTCTATACCAACTTTCTAAGTACTTTTTCCAATAGACTTTATTTGCTGTAGCAATATAGATCTTGTCAGTCACTTCAATAATATTTTTTTGCGTAAGACGAACCTCAAGCGGATAGGTTTTGCCGAGGTACCAATAGGTATTTGCCGGCTGAATTTCACTTCGCAAACGTAATTGCTGTTGTTTTTGTCCAATCCAGTCTTCATGATGCTTGAGTAAAGCCGAAATGTCTTTATCTGATGCACGAAGCGGAGCTTTTACCAGAACACTTTGATCTGGCTGAATGTTGATAGAGATACTTTTCCTGTTTGCTGATCTGACAACCTGTACGTTATCCATGGTGGAAAGCTATTATAGCACTTACTCTAAACCAAGCATTGTCAATTTATACTTTATCTGATAAAATCTTCTTAGATTTATGGCAAACACAACTATTGAACGACAAGAAAATGGGACAATTAAGTTGACAATTACATTGTCAAAAGCAAATATTGTCAAAGCTCAAGAAGAAGTTATTATAGAACTTGTTAAAACCGCTGATATTGCAGGTTTCCGCAAAGGCAAAGCTCCTCGCAAAGTAGTTGAAGAAAAGCTTAATGCAGATCAGGTACGAGAAGAAACACTCAAGAAACTTATCCCACCAGCATACATGGAAGCTGTTGAAGAACACAAGCTAAAGCCAATTATGAATCCTAAGTTGCATGTAGAAAAGATCGAAGAGGGGACAGATTGGGTATTTCATGCCTTTACCTGCGAATTACCGGAAATTGACCTAGGAGATTACAAAAAAGCAGTTGGGAAGATCACCGCAAAGAGTAAGATCGTTGTTCCTGGCAAAGAAGAAGAAAGCAAAAAGCCAAGTATGGATGAAATCGTTAAGGCAATTCTTGAAAGTGTGAAACTCACCGTACCAAGTGTTTTGATTGAACAAGAAGCCGATCGTTTGATTGCACAACTCCTTGATGATATTAAGAAGCTTGGCCTAAGCCTTGATCAATATCTGGCATCTACCAAACGTACACCTGAAGATCTCCGAGGAGAATATGCAAAGCGAGCAGAAAATGACATTAAGTTAGAATTTGTTATGCAAAAAATTGCTGAAACAGAAAAGATTTCTGTTGATCCGACAGAGATTGAAGAAGCGATTCTAAAAGCCCAATCACCGGAAGAAAAAAAGCAACTAGAAAGTAACAAATACCTGCTTGCAGGCATACTTCGACAGCAAAAAACGCTTGATTTTTTAATGAATTTGTGATAGAGTGCGGCGAGTAACATGGCCACTCAAAAAAAACAATCATTTAACGCTCTTCACACGCCCGAAATACTTAACGAGACCTTTGGAGGAATGACCAAGTCAGTAGGTAAAGCACTGGCGACCGAAGGCGGAGAACTAGGAAAAGGGTTTCTTAAGCAGTTGTTGGGAATTGATGCTGTTGGAGGAAAATCTTCACACGCAGAACAAGCTCCTCAAGCCCACGATAAAAATATAATCTTTCATGCTGACAAACATCATGGTCGTGCTGATAAACATAAAATTGCTACAGAAAAATATGGCGAGAAGATGCAAAAGAAAGAGCATCGTGCGGCCGCAATGGATTATCATAAAGATATTGTTCAAAACCGCGAACGATTCTCTAAACGTGATGTAGGCGAAATTAATCAACGACTTGAACAAATTATGTTTGAATTGAAAAAGCTAGTTCAAACTTCAAAGATCCTTCAGACAGAATTTGCTGAAGTAACCGTTGAACAACGAACTCCTAATGTTGGGGAATATCACCTTGGATACTTTGAGTTTTTGCTCGAAATTGTGCAAGAAGCTCGTAAAAAGGTTGAAAGCTCAGGCATGTGGCTTAATACCGTTAAAGGCAAAAACGGCAAAAAAGGTGGATACTGGGATCAAGCTCAAGGTGGAAAGAACAATCACTTCACTCAGAGCATGGATCGAAATGTCTCCACACAAACTGGATAACTATTCATTGACGGATAACTTTCTTGATGCTAGAATAACTCTATGACAAATCGCAATTCAGTAATTATTGTTCTCTCTCTTATTACCCCCTAAGGGCGGAGGAGATCGTAGTGCTGAAATACCCCGCCAAGACAGGCGGGTTTTTTTATGGGGAAAAGGAGTATCTATGGCATATCAAGAACTAGCAACACAAAGAGCACTGGATGGAGAAAATTACTCCAGAAAAATTAACAATGACTTCTACGAAGGGGATTTTGGAGAATCAAAAGCCACTTTATTAGAAAGAGATGTTAATCAAAGACTTGGCGAGATGAGTAAAGGTGACCGTGCTGATTTATACACCTTAACTGTCGGAAACGCTCAGGTAAAAGGACTTATGTTACTTGATGCACCGATTCCAATGATACCAGTTCCAATCTTCTTTGATAGAGAAAAGACGGCAGACAAAGCAAATAAAATTGAAAAAGTTCACAATGCTTTGATAAAAATAGAGGAACTTGCTTTTTCTGAGAATCCAGTAGGGAAACAAATTCTGCAAACAGTTACCGAAGGAATGTCAACACCGGAAAAAGAATTACTGCTACGTACAGAAACGCCCTTACCCTCAACGATAAGAAGAAGAAACACACGATTTGATACGTTCTATAATACGGATACCAACGACATGGCAATTATTGAAGCCAATACCACCAATCCAGAAGGGATGCTTTACCATCTCATTTTGCAAGAAACAGGCAGAGATTTCATGCAAGCACTTGGTTATGATCCAAAAGAATTTGATCAAACCAAAGATTCTGCCGCTCATCAAGTTATCCGAATGTTTCAGGAAGAATATGAAGAGAGGAAAGGGGAACCTTTAAAAACGTTGGGTGTTGTTTACGAACCAACGGATGAAGCAAGCGTTGTAAATCAATCTGAGATACCTCGGCTAAAAGAATTCTTTCAGTCGTTTAGCATCGATTTGCACATTGGAGCGCCTACGGAGGTAAAGACAGAGGATGACCAAGTTGTTATCAATGGAGAACCGGTGGATGCAATATGGAGAAATGCAGTAGACCTAGAGAAAGCATTGAAGAACGCACCTGGATTTATCGACGTACTTGCACATCCCAGCACATATGTCGTTCTCAATGATGACCGTGGCCGATTTATGGGAAGTAAGCATCTGTTGGCAGAACTACATGACCCTAAAGTACAAAAAGCAGCTGGATTTACCGATGAAGAGATCGCTGCGATTAAAGAGATTGTTCCATTCACCTTTAACCCAGCGGACGTGGAAGCATTAGAAGGCCCTGGAGGAGAAACGTTAACCGCTAAAGAATATTTAATGCAATTCCGCAAAGAATTCATTTTGAAACCATCCTCTGGTACCCATGGAGAAGAATTAAACTTTGGTGTTAATAACAAGGATTGGGAGAAGACTGTAGATACGGCTATCACGCAAGGAGGATTTGTCGCACAACGCTATATCCCTTATAATTCGATAACAAGACCTATTACCTCAATAACCGCAGAGGGCGATTTGGTAACAGCAAACTATGTACAAGATACAAATATCCACGTAATTGGTGGAAAAGCGCTGGGAACCTCAATTTGTCGAGCAAGTTTAGCGACAAAAGGAGAGATAAAAGTGCTGAACGTAGCAGCTGGTGGAGGCTTACAACCAAGCCTGCTGGTCTAGCTTTTACTATCTTTACAAGCCCTAAAAAAGGTCTATAATAACTTTATAACTATGAAAAATAAGTGCATGTTCCAAATTATTGTCCTTACCCCCTAACGGCGGGAGGTTCGAGCATGAACACTCACACCCGCCAAGACAGGCGGGTTTTTTTATTTTTAAAAAATAACTATGAACGATACACACCAACAAACAATACAGCTTAATAATCGGGGACTTGTCAAAGAGGCAACAGCATTTTTGGATCAAGTAGCGAAAGAATCAATGCCACGAGGTATCAAAGTGCACGATCAAAAGAATGCTGTCCATGCAATTTTGTATGAAGAATCTCGATTTATTATTCTCTTACCAGACGGGAAGAACACTTCTGCGCAGTTATATGGTAACTGGGGAGAAGCATTACATATGACTGAAAGATTTTTGGCAAAGAAAGAAAGTATCCAAAATACTCGTCTTATCCTGTCCCACTATCATCATGAATAATCCTGACATCTTCACCCAGATTATCTCGTTAACCAAACGCCTCATGGTCGTTGAATCGACAGCTGCTAATCCAAAAGGATTACAGGAAGTGCTTGCTATTGTGAAAGACGAACTAAAAGGAGAATTCCCAATAGAAGAGTTTGTCAGCAAGGGTATTCCGAGTATTTTGATCCGTAATACAACAGAATCTACCAGGAATTTCAAGATTATTTTAAATGCCCATCTGGATGTTGTGCCAGGAAAAGAAGGAGATTTTACGCCCAAAGAAAAAGACGGTAAACTCTACGGAAGAGGAGCATATGATATGAAAGCGGCGGCAGCTGTTATGGTTTATTTATTTAAAGACTTGGCAAAGACTGTTTCGTATCCAATAGCCCTACAACTTGTGACAGATGAAGAAGTTGGTGGCTTTCATGGAGTTTCACACCAAATTGATGAGGGAGTCCGCGGTGAATTTGTCATTAGTGGCGAATGTGGATCAAATTTACGAATTATACATAAAGCAAAAGGTATTGTATGGCTCAAATTGCACGCCCGTGGGGTCACAGCACATAGCGCTTATCTTTGGAGAGGAAGCAATGCATTAGTAAAATTGCATAAAGCCTTAGCAATCTTGCACGAACTTTTTCCACATCCTGAATCAGCCCAGTGGGTAACGACAATGAATTTAGCCAAAATTGAGACGTCAAATACCACATTTAACCATGTACCTGATGATGCCCGCGCTTTTTTAGATATTCGTTTTACCGAAGGGACAAAAGAAACGATGGTTGAAAAAATTAAAAATGCGTTACCTGATGATATCGATATTGAAGTGCTGTTGGGTAGTGCACCACACACTGTCTCACCAGATAATACACAAATTATGGCACTGACAAAAGCAATTGAACAAGTCACACAGAAAAAAGCACAACTAGGAGGATCTCATGCGCAATCAGATCTTCGTCATTTTACGAGTGTCGGATGCCCTGGTGTTGAATTTGGGATAGCAGGGGAACATCAACATGGAGATGAAGAATGGGTTAACATAAAGAGCCTTGAAGATTACTACACTATTTTAAAGACATATTTGTTAACAGCATGAACGATCAAATCCTTTCTTTAACAAAAAAATTAATTGCCTTCCCATCTGAAAGCAACAATAGAGAAGCCTGTTTGGAAATTTTAGAGCTTGCTCAAAAAGAACTGCAAGGATTTTCCTTTACGCCATTTGCCAAAAATGGCATCCCGAGCTTGCTGTATACCAATACACCAAGTCCTACCAAAAAATGTAAAATTATCCTCAATGCCCATTTGGATGTTGTGCCGGCAAAGAAGGAACATTTTGTCCCCAAAGAAAAAGACGGCAAATTATATGGAAGAGGCGCGTACGACATGAAGGCGGCGGCGGCTGTTATGATCCTCTTATTTAAAGAACTAGCACAGGAATTACCATACACACTAGGATTACAACTCACAACTGATGAGGAAACAATTGGGTTTTATGGGACAAATTATCAACTAGAAGAAGGCATAACAGGCGAATTTGCCATCACAGGAGAATGCGGATCGAACTTACGCATTACCAATAGATTACGAGGACTACACGTCATAGAACTGACAGCATCTGGTGTTGAAGCCCACGCTGGTCATTTATGGCATGGGGAAAATGCATTGTTAAAACTGTATGAAGCAATTAATTCACTGTTGCAGCACTACCCAACACCAGACGCCCCAAGCTGGATAACAACAATTAATCTAGCAAATATTACGACAAAGAACACAACACACAATGTTGTTCCTTCTGAAGCGACGGCACTTCTGGATATTCGTACCATTCCGGAAGACGTAGATACTATCCTGCCAAAAATCCAATCGCTCCTTCCAGAGGGGATTATCATGAAGATAATTAAATCAATGCCTGGTCTTAATACCAAAGAGACTAATCCATATATACAGAAACTTATGCAATCATACAAAGAGCATGATAAACAATTGGTTCTCACCGAAAGCTATGCAGGTTCAGATATGATCTTTTTTGCAATGCAGGGGATAGACGGCATAGAGTTTGGGCCAATTGGCGCAGGACAACATAGCGATGAAGAATGGGTTAACATAAAGAGCCTTGAAGACTACTATCAGCTTCTAAAATCCTTTCTTCTTTCAATCACGTAATATGCTATAATCAGTTACACCTGAAGCCCAAGATTTAGCTTCTAAAGGGATGATTAGCTCAGTTGGTTAGAGCGTTGCATTGACATTGCAAAGGTCAGTGGTTCGAATCCACTATCGTCCACAGCTCACTTTGACAAACAAGAGACAGCTCACTACAATGAATCTATGAAGCGCGCTGATTCAATGGATCCGTTCCTAACCAACCCTCGCTATCGTGGCAAACATCTTATTTTTGCAGATGGCATATTATATACTGCAAAGACCGGAGAAAAAGCCTTAGAGATTTTGGAAAAAGTCAGAAAGAAAAATCCAAATGCTATTCCTGAAGTAGCTTACATGCCCAAAGGGAAAATATGGATCCTATGAAAGCATCCTTCGCGTTTGAAAAAGAAGGAAAGCATACCTTTGGCACAGTTTACCGCCCCATTGCTCGGATATTTTTTAAATCTCCAAAAGAAGAAATATGGGTAGGAATACGTCTTGTCGTCGATACAGGAGCAGATTTTACAATCTTGCCTAAATACCTTGCCAATAATTTAAAAATCTCTTTAACGAAAGACTGTAAAAAAGATGAAAGTATTGGAATAGGAGGTACACAAATCATTTATTTATATAAGAAGAAACTAAAAATAAAAGTTGGCGAGTTAATCAGAGAAGTCCCTGTCGCTTTTTTTGATAGCAATGAACTTCCTGGGCTTTTGGGAAGGCTTGGCTTTATAGAAACATTTGATGTAGAATTTCTAAAGAGTCACGAAGTAATTTTTAAAGACTAATTATGAACAGAGACGAAGCATACACATTGCTCACAAAATATATGAGCAACAAAAATCTTATAAAGCACTCTCTGGCCGCTGAGGTGACCATGAAGGCATTGTATCGGCATCTGACCCTCAAAGACGACCAGAATAATCTAGATGAAGTGAAATGGGGGATTACAGGGCTTCTGCATGATATGGATTATGAAATTGCACAAAAAGAAAATCGTGTTGAGCAGCATGGCATGATGATTGGCATTGCCGAAAAAGAGAGCATGCCTCAAGATATCGTCCACGGCATCCAAGCGCACGCACATGTCTATACAAAGATTATGCCAGAATCTCAAATGGATTGGGCAATAACCGCTTGTGATCAATTGACTGGACTTATTGTCGCCGGAGCATTGGTAACTCCTGATAAGAAAATTGGATTACTCACTACAGAATCAGTGCTAAAACGGTTTAAAGAAAAATCATTTGCTAAGGGTGCTGACCGAAACGCAATTCTTTTGTGTGAAGAAAAATTGGGTATCCCACTTCCTGAATTTGTAGCAATAACACTGACCGCGATGCAAACCATTGCCGATCCACTTGGATTATAGAAAAATCTCTTGACAAGATATCCAAAGGGTCTGATATGATAAAGCCATGAAAGATGCCTCCATCGTTGAACTCAATAAGAAAGTAGATAAAATGATTGTTGCGCTAGCGTCTCTTCAAGAGCTTGTACTACATAATTTCAAAGAAATCAATGGACGACTCGATAAACTTGAACAGAGAATGGATAGACTTGAAGAGAGAATAGATAGACTTGAAGAGAGGATGGATCAAATTGAACAAAAGATGGAAGAACGACATCAAGACTATATGACAAAGTTTGATTCGATCTTTGGACAGTTGGCTACCTTAAACGATGAGAATACCATTGGAACATATCAAACGCAGCAACTGAGAGAAGAAGTTGCTATAATAAAAAAGAGACTACACCTATGAAAGAAGCACAACCATTTGAACGAGCGAGTAAGCCCTTACCATTAAAAGATATAATTTTTAATAATTTTGTTGGAGGTATTGCATGGGCACTTGGAGCAACGGTTGGTATATCACTTATCTTCACGTTGTTGGCGCTTCTTGCCAAAAATGTGAATCTTATTCCGATTGTTGGAGAGTTTGTCTCAGAAATCATCAACTTTGTCCTTTCTCACAATACCCGCCTATAGAACTAGCTCTTTATAAATACCCATACACTCGCTATAATAAGCCTACCTATGAACAATTCAGACGCACTACAACCACTTCGTCATTCAACCGCGCATTTACTCGCAGCAGCAATGCTTGAGCTTTATCCGAAGACTAAATTGACCATTGGACCAGCAATTGAAAATGGGTTTTATTATGACTTTGACTTAGGAGAAGCTAAAGTAACAGAAGAAGACTTTGCTAAGATCGAGAACAAAATGGGTCAGATACTTAAAACCTGGACAGAATTTTCTCACCGTGAAGTAACAGAGAAAGAAGCAAAAGAATTCTTTAAAGATAATGAATACAAGACAGAACTCATTGATGAGATTGTTAAAAAGGGAGAAAAATTAACATTCTATAAATCTGGCGATCCTTCGGCAAGTTCAGGACAAGCTTTTGAAGACCTCTGCCGGGGAGGACACAGTGAGAACCCACGAAAAGATATCGGGGCTTTCAAATTGCTCTCTATCGCAGGCGCCTACTGGAGAGGGAACGAGAAGAATAAAATGCTGACAAGAATCTATGGAACAGCATTTCCGAGTAGGAAAGAATTGGAAGAACATTTGACAATGCTTGAAGAAGCAAAAAAGCGAGATCATAAGATCCTTGGCAAAGAGCTGGATCTCTTTGTGTTTTCCGAAACCGTCGGTAAAGGATTACCCTTATGGACGCCCAAAGGGTCAACAGTTCGTAGAGAACTTGAAAGATTTATTGTTGATGAAGAATTAAAGCGAGGATATCTCCATGTTTATACCCCAGATATTGCAAGTCTTGAACTATATAAGAAATCAGGGCATTATCCCTACTACAAAGATTCAATGTATGCACCAATTACTATTGATGACGACCAATATATGCTTCGTCCAATGACCTGTCCTCACCATTTTGAGTTGTATTTAAGTCACATGCATTCCTATAAAGAATTACCAATTCGCTATGCAGAACTAGGAAAGCTCTATCGCTACGAACAATCCGGAGAACTTAGTGGATTACAGCGTGTGCGATCATTTACGTTGGCTGATGCTCATATCATTGCAAGAAAAGACCAAGCCGAGGAAGAAATTAATAAGGTACTCGACTTAATTGAATTTATAGCTGATGCATTTCATCTAGAAGCAGGCAAAGATTATCACTATCGACTTTCTCTCGGAGATCGCACAGATGATAAAAAGTATTTTAAAGATGATGCCTCATGGGATACCGCGGAAGACGCGCTTAAGAAAGTACTCACGCAAAGAAAGTCTCCTTTTGTAGAAGCAGCTGGGGAAGCAGCCTTTTACGGTCCCAAAATAGACATTCAAATGAAAAATGTAAATGGCAAAGAAGATACAGCATTCACGGTACAATATGATTTCGTCATGCCAAAACGATTTAAATTGACATACATCAATGAAGAAGGAGATGAAGAGCAACCAATTGTGATTCACCGCTCATCAATCGGCGCAATAGAAAGAGTCATGGCATTTTTGATTGAAAAGTATGCTGGAGCTTTCCCAACATGGCTTGCACCGGTACAAATAGTGCTTCTGCCAATTGCTGATAGACATGCAGAATTTGCCCAAAAAGCAGTCGAAATGCTTAAAAATGAGGGAATTCGAGCCGAAGTTGACGTTAGATCAGAACGGCTCCAGGCTAAGATACGAGACACCACTTTACAAAAAGTACCTTTTATGGGTATAATAGGGGACAAAGAAGTGGCAAGTGATGCCCTCTCTGTCCGTCAACGAAATGGAGAAGACTTGGGAAGTCTCTCAGTTACTTCATTTCTTGACTTGATTAAGAAACAAATTGATAAAAAGATTTAAGCAACAACAAGAAAAAAGATATCGGATAAACCAACGAATCTTTGCACCTGAACTTCGAGTGCTCGATGTAGAAGGTAAACAGATAGGGGTTTTATCCAAATTTGAAGCGTTAAAACTTGCTCAAGAGCAAGGACTTGATTTGGTAGAGATTGCCCCGATGGCAAAACCACCAGTTGCAAAAATTATCGATTACAATAAGTTTCAATATCAATTAGAAAAGAAAAAGAAAGAGGAAAAGAAAAAGGCCAAAGTGTCTGAAACAAAAGAAGTAAGACTTGGACCGTTTATGTCTGATAATGATATGCAAGTCATGATTAGACGAGGCCGTGAATTTTTGGAAGATGGCGATAAAGTAAGACTCGTTGTTAAATTTAGAGGGAGACAAATTACAAGGTCAGAATTTGGGAGAACAACCATCAATAAAGTAGTTGCAGCATTAAGTGATATTTCAAAAGTGGATCGTGATCCGCATTTTGAAGGAAGACAGCTGGTAGCACTTCTATCAGTTGAGAAAGGAAAAAAACATGAAGAAAGTAAAGAAGATCAAACACAAAGTTAGAGACTCAGTAGCAAAACGCTTTAAGGTTACTAAAACCGGCAAAGTGATGTTTGAGCACCAATATGGTAGTCACAAAAAGGCAAGCAAGTCTAAGAGTAGAATCCGAAGACAAAAAGAACCAGGTCAGCTAAAAGGAGAATTTGCAAAAAAAATAAAGAAAATGTTAGGAGTATAAACATATGGCACGTATAAAAAGAGGTACAGTCTCACGAAGAAAACATAACAAACTTTTGTCACTAACAAAGGGTTATCGTGGTACAAAAAGCAAATTGGTTAAGGTAGCCAAAGAGGCTAGTCTTCACGCAGGCCAATATGCCTATGTTGGTCGCAAAGTCCGAAAGCAAGATTTCAGAACACTTTGGATCATCCGTATTGGGGAAGCAGTTAAACAAGAAGGTCTTTCATACAGTGTCTTTATTAACAAACTAAAAAAGGCAAACATCTTACTTGATAGAAAAATCTTGAGTAGTTTAGTCGTTGACGCACCAGCCACATTCAAAGATATTGTTGACATTGCTAAGAAAGCCTAATAGAATAGACTTATGAACATCCGCAAAGCAAACTTTTTTTACTTTTACTTTACTTCCCAACTCGGGAGGTTGAGCATGGTTTAGAGCCGAAAAGTAAACCAAAGCACACACCTCCCGCAAGGGGGGTTTTTTTATGGTTTAAAATTATGAAAGTCTTAGGCATTGGAGAATCCGTTATCGATATGATAAGTAACGATGAATCACACACCAAACACATTGGCGGACCTGCTCCGATCGCGCTTATGCTCTTATCCAGATTGGGAATTGACTGTACACTTTTAACAACATTGGGAAATGATCCAAATGGTGCAATAATCCAAAATGCATTAACGGATGAAAAAGTTACTGTTCTTGCTAGACGAGAACAGCACACCAAAGTAAACACCTACACAATCAATCAAGAAACCGGCGCTAGAACAAAAATTCGAGGAAAAACAATTCATAAACACATTGAGCATCTTGATCAAGCATATCTCAAACAATTCGATATCGTTATTATCGACCGTCACGAAAAAAAAGCATTTGACGAATTGAAATATAAAAAAGCATATCACACTAAAATACTTACGGACACGTCTATTGAAATTTCACCAGATACTCTTGATATGATACAATATGCTGACTATCCAATTGTACCGATTGAGGCAGTTCAGTCTATTGGTGTAACTGAACTCTTGACCATTGCCAAAAAACCAATTATCGTCACGGCAGGATCTGAGGGAAGCATTATTTATGATGGACGAAACCAACATATCATACCAGCACACAAAGTTGTCGCAATAGACGTACAAGGCGCGGGAGATATTTATCGAGGAGCATTTGCTTACGGAATTTTGCATGAGTGGAACTTAACCCGATGTGCGGAGTTTGCCAATAAAGTAGCAGCACTTCACTGTACACGAATGGGTAATTCAGCAGCAATTCCAACAAAAGCAGAACTCATCCGCAATGGCTGGATGCGAATCTAATTACTATGAAGACTACTAAACAATATAATTTAGAAATTATTGCTGGACCATGTTCTATTACCTTAGAAAACGTCAATGAAATTATTGATGAAATTGCACCGATAACAACACCTTACGGAACAAGAGCCATTTATGGAGCCCGTGTAGTAGGGTTAAAATCGCGTACAGCACTTCCTTCTGACGGAAAGGGGATTGGACTTGATTATTCTGTTATTAATGAAGCACTGAGTCTTTCAGAAAAAGAAAGAAAGAAGTTACTACTGCCAAGTCTGACACTGGCTGAAAAGATTTATAAAAAAACGGGAATGGTTATCGCAAGTGAAATCATGTTGCCACATATCCAGTTACCTTTCTTTGAACGAGCAAAACTTAATAATCATGTCATGATTTGGAGTCCAGCAGTTAATCAATTGGGTTGGAATATTCTGGAGATGAGTAATTATGCTCATCGCAACAAGTGGCATCTGGGTATTAAACATGCAAAGTTCTTGGGCAAAGATCCACTCGAAGTAGCAAATCATCCTGATTATAAAGATGAGACGTCGCTTGAAAAAACATTACTTGGTTTGACAACCTATGCACAAAAAGGAAAGGGAGATTTGATTATCATTCATAGAGGAGTCGATGTCCCAGGGCGAGGAGATTTCCGCAATGCCTTAATTCATGAAGTTATGAGACGGGTAAAGACACATATTCCTCATGCAAAATTATACTTTGATCCAAGTCATAGTTATGGACCAAAACTCAAGGATAAAATTGTCGATGGAATTATTGAAGCAATGAAACTTACCCATAACAACACATTTCTCTATGATGGAGTTCTTATTGAAGTCGGGACATCACCTTCTGATACAGAGCAACATATCACAACAAAAGAATTGCAAGAACTTGTTAACAAGCTCAGCACATTTAGAAAGTTACGATCTCCGAAATGAAAACAATCTCTCTCTCTTTCACAACAAAGAAACATGGGTATACTATTTTTATAGGAGAACATCTTCTGGAAAACATTGTTGAATATATTCCTTTAGATAATTATTCAAATTTCTTCATTATCACAGATACTAATGTTGCACCACTTTTTCTACCAAGGCTTTTACAGGGACTACCTAAAAACACAAAACATATTGCTATTGCGCCGGGTGAAAAAGAAAAGTCGATTACAACATTGCAACACTTATGGCAGGCACTGATTGATGCAAAGTGTGATCGAAAAACACTGGTTATTAATTTGGGAGGTGGCGTGATAGGAGATATGGGCGGTTTTGCCGCATCAACCTATCTTCGAGGTGTAGACTTTATCAATATACCAACAACACTTCTTGCGCAAGTTGATGAAAGCGTTGGTGGTAAAACCATGATTAATTTTGGGGGGATAAAAAATAATATTGGTACCTTTACACAACCTCGTGGTGTCATCATTGATCTAACAACTCTTAAGACATTACCAAAGAGAGAATTTTTGTCAGGCTTTGCTGAAATAATTAAGTATGGAATCATTAGCGACGTAATATATTTCAAATATGTCACAAAGAAACATCCATTGAAATTTACGACCCGCGAACTAGAAAAAATTATTGCTGGTTCATGCGCTATAAAAAAAAGCATTGTACAAGAAGATGAACAAGAAATAACTGGACACAGAAAACTCGTCAACTATGGACATACCATCGGTCATGCAATTGAATCCTTAAGTCTTGAGACCTCAACACCGTTACTTCATGGTGAAGCCATTAGTATCGGTATGGTTGCGGAAGCACGACTTGCAGAGAAATGCGGTCTCCTTTCCAAAGAAGCAGTTAGTACAATTGAACAAGCTTTTGTAATGGCGGATTTACCAATAACTATACCAAAACAATTACAATTAGCACGTGGGGTAAAATCAATAAGTATAGGAAGAACAACAACAGATATTGACTACTCACCAGTAAAAGGAATAACGATTGAAACCCTTCTCGATAAAATGCGTTATGATAAGAAAAATGAGAAAGGAATTATTAATTTTACCTTACCAACAGACATTGGCAAAGCGGAGATAAATCAACAACCAACTGAAAAAGAAATTCTGGAGATACTCCTAACAATTCTATGAGATCACTTGCGATTCATCCATTATCTCATCCAATTAAAGCATCTGTTGAAGTACCAGGATGCATTAGTTATACCATTCGAGCATTAACTATCTCAGCAATGACGCCCGGCAGCGTAAAGATAAGTAACCCTACCAAAAGTGATGATTCATACGCAATGGTAACTATCTTGAGAACACTGGGAATAGCAGTTGAAGAAACAGAAAATGCATTTATCGTTCATGGCACAATAGATGATGTTGAAGATAAAGGGTATGTACTTGATGTAAATATTTCAGGAAGAACAGCACGAAGCGTACTGGCATTACTAACAATTGTTCCGGGAATAAAAACACTAACATGTAAAGAAGCATTTAAAAAACGTCCTGTTGGAGACCTGGTCGATGGTCTTAGACAACTTGGAGCAAGGATCGAATATCTTGAGAGAGAATGTTACTTACCTGTCAAAATCAGTTCTAGCAAACTAGTGCAAGGTAGTGCTAAAATGGCGGGTAAATTAAGCAGTCAATATTTTTCAGCGCTTATGATGATCGCCCCAAGAGTTGGGGAAATAGAAATAGAAGTAATTGGAGAACAATCATCAAAACCATTTATCGATGTTACCGTTGCAACGATGAAAGCATTTGGAGTGACAGTCGTCAATAACAACTATCATCATTATCATATTCCGGCAGGAGAGCACTATAAAAATCCTAAAGAATATATTGTTGAAGCGGATGCAATTGCGGCAACATACTTTTGGAGTATTGCGGCTATCACACAAAGCACTCTGAGAGTACTACATATCAGCCCCAATTCTGCACAGGGAGATGTAGCCTTTGTTGATATCTTGAAAAGGATGGGGTGCACCGTCACAAAAAATGAAAAAGAAAAATGGATAGAAGTAATTGGTAAAAAAAACCTTTTAGCAACTACTGTTGATATGAATGCAACACCTGATAGCGTTATGTCACTTGCAGTTGTTGCAGCATTTGCAAAAGGGAAAACGATAATTAATAACATTGAACATCTTAAGATAAAAGAAACAGATCGACTTACTGCAACCTTTAATGAGTTGCAAAAAATTGGGATTAAGGCAACGATGACCAATGATTCTTTAACCATTCCAGGAAGCAAACCACATGGTGGACTCATCACCACCTATGGAGATCATAGAATGGCAATGAGTTTTGCTGTCTCAGGAACAAGAATTGATAATATAATAATTAAAAATCCTGACGTAGTTAGTAAAGCATTTCCCAAATTTTGGGAGACATTAATAAACCTTGGAGTAGCGATTGAAATTTTTGAAAAAAATAATATTGTCTTAATCGGCATGCGCGGAAGTGGAAAGACAACAGTTGCAAAAGTGTTGTCTGAAAAATTACAAAAAAGAGTTATTGATCTTGATGAACATTTTGTGAAAAAAAACGGGATGTCTATTTCCGCTTTCGTTGAGAAATATGGTTGGGATACATTTCGTCAGAAAGAAAAAGAAATTGTTGATGATGTCTCTCTACACAATAATTGCATCATCGCAACAGGAGGTGGAGTTGTTATTAATGAAGAACATATGCTTGCTTTAAAGAAACATGGTATCTGTATATATCTAAAAACACCCGTTGAAAAATTATTGCAACGCATGATGATCAATCCAGGAGATCGTCCAGCGCTTACGAACAAACAAAACTTAGCAGAAGAATTACAAGAAATATTTAATAAAAGAAAATCGCTGTATGAAGGATTTGCAGATATTACCGTCTTAACTGATAGGGAAACCCCAGAAGAAATTGCTGAGAACATTATCGAGCAATTACAATAATTATGAAAATCATCACAGCAAAAAC
>JAHFKF010000025.1 GCA_023245475.1 Candidatus Levyibacteriota bacterium
TTAATACTTGTTGTGGTGGCTGTATGGGAGTTTCTTTATTACCAGCATCAATATAATATACATCAGGAGCTGCATCAACCTTGGTCGAGGGGATATGCATATAAACCTCTTGCGGAAACGCTGCAAAAATTGTCTTCTCAATATAAAAAAATTGTGATAACAAAAGGGCATGGAAGTCCATATATTTATCTTCTCTTTTTCAATAAGTATGACCCAAAGCTTTATCAATCAGAAGGATCTCCTCTGGATACCAACTATAAAGGATTTTCTAAGTATATTTTTGTTCCCGACGATTGCCTTGTTGAGCGAAAGAAAAGTACATTATATGTCACACGTGGAGATTGTAAGACGCCTAAACATTTCTCCGTTAAACAAACGATCTTATGGCAAGATGGTAATCCAGCGTTTAAATTAATGGAATACACACCTTCAGAAGAAGTAAAAGGTGCAAAGGTGCCGAAGCCTATCTATGAATAAGCAAATTTTGAAATTATTTTTTATTGCCTCACTACTTTTTATATCTAGTGCTTCTGTCGTTTTTGCTGATCTAAAGTCAGATCCTTTGCCAAGGTCGCCATTTGACTACGAGAAACTTTATCAAACAGATCTATTTACAGGTGGAGTTAATTACGCTTATCCAATTGCTGTTCCTAAAGGCACAAACGATCTTGCGCCTACTGTAGCCCTCTCATACAATAGCTCCTCTGCTCATGACCGGTACCCCATATAATGCACACAGAGTCTAAACAAAAAGACTAAAATTGAGGGGGGGGTGATGCATTATGAAATCAGCAATATCCGTTGAGGTAAAACAGGAAATTTTAGCAAAGGTAAAATCTGGTGAGAAGGTTCTGGATCTAGCCAAGCAATATGGAGTCAGTGACAAAACAATATATTATTGGCTTCGAGGCAAAGCAGTGGGAGCAGTAAGTCTTTTGGAGCATCAAAAGCTCAAGAAAGAAAACCAACAGTTAAAAGAAATCATTGGAATACTTACCCTTGAATTGGATAAATCAAAAAAAAAGAGAAGCTAGTAAGGTCATTGCCGAAAAGATTCCAGGAATTAATCGTTCTCTGCTTGCACAGCTGTTTCAGCTTTCACGAAGGATTTTGTACAAGCAACAGGGAGGGACACAAGAAAGAGACATTCTGTTGAAGGAGCAAATCCTTGCTGTCTTAACACTAAATCCTGCCTATGGACACAGACGTATTGCTCTTTCACTTGGTTTGGGAAAGAAGAAAATCAGAAGAGTAATGAAGGAGTATGGGATTAAACCATACAAAAGACAAGGCAGATGGAGAAAAAGAAGAGACGAACAGAGAGAACCTCAACCCTACCCAAACTGCATTAAAGGCAGTTGTCCCATTCAATCAGGGACAGTGTTGGTAGGAGATTTTACCCACCTCAGATACCAGTCCAAATTCTTGTATTTGGCAACCTACATGGATTTATGTACCAGAGAGATTGTAGGGTGGTATGTTTCAGCCAGACATACGAAAGAGATTGTGCTGGAGGCTCTTCTTGATGCTATCAAAACGTTAGGACATCTCCCCAACACTGTGCATACAGACCAAGGAAGTGAGTATTGTTCAAAGGAATATACAGATTTTCTCTCCTCATTAGGGGTCCAAATTTCCATGAGCAAAAAGGCATCGCCTTGGGAGAATGGCTACCAGGAATCCTTCTACAACAATTTCAAAACAGATTTGGGACTGGAATTTGATCGGTTCAATACCATGGGAGAATTAATTGAAGGCATTCATCAGACGATCACCTACTACAACAAACAAAGAATTCACACCGCTCTTAAAATGTCTCCTGAGCAATTCAAGCTGCGAAAACTAAAGGTTTAGAATAACTGTGTACTAAATGGGGTACTTGACAAAAAGTGGTACAAAGGCATATTGATTTTTATAGAGTGGTTCGGTTGTAATGGCAGCCACAGGAAGAAGTGAAATGAAGGAAGAACCAAGAACCTGTCTGCTTAAGAGATAGAGCATAACAAGTCCTAGAAACCCTGCCGCAAGTGTCACAAAGATATTGGGATTATTGAACCATATCGCTGATAAACCGATCAGATATTTGCCCAAAGGAGGAGCTTCAGGAATGTTAAAGATAGGATTTTCACCTCGTATCAGTGCCCCACCTACATAAGAATACGCAACTTCATCTTTAATAAATGCCTCATATTTTTTTGTCTTATATTGAGAACTATAAAATGTCTTTTTCTGTTCTGAAAATGTCTGCCAATAATTGAAGGTTATAAATTTGTCTTTATTATGATAGAGCGTTGTAGCCAGGTTGAAAAAGATAATTCCAATAAGCAGGAGAGAGATTATTTTTGAGAAGCGCATAGTCTAATAATAGTAGCATATAATTATTCCATAGCATAGATCTTGAAGTATTTTGTTGGGGTGCTTGTGAAAGGGAACAGTTGTGCTTTATAATGCAAGAAGAGTTTATTTATGAAACGCTTCTTATGGCTTGGCCTCATTGTCTTACTCGCCGCAGTTCTGCGCTTTTATCAGCTTGGTACGATTGCTCCGTCTCTGACGTGGGATGAGGCAGCTTGGGGTTACAATGCGTACTCTCTTGGCATTGACGGCCGTGACGAATATGGCAAGTTCATGCCGGTGGATTACTTCGAATCGTTTGGTGATTATAAGCCCCCAGTCTATGCGTATCTCGATATACTTCCTGTCAAAGTCTTTGGTCTCACCGAATTTGCAGTACGATTTCCGTCTGCCCTCTTTGGAACGTTGACAGTATTGGTTACGTACTTTTTGGTGCAACGGATCTTTTCCGTTCATGAATCCAAGAAAACCAAGATCCGTGATTACACCGAATGGATTGCATTAGTTTCGGCAGGACTTCTTGCGATTTCTCCATGGCATATTTTGCTATCACGGGGCGCCTTTGAGGCAAATGTTGCGACATTTCTTCTGGCAACAGGTGTGTGGCTTTTTCTTGAGGCCGTACAGAGAAAGAAATACTTGCTGATCCTTTCAGCCGTTTCATTTGTGCTGGCCTTTTATACATTTAATAGTGCACGAATCGTTGGCCCAATACTGCTTGTTGGACTTGCGATTGGTTTCTGGAGGCAACTACTTCAAATGAAGAAGGCAGTTGTTCTTTCCGCAGTGATTGGTATTGCTCTTTTGTTACCAATACTTCCATTCCTTCTTTCTCCTCAATCAAAGGTTCGGTTCCAAGAAGTAAATATTTTTTCTGATTTGACAGTGCTTGAGAGAAGCAATCAGGAAATCGTAAATGATGGCAACGCTCCTTTGTCTAAGATTATTCATAATAGACGGCTTGCTTATGGTACTGAGTATCTTGATCATTATTTTGATAATCTTTCGTTTGATTTCCTCTTTATTCATGGCGATGATAATCCTAAATTCTCTGTGAACTCGATGGGACAACTGTATTTGTTTGAGTTGCCATTTCTTATTGCTGGTATTCTCTTCCTTTTCCGAAAGAGAACAGGGGCTTGGTGGATTGTGCCCTTTTGGCTTCTTGCAGCGATAGTTCCCGCAGCAGCAGCTCGCGAAACTCCACATGCATTGCGTATTGAAGGCGCATTGCCGATGTTTCAGATATTAGTGGCGTACGGATTCGTTAGTATTTTTAGATTGCTTCCTCGTCTGCGACTCCTCGCAATGACCATAGTAGCCCTTGTTGCTCTTTGCAATGTCGTTTACTTTGTCGAAGATTACTTTACACATTATGCCACGCAATACTCAAAGGAATGGCAATATGGATATAAAGAGGCATTGGCATACATGCAGCAGGAAGAGGGGAAGTATAGTAAGATTTATTTTACAGGTGAATTGGGTAGACCATATATTTATACCTTGTTTTACACAAAGTATGATCCTGCGTCTTTCCGTGCAAATGCTACCATAGAGCATGAGGGTCTTGGGTTTACCAACGTACATCAGTTTGGAAAGTATTATTTTAAGAAAGAGCTGTTGGTGAAGACAGGGGAGAAGAATGTGCTGTACTTTGCTATACCGTCTGAAGTCCCAGCAAAAGCTCAAGTACATAAGAAGTTTTATTCGCTCGATGGCAAAGAGGCACTGGTTGCGTATACGTTATGAAAAAGAATATTGTTTTAATTTGTATTATTTTACTCGCTGCTGTTTTACGTCTTTGGCAGTTAGGAAATGTTCCTCCATCTCCTGATTGGGATGAAGCAGCTCTTGGTTACAATGCCTATTCAATTATGCACACAGGTCGTGATGAATACGGAGCATATATGCCAATCGTTCTTGAATCATTTGGTGATTTTAAACCAGCATTGTATACCTACTTTGTCATTCCCTTTATTGCCATGTTTGGTCTTGAGACATTTGCAGTCCGTTTGCCATCAGCGATCTTTGGTATCCTTACAGTGTTAGCAACTTACTTTTTAGTGAGAGCCTTATTTAAGAGAAAAGATATTGCACTGATCGCTGCATTATTACTTGCGATTTCCCCATGGCATATTCAATTCTCACGAGTTGGTTTTGAATCAAACATTGGTTTAGCTTTTAATGTCTTTGCTGCGTTGTTCTTCATCAAAGGTCTTAAAAAGCCGTGGATGCTTTTCTTGTCAGCAGCATGTATGGGACTTAACTTTTCCGTGTATCAAAGTGACAGAGTCTTTACTCCACTGTTAGCAATTGTTTTAGTTGCCATCTATTGGCGTGAACTCATTGTTGTTTCCAGAAAATATCTTGTTGGGGCAGTCTTGGTTGGTCTTGTTGCCTTATCGCCATTTCTTATGTATCTTGCAACCAACGATCAGGCTCTTGCTCGTGCCAAGGGCGTGAGTGTATTTTCTAAGCAAACGGATGCATTATTTTTGAGTAATAATAAGCTCCAAGATGATAAGGAGCAGCATAACCTACTCGGACAAATACTGCATAATCGTCGAGTTGTTTATGCTCAACAAATCATTGGAGGATATCTTTCTCATTATGATCTCAATTGGTTATTTATCACAGGCGACATGCCACGACATCATGCACCCGGTATGGGTCTATTATATCTTTGGGAGTTGCCATTTTTATTATTTGGGTTTTATGCATTACTCTTTTTCAACTTCCCTAAGCAAACGAAATGGTTACTATTTGCTTGGTTCTTCTTGGCACCGGTTCCTGCGGCAATTACCAATGATGTTCCTCATGCTGTCAGGACGCTTAACTTTCTGCCAACATTTCAGGTGTTTGTGGCAGTAGGGATTGTGAGTGCATTTGCTTTTGTTCACGATAAGAAAAAGTTGATAAAAAAGCAGGGACTATTTGTCGTCTGGGGAGCTGTTTTGTTAATTGCTGGATTTAACTTTTTCTATTATCTCAATCAATATTTTGCCCAGCAAAATTATTTTGTTTCCCAGGATTGGCAATATGGATACAAAGAAGCTGTTGCATCAGTGAAAGCAATTGAAGGAAACTATGATAAGATTGTTGTTTCCAATGAATTGCCTTTGGATCAATCATACATTTTCTTTTTGTATTACCAAAAATATTCGCCACAGGAATATCAGAAGTCACAACACATTGAAAAATATGAATTCCGTCCAATCAATTGGGATAAGGAAAAGAAAGATCCAAAGGTGCTGTATGTAAATCGTGCAATGGATGTCCCGCAAGGTAGCGAGACGATAAAGACAATTAATTATCTTGACGGCACACCGGCTATTCGATTGATACAATGGTAATATGAAAAAATTAACAGTAGCACTTGCAACATTTAACGAAGAAAAGAATTTAGGTTCATGTCTTGAATCAATTAAAGATATTGCTGACGAAATCGTGATTGTTGATGGCACGTCAAGTGATAAGACGGTTGACGTCGCAAAGAAATTTGGTGCGAGAATCTTGGTTGTCCCTAATCAACAAATCTTTCATATCAACAAACAGAAAGCACTTGAAATGTCACATAACGAATGGGTACTACAACTTGATGCAGATGAAATTGTGAGCCCTGAACTTGCCAAGGAGATTATGGAGGTAATTATCATGGATGAGCACTCACTAGATGCATATCAAGCAAAAATTCCGAATCGAGAGCTTTTCCTTCGGCATCAGAAATTACTTGAAGGAAGAGATGGCTCTATTGGCACGAAGACAGGTGAGTATGCAGCCTTCTTTATACCACGACTTAATTTTTTCTTAGGTCGCTATCTGCGTTATGGAGGAGTGTATCCAGATGGAGTAATTAGACTTGTCAAAAGAAGTAAATCAAAATTTCCTTGCAAAGATGTTCATGAGCAAATTGAAGTCAATGGGAGAGTTGGTTGGTTACAGCATGATTTGATTCATATGGCCGATCCAACATTTGCGCGTTATATTGCCCGGAACAAACGCTACATTGCTGTGCTTGCTACACAGATTCATCCCAAAGGCTTTCTTGACGGCATTGATTATTTACTCATTAAACCTGTCTGGTGGTTTGGGTTGACGTTTATCCGGCACAAGGGCATACTTGATGGTTGGCAAGGCTTTGTCTTTTCCTTTTTCTCAGCACTTCGCTTCCCCCGAGCATACCTTTTATATATGCAAAAGAAAGCATAAGATCTGTTCTGACTTCCTCTTTTCTGGTACAATACTTCTATGAAGATTTTGGTTACAGGTGGTGCCGGATACATTGGAAGCTTCATGGTTAAGCGTCTTCTTGATGATGGGTTTGAGGTTGTTGTGCTTGATAGTCTTGAGCGAGGTCACAAAGATGCCGTAGACAATCGTGCGGAGCTTGCAGTTGGAAATCTCCTTGATAAAGCATTTATTGCTGAAGTTTTCTCTCAAAACGCCTTTGACGGCATTATCCATTTTGGAGGCTATATCTCTGTTGGTGAGTCAATGCAAAAACCAGCACTTTATTTTGATAACAACACAGAAGCAACAATTAATCTTCTTGAAGAAACAGTTGCAAGAAACGTAAAGAAAATTATCTTTTCCTCAACAGCAGCTGTCTATGGAGATCCCGAACGAACCCCAATTGATGAAGATCATCCAAAGAATCCTGAAAGTGTCTATGGAGAAAGTAAGCTGATGGTTGAACGAATCCTGAAATGGTATCAAAAAATTCACCAGATGAATTTTGTTGCTCTACGTTATTTTAATGCTTGCGGAGCAGCGCTTGATGGAAGCATGGGAGAGCAGCATTCGCCTGAAACACATATTATTCCATGTGCAGTGAGGGCAATGATGGAGAAGAAGCCTTTTACGCTCTTTGGTACTGACTACAATACTCCTGATGGTACGTGTGTTCGTGATTATATTCACGTCTTAGATTTAGTTGAAGCCCACATCTTAGCATTGAAACATTTGGAGAAGAACTCAGGCGGATTCTTTTATAACGTTGGCACGGGCATTGGATATTCCAATAAAGAAGTGTTGGAGATGGTCAAGAAAGAGTCAGGAGAGTCCTTAGAAATTGTCACCGCAGAGAGGCGTCCTGGCGATGCGGATACGCTGGTTGCAGATCCAACGCGAATTAATACTGAATTAGGCTTTAAACCACAGCATTCAGATCTTGAGACGATTGTTAAAAGTGCTCTTGCGTGGCACAAGCGAAACTGAGATCTGAGAATGAAGATTGCAATTGATATTTCACCCTTAAAAACAGGACACAAGGTTCGTGGTGTTGGATTTTATTTACAGCATCTCAAAGACGCACTTATTACTTATTTCCCTCAACATGAGTATGTCTTCTTTACTGGTCAAGAAGAGATTCCACCGGATGTTGATCTTGTACATTATCCCTATTTTGATCCTTTCTTTATCACGCTTCCTCTCTTAGAAAAACACAGACGTGTCGTTACTGTTCATGATCTTATCCCAATTGTTTTCCCTGAGCAGTTTCCCGCTGGCATACGAGGTAAGCTCTCTTGGCAATTACAAAAGTTTAATTTGAGGAAATCCGATGTAATCATAACTGACTCTGAGTCATCAACAAAAGATGTTGCTAAATTTACTGGCATTGCTACATCAAAGATTACAACGGTGTATTTGGCAGCAGGAGAGGAGTTTAAGAGAACGGAGAGCGCAGAGCTGAGAACTGAGATCTTAAAAAAGTATAAATTGCCTGAGGAATTTGTTTTGTATGTTGGTGATGTGACATGGAATAAGAATCTGCCTCGTCTTGTTGCTGCGATTAAGCAGCTTGATATTCCTTTGGTCATGGTAGGTAAATCCCTTGTGCAAAAAGATATTAATACAACAAACCCTTGGAATGCAGATCTCGTTGCCATACAAAAAGCAACAGCAAATGACAAACGATTTATCAAATTAGGTTTTGTCCCCACGGATGATGTCGTTTCGTTATATAATAGTGCAACAGTCTGCGCTTTTCCCTCAATCTATGAGGGATTTGGTTTGCCAGTTTTGGAAGCGATGCAATGTGGTTGCCCGGTTGTTACGACAGAAGGTGGGTCACTTCCAGAAGTTGCCGACTCTGCCGCGTTCTATGTTGATGAATACAGCCTAGATAGTATTGCAAAAGGCATTGATAAGGTTTTCTCAGATAAGCAATTACAAAAGACGCTTTCTTCAAAAGGCTTAATACAAGCTAAACAGTTTAGTTGGAAGAAGACTGCGGAAGAAACCCTCGCAGCATACACACAAGCTATATCATGAAGAAAAAAGTAAAGGAATTAATTAAACATCCATTAATTTACGGCAGTAGTATTGTCGTTTTTGGTAGTCTTGCAGCAAATTTTTTCAATTTTCTTTTCAATGTTTTTATGAGCCGTAGCTTATCTGTTGCTGACTACGGAGTTTTGGCAAGTGTTATTTCCCTTATCAGTTTTCCCGTTCTTATCTCCAATGCATTGACTCCTATGATTGTTCGCTTTGCGGGTGATTATTTTGCTTCGGATAACTTTGCACTTATTCGAGGTCTCTACATAAAAATTGTTAAAGCATTATTTCTCTTTTGTCTTGTTGTCTTTATTGCTTACTTTGCTTCATTGCAACAATTAAGTGCATTTTTTCATATAACTGATTATACGATTTTAATAATGACAGGTTTTTTGGTTATCATTTCTATTGTGATGGTGTTGAACATGTCCTTTTTACAAGCGAAATTAGCATTTGGATTTCAAGTTGCTATAAGTATGGCAACTGCTGTTTCAAAGGTTGTTTTTGGGGCTATTTTTGTTCTTTTGGGTTATTCTGTCACAGGGGCTGTTGGAGCAATTTTTATTGGTGGTATTGTCGGATACGTATTTAGTTTTTATCCTCTTCGATTTCTCTTTAATAAAACGATTTCCAAACCAACTATCGAAACGAAAGAATTCTTTTCTTATGGCATTCCTTCTGCCTTAACATTCTTAGGTCTTACCTCATTTATTTCATCAGACATCATGCTTGTAAAACATCTGTTTGATCCAGTGCAAGCTGGACTTTATGCAGGATTATCTCTTGTCGGCAGAGTCATATTTTATATATCCTTCCCAATTGGTACGGTTATGTTTCCTGTGATTGTTCGTAAGATCAATAAAAAAGAAAATTTCACTAATACGTTTAAATTAGCATTGCTTCTTGTAACAATACCCTGTGTTTTTCTGACTGCGTTTTATTTTATGTTTCCTGAGTTCGTCTTACTCTTTTTTCTTAAGAAGCAGGAATACTTAACAGTTTCGCCATATGTAGGCTGGGTTGGTGCCTTCATGTCATGCTATTCCCTTCTTATGATTTTAGCTAATTTTTATTTGTCGATTAAGAAGACGCTCGTATATATCCCGATTCTTCTAGGGGCAATTGCTCAAATCGTTTTGATTTTTCTTTTCCATGAATCATTTATTGACGTACTCTTTATTTCTTTAGGCACAACCTTTGTACTTGTTTGTATTCTTTTGTTATACTATCCATATGCAACCAAAAAATAGATTGACAATAAAGTTACTCTCCATTGTCATCCCCGCCTACAAACAAGAAAAAACGATTAGTGAAAATATAAAACAAATCATTGATACCCTTGATTCCTTGGGTTGTAACTATGAGGTAATTATCGTTGTCGATGGAATGGTTGATAAAACGTATGAGAAGGCCATGAAATATAAATCTGCTCGTGTCAAAGTGCTTGGTTATACGAACAATGAGGGCAAAGGACATGCCCTTAGATATGGGATGATGCAATCAAAAGGAGATGTGATTGGATTCATTGATGCGGGAATGGATATTCAACCAACTGGGTTTAGAATGCTTCTTAATCACATGGAATGGTATAACGCAGATATAATTGTTGGTTCAAAGCTTCATCCAGTCTCTCAAGTTATTTATCCTTGGCACAGAACTGTTATGTCTTGGGGATATCGCACTCTTACATGGGCACTTTTTGGATTTAAAGTGAGAGACACTCAGGTAGGATTAAAATTGTTTAAAAGAGAAGTTGTTCGCAAAGTCTTTCCTCTGCTTATGGTAAAACGGTTTGCGTTTGATATTGAAATGTTAGCAGTCGCTTATAGTTACGGATATACAAGAATTTTTGAAGCACCTGTTGAAATCAATTTTAGCAATAATACTATCTTGTCAAAGAATGTTTGGAAAGTTATTGGGGGAACGCTTATCGATACATTGGCCGTTTATTACCGTTTAAAGATCTTACGATATTATGATAAACAAATCAAAGAGAAACGACATGCAGCACAATGAATATTCTTTTACTTAATTGGCGAGATCCCAAAAATCCACGTTCAGGGGGTGCAGAAAAGTTAAACCTTCAAATTCTTAAACCACTTGTCTATAGAGGAGATGCGGTCATTTGGTATGCTTTGTCCGTAAAAGGTTTACCGCAAAGAGAAGTATATCAAGGAATAACAATTATTCGTTTTGGAAATATTTTGACACATTTTTTGATGTGGCCGATTTTTTTCTATTCAGGTAAATTTGGTAAGATAGATTTTATTATCGATAGCGTTCATGGGATTGGCTATCTCTCAAATATTTTCGCACCACTAATTCGAAGAAAGATCTTAGTTTGCGAAGTTGCCCGCAACATTTGGGATGAGATGATTCCTTTTCCTGGTAATGTAATTGGAAAGTTTTTAGAGCCAATAATGTTCTTTATTTATTCTCAAAATAAATTCTGGACTATTTCGGAGTCAACAAAAAAGGATTTACAAAGTTTTGCCATTCCAGCAAAAAACATTACCGTTTTACCAATGGGATTTGATGCACCAGCTATTCTTAAAAAAGAACAGAAAACAAAATATCCTACGGCACTTTTTGTGGGAAGGCTTGCTGCGATGAAAGGCATTGAAGATGTTATTCATGCAATTCATCAGGTGAATAAAACTGTTAAGACGCCTTGGCAATTGACGATTATTGGTAGAGGAGATCTTATGTACGAAAAGCATTTAAAGCAATTAGTATCACGGCTCAATCTTTCAAAGTCTGTGACATTTGAGGGTTTTGTTTCAGAAGAGAAAAAGTTTGAAATGATGTCCAAATCATGGGTGCTTCTTGTTGCATCAAGTCGTGAAGGATGGGGGATGATTGTCCCTGAAGCAAACCTCGTAGGCACACAAGTCATTGCTTACAATTCTCCCGGTCTTCGAGATTCTGCCAAAATGTATGCAAAGGAAAATATATTAGTAGAACAAACCTCAATTGCATTAGCTAACGCGTTACAGAAAATAAATAAACCAATTCTTTTGAAAGGGACGATTCAAAGAGGCTGGAGTAAACTACATAAAATTGTTAATCAAAAAATTAAGAAGGCTATTTAAGTGCTGTTATACAATATGCGATTGTTTTGTTAAGTCCCTCTGCAAACGATACCTCAGGAGTCCATCCAAGTTTTTTTTTGATTCTTGCGATTGACGCCTGGGAGAACTGTAAATCAGACTGATCTTGCTTGCTATAGATAATTTTATTTTTCTTTTCCATCAAAGATTCAATCAATCGGACTACATCATTAATTGTTATTGATTTGCCACTTCCTACATTATAGATTCCCGTGATTTTTTTAGTCCCAGCTAAATAATTTGCTCTCGCAACATCTTTTACATAAACAAAATCTCTGATTTGTTTTCCTCCGTTTATCGTAATCGGTTCGTTTTTGATCATCTGTCTGATAAATGTAGGTATTGCAGCTCCTGAGAGGGTATTTTGTCTTTCGCCGTAGACATTAAAATACCTGAAAACAGTGAAATCAATTTTATATCGATTAGAAAAATAAGCGAGATAGTTTTCTATTGCTAATTTTGTGAGGCCATAAGGTGAAGTTGGTGCAAGTCGCGCTGTCTCTCTGATAGGAACACTGCTTGGATTTCCGTAGACATTTGCTGATGATGAAAAAATAATATGTTGTAAACCATTTTTTCGAGCTTCTTCAATAAGATTAGTTGTCATTAGTAAATCTTGATATGCAAGAGAAGGATTTGTGATTGATAATTCTACATCGACCAAATTTGATGCTTGATGGATAAGAACAGATGGTTTAAATTTTTTAAAAATATCTTTAACAGCATTCTTATCATTAAGATCAATTTCTAAAAAGAGAAGTTTCTTATTGAGATTTTTTTTGTTTCCTGTCTTAAGATTATCCACACCAATTACTATATAATTATTTTCAATAAATTGATCGACGATATGAGAGGCAATAAAGCCAGCAGCTCCTGTAATAAGAATTGTTTTATCTCTGCTCATAGTGTAGACTTAATCATACTATTATAACGATAAGGTAACGTAAATGAAAGAGATTTCCATTGTTATTCCATTTTTTAATGAAGAGAAGATTATTATAGAAAAAATTGACCTAATTTATTCATATCTCGTAAAACATTTTTCTGAATTTGAGGTAATATTTGTTGATGATGGGTCAACAGATTCTTCTAAAAGGCTTGCTCAATCGGCAATTACTAATCTTCCTCATGCCTCATTCCTTTCATATCTGCCGAACGCTGGGCGAGGTAACGCGATTCATCTCGGTCTTGCAAAAGCAAAAGGAAAGATCCAAGGATATATGGATGTAGATTTAGAAATTGGTTTAAATAATCTGAAACCTGCGTTAAAGAAATTATCTGCTGCAGATATTGTTATTGCATCCAAATTTGCGCCGGGAGCAAAAGTAAAAACCCCCATGATACGAAAAATTTCAAGCATGGTTTTTAACATATTAGTAAATCTTATACTACAAACTAATGTTAAAGATCACCAAGCAGGTTTTAAATTTTTTCGTAAAAACGTCTTAAACGATATCTTAGAACTTAGCCAACAAAAAGGGTGGTTGTGGGATATAGAGATACTTTACTTAGCGAAAAAAAAACAGTATACTGTAGTAGAGTTACCTGTAGAAATAACGTATGGGTATAGAAATCTTCGAAAGACATTTTTGTTAGATTTCTTAAAAATGCCTCTATTCGTTGTCTCTCTAAAGCGGAGTGTAGATAAAAAATTTGCATATGGAAAAAACTAAAAAAGTGTTAATTACAGGAGGGGGAGGATTTATCGGCAAACATCTTGCTGAGCTTCTCCAATCAAAAGGCTACAAAGTCGCAATTCTAGATAGGTCAGACAAAAATGTTCCCAAATCAATTAAAGTTTTCAAAGGTGATGTTCGAGATGCGAAAACAGTTGCAAAAGCAATGAAAGGGATGGATTATGTTTATCACCTTGCAGGACTACTCGGGACAGAAGAACTTATTTTCAATTCAATTGAAGCAGTTGATGTTAATGTTATTGGTGCGCTTACAATAATGGATGCCGCTGTCAAAAATAATACTAAGCTTGTCCTCATTTCAAAACCTAACCCTTGGTTAAATACATATTCAATTACTAAAGAAGCATCTGAAAAATTCTGTATAATGTATCAAAAAGAATTTGGTCTTAAAGCAACAATTGTAAAATGGTTTAGTGTGTATGGCCCAGGACAAAAGCATTATGGTGTACAAAAAGCTGTTCCTACCTTTATCGTAAAAGCACTGCAAGGAGAAGCTCTTCCTGTGTTTGATAAGGGGAAGCAAACTGCTGATTTTATATTTACGTCTGACGCTGTACGAGCAACAGTACTGGTTGGAGAATCACCAAAAGCTGAAGGGAAAATTGTTGAAATTGGAACTGGTGAAGAAACAACCGTAATTGATTTAGCAAAGATGGTTCTCAAAATGACAGGTAGTAAGTCAAAAATTGATTACTTACCTATGAGAAAAGGTGAAGATAAAAATGCGCGTGTTGTTGCTGATACAACTATGTTGAAAAAAGTAACCAATTTTAAACCAGAAGTTGACTTAGAAACAGGCATGACGGAAACGGTTGCATTCTATAAAAAACTTCTGGCTTAGGTTGCATTAATACCATGCAGTTATTTTCTCGAAAAGTCAGAAAAATCTTTTCAACAGAGAAAAGGAAAGATTTTGGAATAGTCTTTCTTTATTTAGCTCTTCTTATCCTCTTTTTTGGTAAAACATTTCTTACTACCTACATGCATGGAGATTTCATCGGTTATTCTGTTCCTAACTATAAATTTATTCTCGATTCTCTTCTTGCCGGTTATGTTCCTTTCTGGCAACCATATTCATTCTTAGGCTTACCAGAATTATTCAAATTAGAGCTTAATTTGTTTTACCCTCCAGCATGGTTAGTACTTCTGACTAATCTTATTTTCAATAGAAACGCAGATCTTACATTTTTGGGTAAGACAGTTGAATTAATGCAGTATTTTGATTTGTGGGTGAGCGCTGTGGGGGTATATTGGTTACTGCGAAAAAGTTTTCGGCTTTCTATTTTTCCTTCATTTTTTGGCGGTGTCATTTTTGCCTTCTCGATGTATATGACTATCCAAGTAGGTGATTTGGCTTCGTTTCCTGGTAAATGCTATTTCCCTTGGGTAGTTCTCCTTCTTCATCGATTTTTAGAACAAGCAAGCTTTAAGCGATATCTTTTGTTAGTATTTATTAATTACATTATTTTCTCTTTCGGCTATCCTTATTATTTTGTTTACTTCTTTTTGGCAGAAATCTCACTGGCTCTTTTTTGGGGATATAAAAAGGCACTAGGAGTTTTGATGGCGTTTTGTAATGCTGTATTAATTTCTGCTGTATTCCTCTTACCCAATTTTCATGTCGTTAGTAATTCTCTCAGAGGTGGTGTCCCCGCGGATGACCCTTTTTTCCATTTGCGGTATGCATATTTCCCAACCAAAATAATAAATATCTTTAATCCTCAAGTTTTCGCGAATTTGTACGATCCTAAAGATCCTCTCTTACTTTTTTCTATGGGTATGTTGAGTTGGGGAGTTATAGCTCTTATTTTTCTCATTATTGGTTTTGTCAAAATAAAAATTGATAAATTCGGAATTTGGTTATATCTAATTTTCATTTTCGGTTTTATTATTAGTCTTGGTGGTTATCTTTCTATTCCTGATACATTGGGGGTTGTACTACCGATTGTTGAAAAATTTCGTAGCCATACTCAAGTACTTATCTTCCCATTCTTTGCGGGAGTTATTTTTATTGCACATGGTGTCCAGTCTGTTCTTAAAGGACAATCAAGTCCTAAAAGTATGTTGTTTTTGTGGCAGTTTGTCATAATGTTGTTGCTCTTTTTAGTGACATTACCATTTTATTGTAAAGACTGTACTATTGGAGCATCTGACGTGGTGATTAGCCTTTATCGCTCCGTTATTCTTCTAATTGCTGGTTTGCTACTCGTATATTTGACTCTTAAAACTAAGAGGAAAATTTTTATTATAGCCTGTTTAGTGATAACTCTTTTTGAATTTAATTTTTATTTTTATCAGATTCCTTATTTGCGAATGCCTACCTCCTATACTGATTATTATAAAGCTAATAGTTTAATTGTAGAAAAATCATCATTGGATAATTTATTCAGATATTCTTTTTCAGAAAATCAATTTATTTATAATACATCATCCTTACATCTATTCAACAAAGAAGGTTATGAAACAGTTCCTTCTGCGGCGTATGTTTCATTAACACGGTTTAGTAAAGATAAAGCACTGCAGTTTACTAATACTAAGTATGTTATTTCTACTATTCCTGATCAACAGAATCTTATTCCGACATTAAGTCTTATTAAAACAGTTGATCCTAAAGAAAAGAATAATGAAGTTTTTTACGGAACAGTAAAGGGGTTTGCGTTCTTTAGTCCTCAGTCTGAGAATAAATATTATATCTATAAGGTAAAAAACTTTTTATCTCGATTTTTTGTTTCAGATAAGGTGAGAAGCTGCCGCAATAAAGAATGTTACAAGGATGATAATTGGCTTGCATTGTCTCAAACAAAAGAAGAAGGAATACATATCGATAATCCTGACAGGAAGAAAGTTACGATTAAGATTCTTTCATATACTCCCAATAAAATAACTCTGGAAGTTAATACAACACAAAAAACTTTTATTTCTTCCTCTGAGATTTGTGATAAAGGATGGAGTATCTCTGTAAATGGCAAAAAAGAAACAGTATATAATGTCAATAATGGTTTTCGAGGCTTTGTAGCCCCTTCGGGTAAAAGTACGATAGTAATGAGCTATTTCCCTCCTTATTTGATTGAAGGTTTTATCCTAACTGTAGGAGGGATTATTTTACTAATTGTCTTGTATAGGTATAAACGCTTAAGGATGGTTCTTGGTTTACAACTTGACAGGAAGTTATCGATAGAGTAATATTTTTATATGGATGGATGGATACCCGAAAATAAGGTTTTGAGTTATGCCTCTGCAACTACTTTTACCGTTTCCGGTGATCTTACAGCACAATATCAAAAAGGTACAAGACTAAAGTTTACTCAAACGACAGTCAAGTATTTCGTTGTTATTGGCTCATCTTTTTCTTCAGGAACAACAACTGTTACTGTTACGGGTGGTGATGATTACTCTCTTGCAAACGCTTCAATTGTTGAGCCCTTTTATTCCTATCAAGCGAGTCCTCAAGGTTATCCGACGTGGTTTAATTATACTCCTACTTATTCTGCAGATGGATCAATGACCTTTACTGG
>JAHFKF010000093.1 GCA_023245475.1 Candidatus Levyibacteriota bacterium
AGGGCGTACCGCAAATTGATAATCTATCTTTCCCCAGCTCATCCGACGGAAGCGATTGCTAACATCATTCAGATAAGCATCCCACCCTGATGCCTCTGTTAGATCATCCGCCACAAAAGGCTTTATCTCAAATCCTGGTTTGGCTGAGTCTGTTATTGGGATAACAAGAACACGTTGCTCCTGCTCAGGTCTTTTGAATTCGGGAAGCGGCGGAAGTTCTCTCCGAATAGGAGACGAAGCTCTTTCCAAAAGAAATGCTCCAGCTACAGCGCCTGAACCTTTTAATAACTGTCTTCTCGATATCCCTCGTTCACTATACATAGGCAGGTATTATAGCTGATTTGTATCAACAAGATCAACTTTCAGCAGCGCTATAACGATAGACTTTTCCTTTTTCACTGACGACAATTGACTTCTCCCTACATAATTCTGTAGTAATCATACGTACTCTTTCAATTTTGAGATTTTGCCCATGCGCATCACGAAGATACTCTTGAACATCGACAGCAGTGCTATTAGGGTTAGCAGCTAAAAAAGCAATTGCTCGGGCTTTTGTTTTATCAGGATCTGTTTTTGTCTTATCAGCTATCCTTCCCTCTGCCTTCTGAAGAAGCCTGCAAAAGCGCTCTGGTGAAGAAACAATTGCGGCAGCCTTTGCTTTTCCTTCTGCAATAAAGTCACTATCCCCACTGACCAATCTATCAACAATCGTTACAAATGACTTAAGTACCTTGCGTTGCTCTCCCATTACGGTGATTTCACTTGGACTAAAGGCCTTCAGAGCATATCCTTCTCGGGCTAAATTATTCACAATATAGTCAGTTTGCCGTAAGCCTGTTTTGAAATATTGATGTACCACGCCTCTTTCTCGTAATACTTCATGAAGCATGTTCATAGTCCAGTGCTTATCAGGCTCGCTACGCATGATCTCAATCATCGACAGTGCGGCAGGACTCCTAAAAATAGTCTGAGCTTCCCTTGGTTCAGATTGATACGTAAAGGTGTTGGCATTCTCTCCCATAGAAGAATCGATAATCCCTAGGCTTGAGAGTGCTGCTACATGTGTTTTGAGAAAATTATTCCTATATTGATACGGATATTCAGCAATCATAGCATCTGCTACGTCTATTTTTGAGCATGGAGCAGGCATACTAAGAAGCTGTTTAAATAATCGATATCGTGTCAAAGGCGAAGGTGGAGCTTCTTTTAGCTCTCCGTCGATGGTAGTCTCCAATGACAGAGAGCTTGCCGATGCCCGTCCCAAAAATGGCATCAGAGCAATGTGTGGATGTTCTTCTGAAAAAGCCAATAACTGTCCGTTCAATGCTACTGCAAGATTTGCCTTCACTGATGTGAGCTGAAAACCATCTTTGTCTTCCTCGATTAATCCACCCGGCACCAGTGAATCGCTACACCAATCTCGAACCTTGCTTATATCAATACTCCAGACTTCCCTTCCTCCCGGTTTAGATTGAGGAGTAAGGAGCAGATCTCGCAACTGGCTTCTTGAATATTTTTTACTAGGTATCATTGAGGCAATAAGCAGCGCCTTTGCTTCACTATTGCCACTGCCACCAAGATAGCCAGCAACCTCGCGATCACTGACTTGCTCACGGGTAGATGCTTCAACATGTCGGAATCCTTCTTTCATAAGCGGATTATAGCAAAAAAAACCCCCCGCAATGCGGAGGGTTTTGAAAATTTCATAGGAAATGATTATTCCCGATTTTTTCTAAAACAATCCCTACAGAGAACAGGCTTATCTCCTCTTGGTTGAAAAGGAACTGTATCTGATTTACCACAATTTGAACATGTGATTGGGAAAGATTGACGAGGGCCACCTGAGTGTCCTCCGCCATTGTTACCGCCGAAGTTTGCACGAGCTTTCACTCGGCAATCCTTACATCGGAGTGGTGCGTTGAAACCTTTTTGTTGATAGAACTCTTGTTCTTCAGCAGTCCAGGTAAACTCTGTACCACAATCTTTACATTGAAGTGTTTGATCTTGTAATGCCACTTAGTATTCACCCCCTTCTTTTTCTGGTTTTACTAAGTGACCGCTTGAGGATAAACCTAAAATTGGACTACGCTTAGAATACCGAGAATAATAGTATTGCTGAACAATACTGATTGTATTATAGCATACTTACACAAGAGGAGCATATTAGACAAAATAATTGTGGACCGACCGCACTTGTTTTCGTCTGATAATTCTATTGTTCAAGTTCTTTTCTTGGACTTTCTGTAGATAATTCTGCATCTTCAATTTTTGAAGCCATATGATACTTCTCAAGGTAACGAAGTGCAGCTTGTGTCATTTCAAGATTTGGATGTGCTGTATCTAATTGTTCCGTTAACTTTTCTATTTCATCAGGTGACATTGGAAATATTCCTGGAAGAATACCTTCAAGTCCACCAGTATTGAGCCACTCATGGTATGCAGGAGGACGGTGATGTTTTTCAGCACGCACACGATAACGACCAAATATCTTAGTAAATTGGACGATCCCTGATTCACGTTTTGCTTCATCTGCCCAAGAGACAAGTACTGTATCTTCATCATATTGTTGTTTATGTTTATCACTAAACGAATGGATGTTTATCTGAACTTCTCCATCTTGACTATCCACGGTAATGAAACGTTCTTCCCCTTGTCTTGGACGTTTACGCCCCCCTATGAGTTTAGGATAAACTACAATAACAGCGTCTTTATTTAAGAGGGTATTTCTTGCAACTATTGCAAGCATCTTTATGTGAGGAGATTGTTCTAAACCAGTTGAATCATCTACTCCACCACCTTTATGTCCACCATGGAAAGGAGCAAGTTCACCCTGCCCTGTTCTATCAGTTTTAATTTCTTTACCCATAAAGGAAATTATACAAAATCTTATAGTATTTGTCCAGTTAATGGCTGTTTTCTCCTAGTACTATTAGTTCGAGATAATCTATTGCACAGATGAGAGTTTAGTATCAATACTAATGTCTATAAATGTAGAATTTTAAAAGAATCCAAAACCTTAGGAAAAAGTGGACCGGAAGAGATTTGAACTCTCAACCCCCTCCATGCCATGGAGGTACGCTACCATTGCGCCACCGGCCCGATTCATGGTCTATTATATCCGTTTTATTGAATATACGCCAGTGGATTGACGACAGATCCATTGACACGGATCTCAAAATGAACATGAGGACCGGTTGTTCTCCCCGTCATACCAATCCAACCAATAACCGTACTTCCTCCCACGACTCGTTGTCCAGGAGAGACATTGGCACCGCTCATGTGAGCATAGTGAGACACAATCCCTGCTCCATTACTAATATAGACATTGTTTCCATATCCCCCATCATACGTACCAAGATGCACTTCCGTAACCGTTCCATTGTGTGCTGCAACAATTGGTGTACCAATTGGAGACGTGATATCAAGCCCAGGATGGTACCAACTAAATGACTGACTGATTTCCCCACGAACTGGATAGGTGTATCCACCGGAAGAGACAGGAATAGGACCTTGTGCTAAGTACACTTGACGTTTGATCACAGGCTGTTCAGATGGCTTAATACCATCAGGAATGATAAGCATTTGCCCAGTGACAAGCGCAAACGTTTCTCCATTGCCAGCGAATTCATTGAACGGAAAGTCAGCGATCTTCTGCGCATCAGTGTTATACTTCTTGGCAATTGTGTAAATGGTTTCTCCCTCTCCAACTTTGTGAGCAATACCCGTCACAGGGAGAATCCGCAAGGTATCTCCGACAGTAATATCATCATCGCTTAAGTCATTCTCCCATCGAATGGTATCAGGAGAAATTGGATTATTCTTTGTTGAAAACTTCCGAGCAATCGTTTCAACTGTATCTCCCTTTTCAACAGTATAGGTAATTACTTTATCACGAGGCTTCTCTGACAATTGGGTCTGGAACACATCTTCACCAACGAGAATTGATTGTTTAGCAGATGACGACGATGAAAGATCAAGCTGAGAGTTTTTGGCAGCAAAGACAGGAAAGGTATCTGCTAAAAATGGTGCGATCATCACACCAATTCCAAGAACACCCATGGTAGTCAAATGGAGAAATGGCCGATTGTAACGACCACGTTTCATGAGAAAGAACTTAACGAGTCGATTCTTGTTTTTCTCAAATCGCGCTGAAAAGACCATCACTTTCTTCTTGGCATAGAACCCACAAAATCCCCAGAATTCTCTTCCTTCGTTTGCAATAGATTTAAAAAACTGAGGAGATAATGAGCGCTTCATAGGTCT
This sequence comes from Candidatus Levyibacteriota bacterium, assembly GCA_023245475.1. Taxonomy (GTDB): domain Bacteria; phylum Patescibacteriota; class Microgenomatia; order Levybacterales; family UBA12049; genus JAHFKF01. The sequence continues at coordinate 4,264 of JAHFKF010000093.1, forward strand.
TATTATACCAGCTTTTGTCAAAACGAGATGTTTTTTTAACGGATAGCTATTGGTGTTGCAGCAATACTATTGCTGTAAGGATTGGTACCAGATGGAAGTGTTCGTTTAGTAAGTACTTTCCCTGAGGCATCGATAATAAACTCATTGATTGCTGTGGGGTTATCTTTAGTAAAGACATCTTGCTCTCGACTCTTTACTTCATCTCTTGCGGCTTGTGGAGTTGGCTCACAAGCAACAAACCAAAACCCACGTCCATCATTAGTGTTTACACTCAGGTTTGTTGATGTAACAAT
>JAHFKF010000026.1 GCA_023245475.1 Candidatus Levyibacteriota bacterium
AGACATTATTGAATTTTTCAAAAAAAATAAAAGTCGGATTATCAATATTCATTTGAGTGATTATAAACATCACATCTTAAATAGTAACTTTAGACCTCTGCGTTTCAAACATTTGCCTCTCGGACATGGTGAGCTCCCCATGCAAGAATTTATTGCATTGTTGGTAAAAGAACAGTATAAAGGATTACTGACGATGGAAATTAATGGCGATCTTGCAGGTATTTGTGAGAGCGCGGAGATTATTACTGCTGTCCGAAAAAAACATGAGAAGAAAAAAGCAAAGCCGTAATGGTTCCCCCACTCCTCGTTATCTAACGATCAAGATACAATATTGGCCAATACCCCGGTTGGTTTTGTTTTCTCCTCTATTAGTCATTCTTTGCTATGTCTTATTTTCTTTTGTTTATTCGTCATTGCGAGCGATTGAAAATCGCGTGGCAATCCCAACCACTATTCGTTATAGTCCCGAGATTGCTTCGTCGTTGCAGTTTGCAAAACTCCTCGCAATGACACCCCCTAAATCTCTGTCCAAAGAACCTGTAATAATCTTTCATGGTTCCCGTAATCGCCGCGAGGTGGCATTAACTTTTGATGCAGACATGACCTATGGTATGCAAGAAATGTTGTCATCAGATGAAGTGCAGAGCTTTTATGATCAAGATCTTATTGCGTATTTGACCAAAGACCAGGTTAAAGCAACGCTATTTTTAACAGGTTTATGGATTGAGACATATTCTGATACTGCTAAAGAATTAGCAAAGAATCCATTGTTTGAATTAGCAAATCATTCTTATTCTCACAAGTCGTTTTCTGGCGACTGTTATGGTTTGGGAGAAATGTCAGATGAAGAAGATAAAGAAGAAATTACAAAAACACAAACATTATTAAAGGACGTTTCTGGAAAAGACACTAAACTCTTTCGTTTCCCTGGGGGGTGTTATTCTCAGACAGATCTGGTGAGTGCCAAGAAAGCAGGTGTGATCCCTGTGCAGTGGGATGTTGTTGCTCATGATGGATTTAATGATGATGGGGAAGCAATTTTTCATAACGTTGTTGATCATGTCTCCAATGGTTCAATCATCGTCATGCATATGAATGGTGTTCCGAACGAACCGCAGACAGCAAAGGTCGTCCCACGAATTGTCGAGAAATTACGAGCAAAGGGCTATACATTTGTTACTGTGTCAGAGCTTCTCAAAGCAAAACAAACTCCAGAAATCATAATTTATCATTCACTAGTATCCCCGTAGCTATTTTGTATCGGTTAGCATATAATTGCACCTTATGAAAGAAACATGGGGGAAATTTAGAGAAGCTGTACGCCGCGATATGCACGATATTAAAAGACACGCGGTTGATTTGGGGGTGCCTGTTAATAAAATTGGACAAAACGCTCTCCGGGCATTGCTTGAGCCAGTTCCTGTTTGGTCACGAACTGAAAAGCTTCATTTGCCAAACAAAGATCCCTTTAACGCAAAACAATGGAATAAACTCTTTGAAACGACACAACAACGTCTTTCAGATGCACAAAAGCAACAAGACTCAGATAACGTTGTCCGGAATCTTACGTTGACAGATAAGGCAACTCAAAGAGATTGTGATATCTCAGTCGTTCCACTTCCGCGTGGTGGCTACAATGTCAGGGTGATGTTGATCGATAGTGAAAAAACGGAACATGGAAGTAGTCATATTGTCGTTGTCTCACTTGACGAAAAACTTCCAGTAAAAATTCTTTATATGAGCAATGATATCTGGATGGTTCCAAATCCTGAGGTAGGTGCAGCCTATGCTCGTGGGATTTTTGCCAATGTGAGAACCGCTGAAGTGAGGACCGGACAATCATTTTATCAAGGAGAAAAAAGTGCCGAAGAAAGATCTCTAGATTCTCTTGAGGTGTTACAGGCTTCACTTCCTCCAGAAGAAAAATAGCGTTATTTGCTATCTTTCCCCCAAACAGGTATAATATATAGGCCGCGAGCAGCGGTTTTTTTATTTCTATGAATACTATCAGAAATGTCGGAATTATTGCTCACGTTGACCATGGTAAGACTACTTTGGTTGATGCATTGCTCCGTCAATCACAAACAAAATTAAATAAAGAGAATGAAGGAACTGACCTCATTATGGACAGTAATGAACTGGAAAAAGAGCGTGGAATCACAATCTTTTCCAAGAATGCATCTGTTCGTGTAAAGCATGCAGAGACAGGTGAAGAAGTCAAAATCAATATTATCGATACTCCAGGGCATGCTGATTTTGGTGGTGAAGTAGAACGTGTTCTTACGATGGCAGATGGTTGTTTGCTGCTTGTCGATGCCAAAGAGGGGCCAATGCCACAGACACGATTTGTTTTGAAGAAAGCACTTGAACAAAAGCTTCGCATTATCGTTGTTGTCAACAAAATTGATAAACCAGATGCACGAATTGATCACGTGCTCGACAAAACGCTTGATTTGTTTATCGAATTGGGAGCCGACGAGGATACAGCAGACTTCCCTATTGTGTATGCTTCCGCCAAAAATGGAAAAGCAGGACTTACTCCAGACATTGACTCTATGACTGACATCTCAGCTATTTTTGATGCTATCTTGAAATATGTTCCCGAGCCAAAAGGTGATTCCACAAAACCATTGCAGCTTCTTATGACAACACTCGGACGTGACGATTACAAAGGGCGTATTGCAACAGGACGTGTTTACAATGGAACCGTTAAAGCAAATCAAGATGTCATGCATGTTAATCGAGATGGGGTAATGAAAAAATATCGTTTAACATCTCTTATGACATTTGAAGGATTGGGTCGAGCAGATGCACAAGAAGTTGCAGCAGGTGACATCGTCGCAATTTCTGGAATCCCAGACATCACGATTGGTGAAACAATTGCTGATGTGGATAGTCCAATTCCACTTCCTGTTCTTGCTATAGAAGAACCAACGGTCAAGATGACATTTAGTGTCAATGACTCACCTTTTGCTGGACAAGAAGGAGAGTTCAAAACTTCACGTCAGATTCGTGAACGGCTTATTAAAGAACTTGAAACTGACATGGCATTGCGAGTTGAGGATAGTGTAGATGGGAAATGGTTAGTGTCTGGTCGAGGAGAACTGCATTTAGCGATTCTGATTGAACGTATGCGTCGTGAAGGATATGAATTCCAAGTCTCCCGTCCTCAAGTCATTATCAAACAGATCGATGGAAAAAAGATGGCTCCGTTTGAAACTATCTTTATCGAAGTGCCACAAGATTATTCAGGAGTTGTTATGCAAAAGTTGGGTGCACGAAAAGCTGTCATGGAAGATATGAGTACTGACGACAAAGGCATTGTGTACTTCCAGTTTGTAATTCCAACCAGTGCATTCTTTGGATACCGCAGTGAATTTATTACTGATACAAGAGGTCTTGGCATTATCAACACAGTGTTTCTTAAATATGATGTTGATGCAGGTCCAGCTATCAGACGCGAACATGGCTCGCTTATCTCTTCAGAGACAGGACAATCAAATCTCTATGGTTTAACTGGTATCCAAGAACGAGGCACGCTCTTTATTGGACCTGGAATTCAAGTCTACAAAGGTCAAGTGGTTGGTAAAAATTCACGTGTTGAAGATATGCGAGTTAACGTTTGTAAAGCAAAACAACTTTCAAATATGCGATCAAAGGGAGATGGCTCGATGGAACACTTTAACACACCACAAGTGATGAATCTTGAAGACGCGCTTGAATATGTGTCCGAAGATGAACTCGTTGAAGTAACACCACAAAACGTTCGTATCCGAAAGATGATTCTTGATGAAGTCGAAGCACGAAGATTAAAAGCTCAAGGCTTTTGATCATTTATCTGCTTTAGAAGCTCTTGCCTCTTTAATTAGTTATCCGGGCAGAGTTCTTTCAGTGGGCAGTCTTCACATTGGTGGGGTCTTGCTGGGCAATACTCTCTTCCAAAGTAAGTCAAATAGTGTCCGAAATATTGCCATTCACTCTTTGGTACAATCTCCATCAGATCTCGCTCAATCTTTACCGGGTCTTTGTGTGTGGTAAGTCCTAGCTTATTTGCTAATCGAATAACATGAGTATCAACGACAATTCCTGCTGGCTTACCAAAGGCATCATTGAGAACCACGTTGGCTGTTTTTCTTGCAACTCCTGGCAATGCGTCAAGTTCTTCCATCGTTTGTGGCACTTCCCCACCATATTTTTCGATAATCATTTGAGCTGCGGCTTTGATATTCTTTGCTTTGTTGTTATGAAAGTTTACCTTCTTAATCATCTCATCAATGTCTGAGGCGGGGGCATTTGCAAAGTCTTGAACTGTTTTATATTTCTTAAATAAATCAGGCGTAAGTGTATTGACCAGCTTATCTGTTGTCTGAGCGGACAGGATCGTTGCAATGAGAAGTTGTAATGGGTTGTCATGTTTCAAAGCAGACGTTGGATGAGGATATAGCTTGGAAAGTCGCTTGATAATCTCTTTTGCCTTTGCTTCTCTGGTCATAAAGATATTATACCATTTGCCTCTTGATTTTGTTTGCGAAATTCCTGTATAGTATTGTAATTATGGATGAAGATCAAAAAATAATTGAAGGCGAAGAAGTAGATGCAGACGAGGAAGTCTCCAATGCCAATGCTGATACAGACAAAGCTCAGTTTAATCAAGCATCTGCTTTGATGAGTCTTGAAGAGCTTATTAAAAACCACATTACAACCATTGATAAACTTCGTGATGAACTCAAACAACACAAAGAAATGTTTGAGGACACGTTTAACAATGACCCTACTTACCGAGAGCATGTTGAAAAAGTGAAAGAAGCAAATAAAGCAAAAGGCTCTGTACGACAGCAACTTTCAAAGCAGCCATCAGTTGCTCAACTTGACCAAAAGGTAAAAGATCTACGGTTTGATATTGGTGAACAAAATAAGACTTTGTCGGATCTCTTACAAGACTACAAAGAACAGACAGGTGCGTCACAGCTTGAGGTAAATGGTAAGACATATGCGATTATTAGTACATCAAAGCTTGTTACCAAGAGCGCGAAATTTAATCCTTAATTTATGAAATTCACAAACGCTATCATTTGTTGTTGCACACTCACGTAACGGGGTGTGCTTTTTGTTGTTTAGAAGTTACCCCGCAAGACGGGGTTTTTTTGTGGTTTTAAATTATGAGAGGAAAAGAAACAGTTTATCGAAGTCCAGCATCGATTGGAAAATTACCTGATTCAGATTTGGTTGCTCTACGCGAGCGTTTAGCCAATCCTCAAGGCCCATCAGGTGGTAAGTTACGACGTGAATCGTTTGAGGTATTAAAAAGGGTGAAAAAAGAAATAAAAGATCGAGAAAGAGCGAATGGGGGTCCGATTGTTATCTTTAATGCAAAAGCGAGTTAAGGATTTATTTAAGAGCGGCTTCAATCTTTGCTTTGAAGTCATCGTATGGTAATCCCCCACTGATCTTTTCGTCATTGATAAAGAAGGTTGGGGTTGCTGTCACCCCTACTGCATTACCATCTTCGAGATCTTGTTTAATACTGTTATCATAGGCTTTCTTCTCGACGTCATCTTTGAATTTATCCATATCGAGTTTGACTTCTTGTGCATATTGCTCAAAGTATTCCATTGCTTTGTTACTTTCTCCCCAGTCTTTCTGATTTTCATAAAGAACATCATACATCTCAAAGAATTTACCTTGCGCACCGGCGGCTTCGGCAACATTGGCAGCGGTTCGTGCATTCTTGTGCATCGTGAGTGGGAATTGTCTGAATACAAAGGTGACTTTGCCGTCATATTCTTGTAATAATTTGCTGACAATTGGATATGATGCTCCACATGCTGGGCATTGGAAATCGCCAAATTCTACGATTGTTACTTTAGCATTCTTCTTACCTAGTACGTGGCTTTCTGGTTTGATGAGTTTCTTTTTTTGATCTGCGGTAATTTTGACAACCTCACTGTCTGTTGCATTCTTTGCGGCACTTTTTCCTCCAAAGAGAAATGCAGCTGCAATGACGATAATAAGTGTAGCAACTCCGATACCTGTTAATACCTTTGCTTCTTGTGACATGGGAACATTATTATACAAAGAGGTCTGCTTGTAAAGATGTAAAATGAGCTTTCGTATTTTTTCAATATTGACATGATCGAAAAGTGTGTGTTATATTGGCATTCAACTCCTGTCCCCTGCCCAACAGTGATCCACGATAACATGAACGATATTTCGCAATCATATTCATACGGCAGATTAGGCAACAAAAAGAATTTTGGCCGAAAGATTCAACTTTTACTAAAGAGTTCTCCCTACATCCCATTGGGTGCAGTAATTTTGGTAATTGTAGTAATTGCGATTGTTTCACTTACTGTGATCAATCAGAAATCAACAGGGACGCTTGGCGTGACGACTGCGAATGATCAAAGAGCTGTTGTTAATCAGCCAGTCGCAACGCAAACATTAAATAAAACATTTGCTTTTCCACTAAAAGATCAAACAGGTAAAGAAGTTAGCAAACTTGTTTACAGCGTTGAAAGTGTTGAACTTCGCAACGAAATAATTATCAAAGGACAAAAGGCAACAGCACTTAAAGGGAAGCGATTTCTTGTTATTAACTTGAAGATTACCAATAATTATAATAAGACAATTCAAATTAATGCGCGTGATTATCTTCGGTTGATTGTTGATGGGTCACCTGAAAAACTTGCACCTGACATTCACAATGACCCAGTTGAAGTACAAGCCATTTCAACTAAATATACTCGAGTCGGAATGGCTGTCTCGGATACTGCAAAAAGTATCATTCTTCAAGTAGGTGAAATTACCGGAAAGAAAGAATTGATAAAATTGAGTTTTAAGTGATACGTAATAGTATGCAAGATTATTCAACAAAACAAATTAGCGGGACACTTCTTGATGAAGTAACCAAAGCGCTTAAGAATATTCGCGGTTGGGGTAGTGTTGAGATCTTTGTCCAAGATTCAAAGGTCGTACAAATTGTTGAAAGAAACATCACCAAAACAAACCAAGTAGGCCTCGCAAAAAATTAATCTCGTCTTTTTAATTCACATTGATTCCTTTATCTTTTGCTAATTTCTATAGTTAGAATATGTTTCAAAAGAGTAGAAAATGCATATAAGATTTTACTTCTTGACAAGGATAGTTTATTTCTTTTATAGTGTGACATAGTTTAAGTTAAGAAAACGCTGACCGCAATCGGAGGCATCTTTCTTTACATCTCTTTCAAGTAAGAATGTAAGGATGGATGCCTTTTTTTGTGGCTTAGCAATAACGATACATTTTTGGGGTGTATGAATAACAAATTATTTACAAACAGACGAACGGAAACTTTATCTCCTAAAGAAATCTTTGGGGTATGAAGTTTCCGTTTTTTTATTCTCTCAATACAGGCAGGAGAAAAAACGGAGAGAGGAGTGTCTCCCCCGCTATGTGGGGGTGAATCTTACGTCTCGGAAGGGGGTGAAAATATTATGACAATTAAAGCAAAAAGAATTACAACAGCCATTGCAACAGGAGCAATCCTTTTGAACGCTATCTCACCAGTTGCTTTCGCAACAGAGATAACTGTTTCAGGTAATGGTTCGTCATCAGACAACGTTGTTAAAGTTTCAACAAGCAACAGTAATGTTGTGAAGCAAAACAACAATGCTGATGTGAAGAACAATGTTTCTTCAAACGCTTCAACAGGTGGCAACAGTTCAAGTCTTAACACCGGTGGTGATGTCAAAATCAAAACAGGTGACGCGACAAGTAAAACCTCTGTTGATAACAATTTAAACACCAACAAAGCAAACGTAAACAATTGCGGTTCATGCAATGGTGCAGCAGACGTCACGATCTCAAAAAACGGTGATGGTTCTGAAAACACTGTTAAGATCAACAATGCAAACGAGAATTTTGTCTACCAAGACAACAATGCTAACGTTTACAACAAGGTCAATGCAGACGCAAAAACTGGCAAAAATGATGCAGACTTCAATACAAACGGCGATGTAAAAATCGTTACTGGAGATGCAACAACCAAAGTTTCAGTTGGAACAACTGCAAACAAAAACGTTGCTAACATTGGTGGCGGAAACGGAGCAGGAAACGGCTCAAGTGTAACCATTTACAACAATGGTGCATTTAGTGACAACAGTGTCAAACTCAATGATTACTCAGCAGTTGTTATCGATCAAGATAACAAAGCAAAGGTAAACAACGATGTTGATGCCAAGTCAGATACAGGCAAAAATGATGCAGACTACAACACAGGTGGAGATGTCAAAGTCAAAACAGGTGATGCAGAAACAAAAGTTAAAGTTAACAACAAAGTAAACTTTAACGCTGCTGATGTTGACTGTGAATGCCTGCTCAATGATTTAGATGTTAACGTTGAAAAGAACGGCGCTAAATCAGACAACAAGGTCAAAGCCAGTGATAACAGTGATCTCTTCGTTTATGAAGACAATGACGCAAAACTGAAAAACAATGTTGACGGTGATGCTCAAAGTGGCAAAAACGATTCAGATTTCAACACCGGCGATCCAAAAGTTAAAACAGGAAATGCTACATCAAAAACTGATGTAGAAAACGACGGTAACGTCAACCTGTATAACCAAGGTGCAAGTCTTCATCTTCCAGGTGACTGGGATGTCGAAGCAGGTTTCGATCTCGAAGCTTTGCTCGCTTTCTTTCACTTGCAAGTGTAATCTTTGTTAGGTAGAGGTGTCTGTCTCGCACTTCAGATAGACACCCTACCAGCAGAGTTGAGAATTGAGAACGGAGAACTAAGAAATAAAATATGAAAAATTTACTTAAAAAATATTTAGCAATACTAACTATCTTATCTGTCATTTTTGTTCAGACAGCGCCAGTATATGTGTATGCCGAAGGGGAGGTTTTGCCTACCCCTACTACTGTTGCTGCTCCAACTGATGTCCCTTCAGCTCCAACAACAATGCCTGTTGAACCAACTGCGCCAGCGCCATCTGTTAGTGTTCCTTCTACTCCAAATCCAAATGATCCAAAGCCAACAGTAGCGCCAAAAGAAAAGAAATCAGATGCAGAAAAACTTGCTGAAAAGGAGCAAAAAGAAGCAGATTATCAAGCTTGGTTACAGAAACAAAATGAAACAAAAGCAAATGCGGTAGCAAATCAACCTAGTCAATCCACACCAAACCAAGGTGGTAATGTTGGTGATACTGCAATTGTAACTGGCAATGCTGGCAACTCAGCGGCTGTTGTTACTACTGCCAATACTAACGCAGCAGTCGTTCCATCCACATCTGGCACAGGTGCTACTGTTGTCAATGATGGGAATGGCGTAGGATCTGACAACTCAGCAAGTGTCAACAATAATAATGCAAATAATACCACGCAAAATAATAGTGCCAATGTAGACACAGGGCTTGATCTTAGTGCAACAACTGGCAAGAATAATTCTTCATACAACGTCGGAAACACAGTAATCTCAACAGGTAATGCAACTGCATCAGGAACCGTTGTTACGGCGGTAAACACAAACATCGACGGGGTTACTGTATCCGAATTTAATGTGATGGATGATCACGTCGGAGATCTCATTCTTTCTCCTGAGGCCTTTGCAGCAAATTGTATCATGGGATGTGGTGGCACAAATAGTACTGTTGCCAATACCAACAATGGCGCAAATTCATCAAATAGTGCTAACACTAATAACAACACAACCAATAACACAACGCAAAATAATGTTGCAAACGTTGGTAACACGTTAAACTTAGTTGCTGATTCAGGCAACAATGAGGCATCATTCAATACCGCAGGAGATAGTATCATAAATACAGGAGACGCCATGGTTTCTGCTAATGCATTGACCTTTGCCAACAATAACATCGCAGGCAACGTTACGTACGGTGTTGTCAATATTTATGGCAACTTAGTTGGAGATATTATCCTTCCTGAATTCTCAAGTGTTGATACTAATGGTGTGAGCAACACAGGTAACGGTGCAAACTCATCAAATAACGCATCAAGTAACACTGCAAATACTAATAACACATTCCAAAATAATGATGCAAACATCGCGAATAACTTAGTTCTTGATGCAACGACAGGAGACAACGCTGCTAATGGAAACACAGACGGCAACAGTATAATCAACACAGGAAATAGTAACGTCGACGCAAATGTTTTGAACATCGCTAACAACAATGTTGATGGCGGGACATGGTGGTTGGTTCTTGTCAATGAAGCAGGAAATTGGTTTGGACAGTTGGTTGGTTCCCCCGATGGTTCGCACATGGCTGGTTCTGAAGGCACACTCTTTACCGTCGGCGCTGATGGTCAAGTAACTGCTTCAAATGGCAATCCAGTTACAAGCAATAACGGCAACGGTGCTGGATCAGACAACAATGCAACTAATTCAACAACAACAACCAATACGACAACACAAAATAATACAGCAAATATCAATAACACATTGAACTTGTCAGCAAATACCGGTGGCAACACAGCAAGTAACAACACTGGCGGTAACAACGTTATCAATACGGGTGATGCAAACATCATTGCAAATCTTGTAAACTTTGTGAACAACAACATTACTGGAGGAGGTCACCTAGCAGTAACTGTTGTGAATGTGTTTGGAAGTTGGATTGGTGACTTCGTTGGTCCAGGTCAAGAAAAACAAGCAAAGTCAGTTTCGCCTACACCATCAACAGCACCTGTTGCCGATACAGAAACAGCACCAACGAATAATACTGCAAGCAGTAGTGAGTCAAATCAAAACAATAATAATAACTCAAACAACAATACTCAACAAACTGGATTAGTTGCAGGTATCCAAAAGACACTTACTTCACTTACAGGGACACCAACAGGTAAAAAAATAAAGATAGCATACAGCGCTGATAAATCTCTTTCAGCAAATGTAAAAGGAGCAAAAATAGTTGCTTCTGGAAAACACACCAATCAGCAATTAATTGCAGCAGAAAGTAAAAAAGTAATTTCTTTCAATCTTGCATGGTTACTTATTATCCTTCCAATAGTAATAGCTGCATTCTTGGGAACAAAGTTAATCCGCGCAAAAGCAGTTAAGCGAAACATATAATCCTCAATTATTGATTATTATTTCGGTAGAGTGTGTAGAAAAAAAGAGATTTTGGGTTATTCTCTTCGGATTTAATTACTTGATTCTTAAGTGTTAATGCCTTTTGTGGATTATAAAATGAAGTTAATACAACGAACAAATCTCCCCATTCTTTATTGATCGCTCCCCCACTGTTATAAAAGTCAGTTTCATATTTTGTGAAGTTTGTTAATTTCCCCAAATAGCCAAAGGATCCTGGTGTGATTGGTAAAATTTGGATACCATATTTCATATTGGTCTCTCCACTAAACCACGTCGCGAAATCAATTTTACCCCCCCAGACAATTGTTCCAATAGCATGATTGTAGGGTTTTGTGTACATGCTATTTTTGCCAAACCAATAGTAGAGCGTTGAATTAATTTCAGTGTTGTACAAATAGAGAGCTGTCTTTTCTAACTCAATATCTCCTGTTGTCTTTGCCCAAAGATAGACACTATACCATGCTCCAATTGATTCAGAAGACGATTCTTGATTATTACCATCACCAAAATTTGCAAATCCATCTGCCCACGAGTGTCCTTCGTAGACATCAAAGTTTCTTAAAAATGGGAATTGAGTTGCGTTTCTATCAGTACTTGCTATGTCTCCAATTAGTTGTGTGATATATTTATCAGCTTTATTTTTATACGTTGGATCTAATTGACTCAGTACAGCCGCTGTTCTGATGAAATATCCATAATGAAAATGATGATCATTCAAATTTTCATTTCCAAATTCTGGTTTATCAGCAATGACACTTTGTTTATCTTTTTGATATCTGAAATAATTAAGACTTCGTAATAGTTTGGGTTCAAGCTTTTCGAGAAGTGCTTGTTTCTCTTGCTTCATTCCAGCGGCATCAAGAAGTAATAAAATGTTTGCAGCTTTTCCGTACCATGCTCCAAGGAAATAATCACCATTGTCGGGTTGATTATCATTCATAATTTTCTGATAATCTTCTTTAAGTGCAGATCTAAAATCAGAATGAGCAGCCTTTAATGGAGTAAACGTTGTGTCGGGTATAATCAAAGGCAGTGTTGTCGTAAATGTCTTTGTGGTAACCAAATAGAGTGTTCCTCTCAGACTTTGATAGGTGCCAAAAACTTCAAATTTTTCTTTAAGATTTTCGTATTGGTGAGGTAACAACGTGATGAGTGGCATATCTTTGCCAATAAATTCATAAGTTACTTCAAGATTTTTTTCAGTTGTATTCCAGGTCACAAACGTATCAGTAATTGTTGCGTTAGCATGATTTTTAAACAATGTGAAGTTTTCTGGTTTATCAAGAGCAGCAACAAATAATTGTTTTGTGTTAATACGAATTTCTTTTTGATTTTTTGTAACCGTACTATTTGCAGGAAAAACTAAGATATAATTATTACCATGAATTGTAATACCTAACGCGTCAGAAGTTGTATTATATATAGTGTAAGGTTCTTTGAAACGAAGAACAATCTGTTCATCATTTGTGTAAATTGTTGTTGATGGGACTCCCTGAGCTAATGTGAAAGCAATACTTTTCCCAGTAATAGTATTCATTTGTAGATCAATACTCCAGTTTCCTATTTTTCTAATTGCTGGTTTGCTTACCTTGTTTTGTAATCCAACGGTAAAGTCTTCAATATAGCTGCCATAAATTGTTTCAGAAGTTTTGTTTACTTTTGGCAATGAAAAACCAACGCCGTTTTCTGAGAGTTGATAAGCCAATGGAAATGCAAACATTTGTTGAGACGGAAACGTTTTATAAATTGAACTATACCATTGGTTTGATGCAATTGTTTCTGTCGAAAAATTGTTATGTATCTCCCCTACTGGTGTTGGTGATTGCATATCCATAATTGTTGTTTGTTTTGTCGTGTTATTCTTTTGCATGACAATAATACTTACGACAATAAGACATAGCAATAAAACAAACGTACTCACAACTAATAGAATTTTTTTATTTTTCATCTTGCTAATATTCCATTCCAGAAATCAGTCGCGATATCAATGGGTTTGCGTGTTTTAGTTGTATCTTCAAGATTGATTTGCAAATCTTCATTGTTCAGAAGATCAGTTGCTTGGGCGTTATCTTTGAAAGTAAAGTAAAGACCAATCTTTTTTTCATTTGGACCAGTTGGTGTTTTTTCGTCTGCCTTTAATAGTCCTGGTACAATGATAAAGTTTTTGTTCAACCGTGAACTATATGCATTAACTTGACTTCTTTTTTGGATAGTCTGATATTGATCACCTGTTAATTCAGTTTGAAGTCTCACATCATCTGATGAATAAATCAGCATTATCTTTGAGAATTCCTCAACTGAAGATCCTTCTGCTGTATACAGTTCTCCTACTACACCATCGACAGGTGCTTTAACTGTCAAGTTTTCAATACTTACCTTTGCAATGTTTGCTTCTGTTTGTGCTGATTCATTATTGACCCGACCTTCATAAACTTTTAGATTACTTTGTAAAACTGGATTAGACATTTTGACTAAGACATCACCTTTTTTAACGTGTTGTCCACTTTGTACGGTAATCGTGTCAACAATACCTTGTGTAAGCGTAAGTACTACAACCTTCTGTTTAGTCACAGAACCTTCCAAATTATTTGTATAAGCACGTGATTCATTAACTTTTCGAGTTAGAGCTATTGTCGAAATTGAAAACGCAAGAATAATAATTAAACTAAAATATAATGTATTAATAATAAAACTTCCTAATTTTTTCATTCTCTTACTTCTTTGATTCACCCCCATTCTTAATAAATAAAATCAAAAATCCTGCATTAAGTATTACCCAAACTGTTGTCGCCAGCGTTGTAAAGAAGTCTGCTTCGTTATACCATCCAACTGGAATGGCAAACAATGATAGCGCAATAATAAAGATATGTGGCCAAATGTCTTGAGCAATCACGGTAAATTTTTTACTTTTTGATTCAGTTGCTACCCATGTATAACTATTATTAGTAATAACAGCAAAGAATGCGCTTAAGTATGGTGCAAAACTTGCAAGAGATGTACTAATAGTTGATGCTTTCAGACTACCCAATAAGAAGAAGGGTAAGAAATAGACAGTAACAAAGAATGGAATGTAATGGATTAACCAAACATTACTTTCAGAGACATTAAGTGGTAGCATTCCAAATAATAAATAAATAATCGGTAGCAGCAAGTATGTCAAAATTGCAAATCCACTAAAGTAATGAATGTTTGAGAAAAAATATTGTAATTTTTGATCGATACTAAGTCCTTTGATAAAGATTGGATTATGCGTAAAGAAGAGAGAAAAACCACCCCTTGCCCAACGATTCTGTTGTCTAAAAAAGGTTGTAATAGTTTCAGGTGCTCTTCCTTCAGCAAGGATTTGATTAAAGAAAATTGATTCGTATCCTTGTTCATGTAAAAGAATTGTTGTCCAAATATCTTCAGAATGACTTCTGGCTGCAATTCCTCCAATTGAATCTATTGCTGCTCTGCGATAAATCATGTTGGTTCCAACACAGAAAGCAGAGTTATAACTGTTTTTTGCTGGTTGGATATATTTATAGAAAAGTTCCTGTGCTTGTGCTGTCCCTGATGCAATGAAATTATCTGTATTAGTAAAGTGTTGTGGCGTTTGTACCAATGCAATATTTTTATTTTGGAAGAACGGTAAGAGTTGCTTTAAGAATAATTGTTTTGGTGCATGATCTGCATCAAACACAGCAAAAAATTCTCCTTTACAAAACTGTAAGCCATTGTTCAAATTACCTGATTTAGCAAAATGTTTTTGACTACGTTGAATATATGTAATTCGTAAAGACTCTGCAAGCGTTCTGATTTTTTCTGAATTACCATCATCAAGAATATACAATTTCTTATAAGGGTAATCCATCATATATGCTTTTTTGATAGTATTAGCAACAATTTCATATGGTTCATTTGCTGTTGGGATAAGGACATCAATCGTTGGTCGATGTTCCATGAGCCATTCTCCGCGATACTTAATTTCTTTCTTGTGATATTCTGGTTGTAATAAATCAAGTAAGATAGTAAGCCATAATGATCCCACGATGAAGATAGCAATCATATCAGCAAATAACTGCAAAGGATATAAATAAATATTACCGATGTTTGCAGGATTGAGCACATACATTGCATAATAGACGATGGTTATTGGCGCGAGAAGCACAAACAATAATGCTGTATTTGGTATTCGTTTGATTTTAGTAATTCTCATATGTTTTTTATCCTTTGCGTTACATCATTTTTTTAATCCCAAAGATTTTTGAACTAATAAGTAGCCAAATTGGAATTACAGGGATGGCAAAAATAAAGAAATAATAATAGAGAGGCCAGCTATGGTTAAGAATTAACGTTCCCTCCTTTTGGTTATTATCAAGTGTAATCATCATAAAGTTAGGTCCAACAGGTTGAATTTTTTGCTCAATTCCCTTGAAATATGCTTTCCATTCTTTATCATAACTTTCGTTAAGAACGATAGTGTTGCTTGTTCTATTACTAGGAATACTTATTGTTACTGATTCTTCTGTTGGATAAGTTGCCATAAGCGTTTGATTTACTGGATCAGCAAGTGTTTGGTTAAAGTTTTTAACCTTTTCATCAAGAGCGATTTGATCGGTTACTTTATTAAATTTCATATTCGTTGGGAATGGCGTAAGATTGTTTTTGATCACATCGGATATAAGAACAGCGTTTGAAATTTCCCATGGCGTTTCAAATGCTTCATATACACCACTTGCAATAACAATTCTTCCTTTGTATATATATCCTGAATTTTTATCTTTAAGTAGTGGGATAAACGGTGATCCTTCTTCAAAAAACACATACTTTACTCCAGCTAGTTTTAAATAGTCATTTACTCGTTTTAGCTCAACGGCTGGTATTTGACTGAATAATGGACGATAGGTAATTAATTGTTGTAACCGTTCAGGTAAATGATTTGATTCGAGATGTGCCATATAGGATGTCGGATACTTTAATCCTTTTTCTGCACCATAATAACTTGAAAGTTCAATTGTTGGTGTCCAAATGCGAATATCACTGGCATCTATGTTATTCTTTGTCACAAATGTAGATACTGGATCAGCAGTTTGTTTGAGGATGTTAGGTGAATATGAACTTGTTATCCATAAACCTTCAGTAAAGAAAATTGTTAATGTAGCAACTAGGAGCCCTTTGATAAATAGAGATTTTTTCAGTTGCACATATTCAATTAAGGGAAGTACAGCAAAGATAATTCCAATACCAA
>JAHFKF010000094.1 GCA_023245475.1 Candidatus Levyibacteriota bacterium
AAAACGGTTTTCGCACTTATCTCATGCGTACAGCAGCTGAAGGTTCAAACTCAGCTAACATTTATCTGCGCTTGGGAGCTAAACGCCTGCCTTTTCTGCAGGATGTGCAGAATGAGGTCACCGTCTCATTAAGTATCCATCGTCAATACTTATGGGGCACACTCTAAAAAAATATCCATCAAATGCAGACCACACTGTCTGCATTTTATAATACAATAGTTCCATATATAGCGATCTGCTTGCTGTAATAGGCAGCCCATTCCCGATCTCCGTAAGAAAAGTGCCACCATTCTCCATCAAATGGCGCAAAACCTTGGGCCATCATGATCTGTCGTAGCCACTCTCGGTTACTTTTTTGTAGATCAGTCAAATTCGGATAATATGTCTGGATTTTTTCAGTATCGGAAAAGTCCGCAATGCGCGTTCCCATATCAATTTCCTGCTCACCGCGCAAGATGGTAATATCAACGGCACCTCCAGTGGGATGTCCTGCTACATCGGGTGAAGCTGACAATAAGTGAGCGCGACGCTTAATATCTTCATGGAGAAGGTTTGGAAAATGTATTTTTAGTTCCTCTTCACGTTTTAGGAAATAACGTTCTTGGACAACAGGATGCCTGTATGCATATACAAGCTTAAGGCGTGCTGCTGAATCCCTTTTTTGAAGCAATCTGGAAACGAGCTGTAAACGCTCCATGACATCCATGCGGACGAGCATGCGATTACCCGCGTATGGCTCCATATCAAATTTTTCATATTGACAGACAATATCCGGTATGGAATCTTGGACAGCAACAAGCGATTCACCATTTTCTTGAACAAGTATGTTCAGAAGATTATCGTATTGTAACATACAATTTTTTCTCTATTGGTCTATTGGTAAGAATATTTACTTTGCTATACCATTATAATATAAAAAAAGTTTTACTCTCTAATCTTAAGGATATGAAACAACTTCGTCAAATTATCATTGACGGTCAGCATCTCACTGCAGATATCGTGCATAGGATTGCGCATTCCAAAGATATTACGTTGAAATTAAGCGAGGTGGCTGCGCGAGACGCTCCTTATCCTTTATGCCCCAAGATTTCTTGCAGATTAAACATTTCATCCATTCGTGCCATGGAGACTCGGCATAAACTTGTTGATAACATGCAACTACATTGTTGAGGAGATGACGATTGATACCATTCGGATGGAAAGGCTCGATTTTTGTCTCGGTAGTCATAACCTAACCTCGTGATTCGTTCTTGGTTGTATTGTGTACGATCTTATGCTATTGTGTATCAATAAAATTAGGCAATGTCATAGATAAAGGTAGTAGTTATCCACAGGTAAGGGTTTGACGGGTTTTGCGGGTATGTTAATATGATACTACCATTAGGTAATACACACATCCTATGAATATCATTCAGGTATACAAGCGATTCCCTACCCGAGAAGATTGCATAAAGCATTTGGAGCAGGTTCGTTGGAACGGGAAGCCCTTATGCCCATACTGCAAAAGTGAGAGGATAACAGAAATGAAAGACGAGCTACGCTATCATTGCAATAGCTGTAATATCTCATTTAGTGTAACAGTTGGCACTATATTTCACAAGACGAAACTTGATTTACAAAAATGGTTTCTTGCTATTTCGATAGTTCTCAATGCTAGAAAAGGCATCAGCGCGAGACAATTAGCAAGGGACATAGGAGTTACCAAAGATACTGCATGGTTTATGCTCATGCGCGTGAGAAAGGCCATGATGGAGTATGGCGATCTATTGGAGGGTATAATTGAAGCGGATGAAACTTATGTCGGTGGCAAAAATAAAAACAAGCACAATAGCGATAAGACAAAAGGAGGCCAGGGAAGAAGCACAAAAGATAAAACGCCGGTATTTGGGATATTGGAGCGCAAAGGCAAAGTACGTGCTCAAAAAGTCCGCAATGTGCAGTCAAAAACCTTGCAAAGCATTATCAACAGGAGCGTACAAGTGGGATCAACTATTATGACTGATGAGTGGGGTTCATATCATGGCCTTTCAAAGAAATACAAGCATTTTGTCGTAAATCATGGGACGGGTCAGTATGTAAACGGGACAGCACACACAAATAGCATTGAAAATTTTTGGTCACTTTTGAAAAGAGGGATTATGGGTCAATATCATCATGTGACGGAAAAGCATCTCAATTCTTACATCAACGAGTTTTGTTTCCGATACAATAAACGCGATGATGAAGATATATTTGAGACATTAGTATTAAAAGCTGTAACCATTTAGCACATTATGAACGAAAAAATTATTGAGTCAAAATTTGGTTCTCCCGATCATCCGCTAAAAATTGGCAATCGTGAAATTCCTTGCTATGTCTTGGCAGACGGCACGCGAGTATTAGCTCAATCCGGCATGATCCGATCTTTAGGAATGGCTCGTGGTAGTTCAAGAAAGGGTGGTGACCGTTTAGCTAATTTTATCACCCAGAGAGCGATAAATCCTTTTATCTCAGCCAAAATAAGGGCTGCGATCACTAGCCCTATAAAGTTCAAATCTCCTAGTGGTATCATTTATGGTTATGAGGCAACAATCTTACCAGACATTTGTGAGGCCGTATTGACGGCAAGGGAAAATGAGAAACTTCAAATACAGCAGGCGCATATTGCAAAGCAGTGCGAAATCCTTGTGCGCGGTTTGGCTGTAATCGGCATTATCGCGCTGGTTGATGAAGCTACTGGTTATCAGGAGGTGCGAGATCGTGAAGCCCTACAGAAGATTTTAGAAAAATATATTACGGATGAATGGGCAAGGTGGACAAAAACCTTTCCTGATGAATACTACAGGCATCTTTTCCGTCTTAAAAATATGTCATATCCGCCGAGAACGAAAAGCAAGCCAAGTTATATTGGACATTGGACAAACGATATTGTGTACAAACGACTTGCTCCCGGAGTTCTCAAAACACTGAAAGAGGTAAATCCTAAATCATCATCCGGCAATCGTGCTAGAAAGTTACATCAGCATCTTACGCGAGAGTATGGGCATCCCGAATTAAAGAAGCATTTGGATAACATCATTTTCTTGATGAAGGGTTGTATTAACTGGGGAGATTTTGAAAGGCGATTAAATAGAGCATCACCAAGATTCGGGGATACAATGCCTTTAGAGTTGCCCATCAAAGAGGAAGAAAAAAATTAACGCCGCATTTATTGTAACTTACTATCCTACCTTTATCTATGACATTGCCTAAAATTATTATGTCAAGTGCTAAGAATATTACACAAATAAATGGTGCAGTAAATGGAAAAACGGTTGCCATATTAGGTGGTGTACATGGTAATGAATTTTGTGGTGTAAAGGCAATAGATTATTTGCGCACTCATCTTAGACTGGATTCGGGAACTGTGTATTTAATCTATGGGAATCCTCTCGCAATTGAGAATGGAGTCCGTTTTACTGAGATGAATCTTAACAGAGCTTTTAAAGAAGACCGAAATCTTACTGATTCAGAAAAAAATAGTTACGAAAGAAAAAGAGCGCTGGAAATAATACCATACCTAGAGCAGTGTGATGCGGTATTGGACATTCATTCGAGTAATTCGCTCACAAGTACTCCATTTGTTATTTGCGAACAAAAATCTTTTTTTATCGCAGAAAGAATGCCTTTTTCTATTCGTTCGTATGGGTGGGATAGTATAGAACCTGGTGGGACTGATTACTTTATTAACAAAAGGGGTGGTTATGGAATTTGTATAGAATGCGGTTCGAATAATGATCCGAATGCTTATGATTTAGCGCTCAATGCAGTTGATATTTTTCTTTTGACACTGGGATTAAAAAAAGGCAAACTTCCGCCTATCAATAAGAAACAGAAAGAGGTTTTGGCAAAGTCAATTTACATCACGAAGAAAAACTTTAAACTCGCACAGCAATTTTCTGACTTTGAAAAGCTATCAAAGAATCAACTCATAGGATATGACGGAGATAAAGAGATTTTTGCAGAAAGTAATGATGTCATTATCGTATTCGCTCGTAATCGTGCAAACCCTCAAGAAGAGGCTTTTATCTTGGGAAGAACTAAGTAATCAATCTAAAAAAAATCCCCGTGCGTTCTGCATGGGGATAGGAAGATCTTTTGGTTTCTCAGGTAAGGAGCTGGAGTAGGCGTTGCTTCACTGTTTGAGCGTCGATACCGGATGGCACTCGTTCTCTGTTATGAGTAATAAGCAGGCAATTCGGCTGGCTGTTGCGTTTGAGGTCAACAGCAGTTGCTCCGCGTGCGGGTCCATCTCCCGTTTCAACAACTACATGTCGTAATTCCGTGTTGAAGAGTTCTGGCCATAGTAAGCAGGCGATGACGAGGGTATCGTACATGACGCCACCTGCAAAACCACCGTGGATATGGTCGCTTTTGTAATACGTCACGTATTCTTGAATGATCTCTTGAATGGCTTGAGAGAGTGATGAATCCTGCATATGCAAGAAGTCGGTCTCACTCATAGTC
>JAHFKF010000095.1 GCA_023245475.1 Candidatus Levyibacteriota bacterium
AGCAGGATCCTGCCGCGATTTTTTCTTGCACATCGAAAAAGAGTATTTAAAGGAAGCGCAGCATCTTTTAGACAAGGAGCTCAAAGGAGTTGCTGATGTTGTCTTTGTAGAAGAGTTGCTCTCTCAAGGATTTTTCGGCAGCAAAGCGCCTCATAAACGCCTCAAAGAAAGAGTCAGCGATTTGGTTGTTTTGCCTTATATCGGAGAGAGTGTTTTCTGGTGGTTTGAGAATCACCGTTTTGCACAACACTTCTATGCTGCACATGGAGGACTCACTCCAGAAGAGATGGAATCGATTTTTCTTTTTACGACATTAGGTTGAGAGAGCCTGGGTAGATTTCTCCACCCAGGCTATAGCTTATTTCTTTTTCTTTTCTTGTTTTGCCAAACGCTTTTCTTTCAGTGTTTTCTGTGGTTTCTTACGGTCTTCTTTTTTTACTTCTTTTGCTTTGCCCATATGAGTTTCTCCTCTATTGTTGAACCTATCCGAACAAAAGTTTCAGTCGCTTTTCAGGTTCTTTTGAGCCGCTTTTCGATTCTTTTGCTGGGGGTTATATCAACTCGCGTATATTACCCCCAGCAAAAGAATCGAAAAGAGACCAAAATAATCCCGAAAATCGACGAAACCTTTTATTCGGATAGGTTCCTAGGCGACCTGGTCCATATCCAGGTCAAAACCATAGCGCAAAAGATAGCATTCGGCTGTTTTATGCACAACAATCTCAAAACATTTTTTTGGAAACAAAAAACCGCTGCATGGATTGCATGCAGCGGTTTACAGAATGGATCCAAAGCCAATTAGTAACGTCTGTGGCCGCCGCCGACTTGGACGTGTCCATTAGGACCTGATGGCTGGAGTGGGGGTTGGTTAGGCTGTCCACCACCACGCTGTAGGTTGTGCCCCTGTCCAACGCCTATGTGTGGGCCACCATGAAGCGGTGGGTGTTGATTGCCTCCGCCATATGGGTTGGGATGTTGATGTCCTCCACGCTGTTGATGGGGCAGCTGGTGTCCTCCACCCACTTGAACATGTCCTCCACGCTGCTGATTAGGCAGTTGGTGCCCTCCACCTACTTGAACATGTCCTCCTCTTGGAGGTTGTTGACCATAGGGAATTTGGTCATCGGGATCTCTATTGGGATCCCACATATATCTGATGCCATGGCTGTGCCGAGATGAGCAGCAACTAAAGAGTGTATACAGGGATACACCCGCTAATACGACAACAAGTCCAATTGGCCCTGCGACGACAACAGCTAGCATCGCTGCGAATGCACAGACAGCTAGCATTGAGACTTTCATAACGGATGAACAAGCGTCACCCAGGAAAGAATTGGCTTGAAGGCGCACATCTGTCCTTGCGTTCTGTTCCACCCATCGGTGTTGGTGATTTATGTTACTTATAGTAGCCATGAGTAACCTCTTTTTGTTGTTAGTATTGTCTTGCGTGGACGTAATTGTCCATGTTGACGTTGATTAGAATGTGATCATAGGGAGAGAACCAAGAATCGAATTTTCCGAAAATGATGTGGTCGTTTGAGCCCCATTCTTTGAGAATGTAGCCGTCATCAGGGCTCACACACCAGATCATTTGGTTTTCTAAGTTAACATGCCCTCCAAAATAGTCGATGTCAACAATCCAGTGCGAATAAGGGCCATGGGACATGGGACCTACAGCGAGGTTTGCTTTCACATAAGAGTTTCTTCTGCTCTTGTTTGTGATGAAATAATTGTACGCGCACAGCCAGCTTTTGTTTGGAGTGATGACGAGATTGTCTTCACGTCTCCAGCTAAGCAGCGTATAGATATCAGTAGGAGAAACTTCCCAATGGGATCCATCCTCTATCTCCAAAGAACGGTTGCTGTCAGAAATGCTGATCAAAAAATGGCAGTTGATAGGATATGTATAAGCTGCCAAGTTGACTTGAGGTCCAGTCATTTGACAAGGTGCAAACATAAACTGGTTTTGGTTAGACGAGATGCGATTATTTGCTTTTTGCACAGTTGGAGAAGCATCTGTTTGAGGTGGAGTTTCTTCTGCAGATTCATTTCCTCTTGAGCGTTCCATGATTTCTCGTTTAGTAGAACTCATTTCGCGGCTGCGAACAGGAACATGTTCTTCAATGGATGCTTCACTATTGCCTTGGACTGTATCATCAGCGATGATGCTGCCGTGGAGAAGAAGAAGCGTTGCAAGTGACGGAACGATCAATTTTTTAGAAAGCATGTGATTGCCTTTAATTCTGTTGGTTTATGTTATCGGAGAGAATCGCATGTTTCCATTGCGTATTTCCGCGTTCTCTCATTTTCTTCGGAGGTGCTCTGTGCATCTGAAATCCAGGGGCAAGAACTCGCGAAGAATAAAAAAATTACCACATCGCAGAATTAACAAAAAACAAAAACTTTCTTAATCGAATCTTTACAATGAAGAGTCGTGTGAGATCACTATTTTGACCAGTATAATGGTTAAGATAGGAGGGTAATTTTAGCCAATGCAATGGCGATGATGTGAGAACAGGTTTAGAGAACTTTTTCTTGGATGAGAAGAGATCTAAGACGAGCAGACTGTTCATTTGCATCTCCAAATTCTGTATGAAAACGAATGAGTCGGATATTTCTTTCATGACAAAGCTGCTCAACAGCATGGTCAATGGCTTGCAACGTGTACGAATATGACTCAGCAAAACCTGGTCTTTTGTCCCAATTTCGGCTGCGGGTGCCGAGAAGTTTGAGCCAATCGTCATAAGTGACATCAATTAGAACAATGCAATCGGGATCAGGCAGTTGCTCAATGTCGAGTTTGCAGATTTGGTAAAAAAGAGAGAAGTAAGGATCGTTTCTAGGAAATAACCATTCCACACCGGGCTCATCTAACTCGTAGCCTAGAATCTTGATGAAGTACGTATCGAGAAATACGGTCTTATTTTGTTTTTTCAGCGCCTGTGCTTGATATTGCAAGGGAAGCCATATCCCGCGAAAACCCATCCACATTGTAAAGCTATCGACAATACCTTCGCTTTTTAAAATATCGGGCCATTGATCTTCTTCTGGTTCTATGAGAGAAATGCTAGAGCATTGCCGGGCTAATAGTTTAGTCATCGTCGATTTCCCTGATCCCGAAAGACCGGCAAAAGCGATGACAGTGCCATTTTCACTTGAGAACAACGAACTAGCACATAGAAAAATAATAAGAGAAAGAAGGGGAAGTATTTTTCTCAAAACACCTCTTACTCTAGAAGTTGCCCAGAATAGGACTCGAACCTACATACCTTACGGCACCAGAACCTAAATCTGGCGTGTCTACCAATTCCACCATCTGGGCAATGAGAATTGCAAAAAGGGCGAATTTTAGTGCGTCTTCATGCTTTTGTCAAGAGAACTTTACTGGGATAGGTCCATAGGATATTATAAAGTATTTTCAATTTATAGAGTTTCTTCGTCGTAGTCGTAGACCGGATGGATTTCAAATCCTGCCTGCCTAACCGAGAAGATCACCCGGGCGATAGGTTCCCACTTAGCATTTTT
Organism: Candidatus Levyibacteriota bacterium; assembly: GCA_023245475.1. Classification (GTDB taxonomy): domain Bacteria; phylum Patescibacteriota; class Microgenomatia; order Levybacterales; family UBA12049; genus JAHFKF01. The sequence goes on from JAHFKF010000095.1 coordinate 3,526, forward strand.
GTCGATATGCAATAGGACCTTCGTTTTGTCCGTTTCTTTGGGGAGTAGACCTAGGTTTTGCTGCTTTTTCAGCTCGCCTTGGATCCCTTTGACGCCATCGATGAGATATTCGTTGAACTCAGTAATCCATTTGTACTCGCCTTCTGCATTCACGCTCAAATTGATGATGTAGTAATCGTTGTGCCCGACAAAAGGGGAGTTGTCGGCAGCTGGCTGCACTTTAACAAGCTGGATTTGGTTGTCGTAAAGAGCAGCTTTAGTGACAGCAAGTGTTGCAAACACGGCGACGACCAAAAAGAGGAAATCGACCATGGGAGCGAGATTCAAACCTCCGAACCTCTTGAGTTCATCTTCTGGAATCATGCTCATGGCTTATCCTCTATGAATGGAAGTGCGATCCTCAATAAGGACGGCAACATTTTGCGCTTCATTTTCAACATCGTTTAGAGTTCTTACAAGTCGGTATTTTGCAGTAGAGTGAAGGATGAGGGCAAGAATGGCTACGATCAGTCCTGCAACCGTTGTTCCCACAGATACTCCCAATCCATCAAACAGTGTGGAGATGCTCTCCATCGATCTGTTGACATCGTAGAAGGCATAGAACATGCCGAGAACTGTTCCAAGGAGACCAAGCATGGGAGCAACGATAGCGATGTCGTTTAAGAGTCCAATTTTCTGCCAGAAAGAGACAGTTGAACGTTTTCCTTCCGCTTTCATCGCTTCAAGGATCACAGGCAGACCGTGGCGGCGCGAATGGATTCCTGTGGAGAGCATTTTGCAAAAGAGGCCTTTATTCTCTTCGCACAATACTAAGACATCGTCAAAATTGTTGCTATTGAGCTTGTTGTGCACGCTGTTGAGGAGGCTTTTAGACACGCGAGCCGATGCGCGCATCGAAAGGATGCTGTAGAGCCAAATACA
>JAHFKF010000096.1 GCA_023245475.1 Candidatus Levyibacteriota bacterium
CTGAATATTTGGAATTATATGTTTGTTATGCGGTTTAATAAAAGCAGGTTGTAAATCGATAACAATCAATGCTTTTTTACGATGTGTATCAGGAATTTTCATAGCTATGTCTCTTCAGTAAATAACTTCAAATAATCCTTGTAACGAAATTCTCGTTCTTAGAATATTGCATAACATCTAATTTACACTTATTTTGTTTTTCAATAACTACTGTATCGTTGGTAAGTTCTTGTTTCATACTAAAAGTAGTGTAGTATAGGCTGTATTCAAAAACAATAGGCTAAGAAACCTGTGGATAGTGGCACTTCTTCCACTTCTTGCCACTGCCACACCAGCAGGGATCATTGCGGCTAAGCTTTGGTGTACTTGCTGTTTTTTGAGATGTCTGAGATACTTCACTCTCAGGAGTATTGGTCTTCATCTTCTTTGGCTTTGCAACAGGCAAAGGAGCATGATCCTCGTGAACTGAGCCATCTTCATGCTTATGAGTGTGGCGATGTCCAGCTGCCCCATGCTGTGGATTGGAAGAAGCTTGCCCTGAGCCTGCAGAAGGGGTTGCCCCTTGCTGTACTTGCACTTTAAAAATACGATGCACAATCGCATCATCAACACTCCACATTAACTGTTCAAACATTCGATAGCCTTCATTCTTATACTCAACCAAAGGATCTTTCTGCGCATATCCTCGAAGACCAATCCCTTGCCTCAAATTATCCATTGCGTCCAAATGACTCATCCATAGGTTATCAATAACAGACAGCATCACAAACTTCTCAACTTGCCTAGTTAACAGCGCACCCATCTGCTCTTCACGCTTGGTGTACATATCAACTGCCAAATTGATTAAAAACTCGCTCTTTTCTTCAGCTGTGTGATACTGTTCAAGCTGTGCCACAAGCTGCTTTTGTGATGCTTCATCAAACGGCATGATGGTAATAAACTCTGCAACAATCTTTTCATTAATTGCCTCAGGAAATTCTGTATTTGCAGCAACCGTGACAGTGACGAGAGAAGTAAGCGCTGACTTGATACGACTTTGCACTTCTTCTTTGAGTGTGTCATTTGCTTCAGTAGCATTTTCAAGCACTGTATGTCGAAGTTCATAAATAATCTCACGCTGTTTGTTCAACACGTCATCATATTGAACAAGATGCTTACGAGTATCAAAATTAAACCCTTCAACTTTGACTTGAGCATTTTCAATAGACTTGGAGACAAATGGATGCTCAAGAGGCACATCCTCCGGCATATTAAACCTTGTCATGATGCCAGCAATTCGGTCGCCTCCAAAAAGACGCATGATCTCATCATCCAGTGACACAAAAAATCGAGAAGCACCAGGATCGCCTTGTCGACCAGATCGTCCACGCAGCTGGTTATCAATACGACGAGACTCATGTCTCTCCGTACCAATCACATAAAGGCCACCAAGATCCAAGACTTCGTCGTGGTTTTTCTGCCACTCTTTAAACTCTGGCGACGTTTTTTTGCCCGCTGGAACTTCTCCGCCAAGCACAATGTCAACACCTCGACCAGCCATGTTCGTGGCAACGGTTACTGCACCTTTTTTACCGGCTTGCGAAATAATTTCAGCTTCCCGGATATGATTCTTTGCATTCAAAACTTCATGCTTAATCTTGCGACGACGCAAAAGCTCCGAAATAATTTCGTTCTTATCAATTGATGTCGTACCAACAAGAACCGGTTGCCCAGTCTTATGAGCTCGTTCAATCTCAGCAACTACAGCAGACATTTTGGCACGAGATGTTTTATACACACTATCTGCAAAATCCTCTCTCGCAACAGGATGATGTGTCGGAATGACCACCACGTCAAGTTTATAAATCTTTCGGAATTCTTCAGCTTCAGTGACCGCTGTTCCCGTCATACCGGAAAGTCGCTCATACATACGGAAATAATTCTGCAAAGAAACAGTTGCAAGTGTCTTTGATTCACGCTGAATCGGAACGCTTTCCTTTGCTTCAATTGCTTGATGAATACCTTCGGATAGTCGTCGTCCTTCCATAAGGCGCCAAGTAAATTCATCAACGAGAATTACCTGATTGTCTTTGACGATATATTCTTTTTCGCGGTGGAATAAGGTTCGGGCTTTGAGTGCTGCTTCAAGATGATACACAGTATCGAAATCTTTTTCGTAAATATCAGCAATACCAAACAACTTCTCGATTTTACCAATACCATGATCTGTCAAATGTGCCGTGCGGAATTTCTCATCAATCTTGTAATCAATTTCTGGAGTTAACTTCTCAACAACTTTGGCATATTCATAATACTTTTGTGATGGAGATTCGTCAGGAGCTGAAATAATGTGAGGCGTTCGTGCTTCATCGATAAGCACCGAATCAACTTCGTCAACGATGGCATAATAATACCCCCGTTGGACAACCTGAGTCGTCTCTTGTGCCATATTGTCTCTCAAGTAATCAAAACCAAATTCTGAATTAATGCCATACACAACATCTGCCTGATATGCTTCCTTGCGACTGACAGGACGAAGATGGGTAAGTCGAGGATCAGTCAGGTTTTCGGCAATGTAGGTAGGATCATACAGGAATGATTGGTCATTAATAATTGAAGCAACAGAAACACCTAAGAAATGAAATACCGGTCCCATCCAACCAGCGTCACGACGAGCAAGATAATCATTGACCGTCACCAGATGCACACTCTTTTCCGTCAAACTGTGCAGATACAGTGCTGGGGTTGCTGTTAAAGTCTTTCCTTCACCTGTTTTTTGTTCAGCAATCTTTCCTTGAGCAAGTGTCATGGCACCCATCAGTTGTACATCAAAGTGGCGAAGACCTAAGGTTCGACGTGCAGCTTCACGAACGAGGGAAAAAGCTTCAGGAAGCAATAGATCAAGAGATTGCCCTTCTTTGACACGTTCTTTAAGGTCAGCCGTAAGCTTTGGAAAATCACTATCTTTCAGTGTCTTTACTTTTTCTTCCCGAGCATTGATCTCATCAATCAAGGGACGCATATGATTTATTTCTCGATTATTGGAGTCAAAAAACTTATTGATGAAGGATAACATACCAGTCATCTTACCACATACTCAAGGCAAAAAAAACCCCTGCGAAACCTGAAAAGAAACTTATTTCTGAGGAACGATTGTATCTTTGCCCATGTATTTTCTGAGGACTTCGGGGATTACAATACTACCGTCTTCTTGTTGATAATTTTCAAGAATAGCAATGATTGGCCGATTCATCGAAAAAGCTGTGCCATTAAGAACATTGAGATATTTTCGTTCACTGCCATCTTGATATCGCATATTAAGCCGACGAGATTGAAAGTCGGTTACGGTTGATGTCGATGTCACTTCACGATATTTATTTTGCGAAGGAATAAACGCTTCAATGTCATACTTACGCGCTGCATTAAAACCAAGATCTCCTGTGCAAATTGCCAACACTTGATATGGTATACCTAATTCTTCAAAAAACTTTTCTTCCAATGACAGCAGATACTGATGTTCCTTATCATCTTCCCCTTCTTCAACAAACGATACCATCTCGACTTTATTAAATTGATGCACTCGGAAGATCCCTCTGGTATCTTTTCCGTAACTGCCGGCTTCGCGTCTGAAACAGGACGTGTAACTCATATATCGCCTAGGCAAATCTTTTTTGTGTAACGTATCATCCATATGGAGTGGCACGAGAGATTGTTCTGAAGTACCAACCAAGTACAATGAATCTTGCTCTAATTCAAAAATATTGTCAGCCTCACCCATAGCCGTATAACCCAAACGTGCCATTATGTCTTTTTTGATTAACACGGGTGGAGACACGAGAATAAATCCCTCCGCAAGCAATGTATCAATCGCATATTGACGCAGAGCACTTTCAAGTAGCGCCCCGTCTCCAATCAGATAATCAAAACGAGCACCACTCACGAGAGCTGCTTGTTTCACATCAATAATCCCAAGTCCCTCACCAAGCTCCAAATGATCTTTTGGTGTAAACGTAAACTTTTTAGGCTCTCCAACCGTTTTGATCACTTCATTTTCAGAATCATCTTTACCAACCTTCACATCAGGTTTTGGCAGATTAGGAACACCAGCGAGTAAGATGTCAACGTTGTTTTTTAAGTCTCGTAGTTCTACTTCTGCCTTTTGCAACTTTTCTTTGATCTCTTTTCCTTTTGCAATTTGCTCTGGAGTTGGTTTGCCTTGGATCCCTTTGACATGAACATTCATTTGTTCTCGGAGGTCTTGTGTTTGACGATCACATTCACGATAAAGAGTATCTGCCTGGAGAATTTTGGAAGCATCAATACTAACTCGCTTGCTTTTTGCAGCTTCTTGGATTTTGTCTGGATTTTCCCGAAGTAACTTTATATCAAACATAGGGAAAGTATACCAC
>JAHFKF010000027.1 GCA_023245475.1 Candidatus Levyibacteriota bacterium
CTTGCAATGAGCCAGAAATAAAATAACGTTATTTATAACCTGATTCAGATTTCTTTAGTTTTGTGGATAAATTTATTAATAGTATTTGGATTTAATTTCGTACTTGAATTAGCTTAGAGTATTAGCTGATCTAAAGAGGTTATCAACGCATTATATTTATTGGTTCAAGACTAGAATATGCATAAATATGTGATATAGAGATTATTCCATTGAGACTCATTCCCCCCTACCCCCAGAGTAAGGAGAAATGAGAAGTTATTCCATCTCGGCGGGTCTTCCTGTAGCCGACCCGGAGGCATCACCCTGCATGTTACTTGCTAAACATTTGTTTATGCGGCTTTGCACCGCTTTAAAGTCGCTTCATGACATCCTACGACTATCGAATTAATGGGGTCAGCTATCAACCCAAGATGTTTCACTTGCCATAATTTTTGAAAAGGTTTATTCCTTTGGGCTATAGATTATTAATGAGCTATTTTTGCCACAAAAAAAGCCCGCACCCCACATGCCTTTCGGCTTGTAGAATACGGGTCTGGATTCTTCTTAATTTAAGAAAAGACCTGTCTTTATTTGTAAGTGAAGTATATCAGATTATATCATTTTTGTCAACCATCAAAATGGATATAATCCTATGTCCTCAGTTTAATTGACATCTTAGGACAAATTATGACAAATGTGCTATAAGTGCGGGACTTAGTGGATTAACGGAAGACAAAGAGTTCTTTAATATGGAGTCGAAGGGCTTGAGCTATCTTAAAAACGGTGTAGACAGAGGTATCTGTCTTTCCTGTTTCAATATTACTGATAGTAGCGGTCTGTACCCCAATCTCTTCAGCTAACTGATCTTGGGTCAACTTCTTCTCCTTACGTACTCTTGCAATCTTATCTCCCAACTGTTGATTAATTTTGTAGCCCATACTTGTAGTAGCGTACGCAATGACGAAGGAAAAATGAACACTGATAGATTTTATTTTTAGGCACATGTTTGTGCTTGACGTGAAATATGTTTTCCTGTATTCTCATATGAGATATGACTGATCAATCAGTATCCACAACTAAGAAAAACTTTTTTAAAACAAAATGGGGTATATTAGTTATTCTTCTTTTCTCACCGTTTTTCCTTACTTATTGGGTGTGGAAGCAACACTGGAATCCTAAAATAAAATATGCACTTATCGGAAGCTTTTGGCTCTTGATTTTCATTGGGTCAGCGATCAATTCGTCTCACACTAAGGAGACACCTAACGTAATTGCTACCCAAGCATCTTCTACTGTAGCAGTCTCACAAAGCCCTACAGCAGTTCCCACATCAATCGAAGAGGTAGGCAAGCCCCTGAGTAATTTATTCTCTCAAATGAAGGCAGGTGGCGATCAAACAGGTACTGTCTATATAGAGACAGATGATGGGCATTTACAGGCTATAAAACAAGCTGATGGTACTTGGTTGGTAACAAAGATTCATAACAGGTGGCCAGAGTTCTTTGTGAGTGATAGTGTCAAAAGAATGTCATATGACTTCATCCGTGACATATATAACTCAGGTTATTCTATTAAGCAAGCTGGCGTAACTATCAATGGCTCAGGAGGGAAATATTATCGAGCCTTTTTGGGCGTGAATCAATCAAATACTAATGCTGAGTGGAAAGAGTATGGACCGACCAATTTCTACAACTGGATGCAAAGTGTTGAGACGACCATCGATGAGCCAAGAGAAAACAGGACGGTCATAGAGGAAAACATTTAATTCTTTAATGATCAATATGATATAGTATTATATACCTTCGAGGCTAAATCTCTTTAGATTAAATAAAGTTTTTAGAAAATCCTGGTTATAAGAGCACACCTCGCTACTCGAAAAATACAATTAAAAAATAGATTTTTTTCACTGGGTACAGCATAAAAAGTTTTTCAATTTAGAATAAAAGCAGAAGTTCAGGTAGCAAAATTGATTCCTGAATCTATGTTTGTAGCCTAATTCTTGCATGATATTAGGGTTCTTATGATTAGTTGCTATAATTGAGATATTGCAATGCATAAAGACCATACTCAATTTCCTATAAAACATAAGAAGACCACAAAAATATGGAGATATCTTAGTTTTACTAAATTTGTGTCGTTATTAGCTACAAAATCACTGTTTTTTTCTAGAGCTGATAAGTTAAATGATAAATTTGAGGGATCATTCTCTGATTTTAATGTCAAGTTACGACCAACTCTTTATAAAAATGCACCAGACTTGCTTCAACAGATTCCTACAATCCACAAAAACCTTATAAAAAAGACATATTTAATTGTTGGCATATAAACAATGATGAATCGGCTGCCATGTGGGGTTTATACATTCAAAGAGGAGAAGGTCTAGCGATCCAATCAGATATTACAAGCTTCTCAGAAGCTTTTAGAGATTATAGTAATCACGATATTATTATAAGCGAGGTAAAATATATAAATTATAATAAAGATTTTGTACCAGAAGGAAATGCTTATTCTGCATTTTTCCATAAAAGAAAAAGTTTTAATCATGAGAAGGAACTAAGAGGAGTAATTATAGATCTTTCAACAGAAGAAGGAGCAATAAATTTTTCTCGAGAAACAAGTAGTGGTATATATGTACCTATTGATATTAATCTACTTATAAAAAAAGTATTCATTGCCCCTGATTCTCCAGAATGGTTTTATGATTTAGTAAAATCTATTTTGGATAAGTATGAGTTTTCTTTTCCATTAGTACAGTCAGATCTGAAAAAAGACCCAGTTTATTAATAAATTTATCCCATAATATATCGAGCAGCCTTGGTTATATAATCAACCATACATTTTAGCCTCAACTTTATGTCGCACAATCTACAAAGTGCGACGTTGGATGTCTAATCTAGGCATGTACTCTTACTTTGACCAAAAGAAGAAAAGACTCATCAATTGTTGCGTTTGAATTTTGTTTTTATTCTACTTGCGATTTGGACGGGTATCCTGTAAACCAATACCGAAATTAGTAGTCCTACTGCTATCAGAGTATCAAATAGCTTATACCAGAAGGATGTTTGTAGTCCTTGCCATTCCGTAGTTATAATGATTGCTGTGCCAAGACATAAGATAATTGGGAACAAGATGACGTATACAAACCATACCCATTCTCTATAAAGAGGATAGTCTTCCAAATATGCTTTACCCTCCCGTTGATATAAGTTTTCATCATTAAACAACTTTGAAATTTTTCCCTCAAGTAAGTGGAGGTATCTGTATTGTACTTCTACCGCAACGGTTGCCTGGCAGTATCTTAACGCAACTGTAAAGGTGAAGATCCAAGAAACGCTTAGTAGTGCTGCTAAAGGTAACATCCCAAGTTGAAAGTCTCCGATTTGAAGCGATAGCTTCCCTAATGCATCACCAAAGTTTGCCGGATATTTAACTTCTATAAGAAGTACAGTGTACAGCCCTATTAGAAGAAGAAATAAAAAATCACGTTGTTTTTCTCGTTCTCTTATTAATTCAAAGCTTTTATTGTAGTGATCATGTAGTACCTCAATCTGTTTATCAATTGATATCATAATTATTGTGACTGGTTGATTGCGGCTAAGATTGCTGGAATATTAAATGATAATGCCCAAGTTGCGTTGGTATTAAGTATTGGGTCGGGAGAGACATTCGTCCTGTTGATCTTAACGGCAATAAATCTCTTACCAAGCTCTTTTCCTTTATTAATTTCCCACCACTGCCAATTGCGATCCCCTATTAACATCCGTTGAGCATGGGGCGTGTTTGCATGGGCACCTATTATAGCTAATATATGAGTTGATTGTGCTATCTTCTGTGTCAGTACTGCTTTAATCCTTCCGATATCAAAGCTGTTTATTTCTCTAGGGGTTGCATCAATAAAATTAATGAGGGAGCTCTCGTTTGCTTTTAAGGCTGATAGGAGATAACGGTAATTACGATCATGGTCATAATCAAAGCTAATTAATATACGTTTTGCCATATTTCTTTGTCTAAATCTATGCAAAGTATAGCACTCGTAACTAATAGGTTCAATAAGTATCTGGACATATGAATTACTTATTTACCAATTTGTAAGTATCTGCTATCCTGTTGTTAACAGAAATCTCTATCTGTGCGGAACGCCTTGTTACCAAGGAGAAGGCAGTGGGTCCGATTCCCATCGCCCGCTCACTCACATTCAATGTAGTAATTTAAGTATCGTAATTAGTTCTTCTCCTTTGTCTGCTGAAACAGGATTATTTCGTTGCTTATGTTTTGGATTAATGAGAGTAACACCTAATCTTCTATCTGGTCTACGAATTTCATATATTCTTGCTGGGATATCTTTTCTTTGAGAAAGAATCTCTACAACATTTTCAGTTGCATATCCTGCATTTTTTGCTTCTTGTCTTATAATAACATTCTCACCAGTCGGTAAAAAGTAGGACGCTTCATATCTGTAAATGATAGTTGTTTCAGGGTATATTGTCATCGTAGTAAGTGCAGACATCAACTCTGCTGCTGTTCCGTTTAGTCGTGCTATCTCTATTAATCTCTCTGTTTGGTTCTGAAAGTCTATCAAAACCTCTTTTTCTCGTTTTTGTTCATCTTCAGTTCGTCCATAAGGATCATGTATTTTACTGAGATCAATTGCTTTTACTGCATCAATATAGGGAGTTATCTCAGGTTGATAATCTGGTTGAGTAGGTTTCTCTTTCTTTTCGGCTCTCCCCATCCTTTCATACGAAGGGAGTTGCTCTCGAGGTTCCCATTTAACAAGTATTCCTTGCTTATTTCTTACCATCGCGCCCCTTGTCTCTACTGGATGCAACCGTCTTGATGCAACGATAAGTTCTTTATATGGATAGAGTTCATATCCCTGAGGATGAACGGCTGGACTGATATCTCGAAGGGCGATACTTAAACGTGCATTTCTTCTACCACGAGATATCGCTACCCCATTATCATCCTCGTCACGAAATTCAGCATGTCTTTGTGATCCAAGTAATGACTGGAATCTGTTTTTTAACGCACCAAAGTCTTCTGGATCGAATGAACCTGTTTTTGTTTCTGTCATTGTGCAAATTGTATTTTATCATTTCGTGAGAAGTTTCTCTCCTCGGAGGATTGCAAAGCCTTTGAGGATTGCGGGGAATTCCTTGTCCTCTCTGCTTTTATGCTCTGCGATTTTTTCAATCTCTTTTTCTGAAAACCAACCAAAGTTATCATGATCTCCTTCATGAATTTTTATTTCTTCAATGGAATTTACAAACGTCGCAAAGTAAATTACTTCAATGCTGTGAGAACCTTTGATGGGATTTTTGTAGTCAAAGACATAAAAAGGATCGCCGACAGTTATTTCCATTTCTAATTCTTCTCGTACTTCCCTCTTGAGTCCTTCAACCATTTCTTCACCAAACTCAATGTGTCCTCCTGGGAATTCATAAATACCCGGCATAAACTTCTTGGTCGCAGCTCGTTTGGGAAGAAAGACTTTGGTGACACCATCAAAGTTGTGATGAATAAAAGCACCGGCGGTAAATACTTGCTGACCGTGTGCTGGTGTCTCGCTGTCGTGAGAGATAATCATAGCCTCAGTATAGCAAATATACTTATTAATCTGCTGTGCTGAAGACAACTATTCCACGCTTTTCCCCTGTCAATGTCTTTGTATTGATTTGTTCTGCTAGACTGTTATCTGATACGGTGTAAAATGCCTTATTGCCTGCCCACGGATCACATAGTTCGATATTTTCTTCAGCAGCTTTTGAAATTAGTGCAAAATGACCCAGCCCAGATTTTTCTTTGTTTAAGACGTCTTTAAAGTTGACCATGACATCGTTGCCTGCTTGAAGGTGTTTGCTTAAAAATTCAGATAGATTATTTATATCAGTCATATGATAAATTGTTGTACGAAGTGGGATACCTAGTTGTCGTGAGATTTGTGGTACTTTTATACTAAAGACTTCAAGCGTTGTCCCCGCTTTCGCAGGATCTGTAGTAATAGGAATTGGAAGAGTGTAGGCGGTTTCATGTCCTGGTGGCACTTTGGTATCAAGCATGAGTGCCAGTTTTTCTTGCGAAACTGGTTTGCCACGCCGAGTAAAAATCATTTCAAGGCATGCTGGGCCGCAGAGGGATGGTTTTTGTTCTATTCGTATATATGATGGTTGTTCTATCATGTGGTTGTCTCTCTATCGTGAGAAAATAGTGATATAGTCATTATAGCAAAAACGGGGTAGTTCTTAGTATGAAGGAATATGTTCAGGAGTCTTGGTTGGCTTATAAAATACGTTAAACAAAATTCCTGAAAAGATAATAAGCCCTGCGGCTACAAGAAGTGGGATCTCTGGAGCGAGAATCGCCGCAAGCACTCCTGAAAGAACAGGTGGGATGAGCTGTGCCAATGCTTGGACACTGCCATTGATACCAAGCACTTCTCCTTGAATCTTTTGATCAACAGAGCGAGAGATAAGTCCTGCCATGTTGGCAAATGAAAGACCATTACAGATTGCGATAAATGGATTGATGAAGTACAGCACCCATGCATGTGGAGCAAAGTACATAAGTCCAATAAAGAAACCGTCTGCAATAATCGTAAATCGAAGTACCTGATATTCGTTGAAATACTTTGCTACCTTGCGGACTAAAAATCCTTGAGTGAACACAATCCACAAACCAATAAAGGCAAAGAAGTCTCCAATACCACCTTGATTGAAGTGGAATTTATCAATAAGATACACACTGAAGAATGTTACGAAGAAGGTAAACCCTGACATAAAGAGAAAGTTGGTTAAGAACAGGAATCGTACATGTTTGAGATTAAACGCTTTTCGAATGTTCTGAATTGCTTTGCCCCATGCTAGGACTTTTTCTATTTTGATAAACTTGTTGGTTTCATTGAAGAACGACTTTACCGACAATGCGTTAGCAAAGCTTAAAAGTGCTGCGAACACAAATGGAATGGTTGGGTTCAGAAATGGCAACACTGTTGGATCTGAAAGCTTGCCTCCAATGAATGGTCCAAGAATAAATCCGATACCAAAAGCAGCTCCCATGAGTCCAAAGTTTTTTGCCCGGTCTTCTGGTTTTGTGAGATCTGCAATTGATGCTTGTGCGACAGACATGTTGCCACTAGAAATACCAGCAAGTGCTCGTGAGATAAACAGCAATGGAATATTTTTAAGTGCAATTCCTACCGCAAATAATGCATAGGATATCGATGTGACAAACAACGTGTACAGAAGCACTGGGCGACGACCATATTTATCAGAGAGCTGTCCAAGGATAGCCGTTGAGAAAAGCTGCATTAGTGGAAAGATCGCTGTAAGAAGACCAAGCAAAATATAGCCTGTCTGTACAGATACAGCTCCTGAAAGCATATAAAATGGAGACGTTGCATCGGCAAACAACAATGGCACAATCGGAATAAGAATTCCAAAACCCAATGAGTCAAGAAACAGCGTCAATACGATAATTGACATTTGATGTTGAAAAAGCTTTTTCATAAGCGAACATCTATTGTAGCAAAAGCAGAAGCTTATTGCCAGTCTGACAGTTATTTATTTGCTAGTTGATAAAAAAGTGATAATATAAAGATATGAGGATTTTAAGTAGTGCGTTTCGTCACAATGAAGCGATGCCCGCGAAATATACCTGCGTTGGTGACAGTATCAATCCCCCACTCCAATTTCTTGACGTTCCCGAAAATGCCAAAAGTCTTGCTCTTGTCGTCACTGATCCTGATGCTCCATCTGGCGATTGGGTGCACTGGGTTGTTTTTAATTTACCTATTTCAGGAGAGCTTGCTGAAAATACCAAACCAGCTGGCGTTGAAGGACTCACGAGTTTTGGCAAATCTGAATATGGCGCTCCATGTCCTCCTAGTGGAACCCATCGGTATGTTTTCAAAGTGTATGCGCTTGATTCTCTCTTACCGCTTGATTCCACAGCTGACAAGCAATCAGTTCTCGGAGCAATGGAAGGACACATTCTTGATCAAGTAGAACTAATTGGTCTTGTTAGCAAATAGTTTCTTTAGTACTTCCTTCTGAAATATATTCATCAGTAACTGCGCACCTATCGTCGTCATAAGAATCATTAAAAAGAATGTGTACCAAGTGAAATGCCATTGGGTTATAACAGTTGCCATAATTGTCAGGATAAGATAATGAATGAAGTAAATGGAATAGGAAAATTTGCTAAAGAAATTGACTGTTTTGAGAAAAAGCGCATGGGCAAACAGTTTTTCTGGCAGAAGCGTTAGTCCAAGCAGAATTGTAATGCCATACGAAAGGTAAAAGAGGTTGGGTGGATATTTATTATTAATTAATACCAAACTATGGTGTTGTTGCAATTGGATACATGCCGTGATGAGACATGTTACTCCACTGACCAGAAACAAAAGATATAATGCCTTTTTTGCTTTCTGATGCAAGACATAAAATAAGGTTACAAAAAGCACGGTAGACCACGGCAACCACATGATTGCTTTATAAGAAATGTCTGGAGAGACAAAAAGCAAAATCGCTGTGCTGATTAATGATAGCCCAAAGAATCCCCAGAACAATGTCTTTGCTTTATTAAAGCTCCATGCAAAGAATGGCAAGATGATGGTTATCATCATAAAGAGTAAGACCAGCCAATTGATGTCTACTCCCCCAATGACAAAGATACTTTGCAGGATATATTTGATGCTTAGTGTCTCCGGTTTTGTAAAGAATAAGACAATCAGAAAGAACACCAGAAACCAATAATACGGTATAAGGAGTCTGATAAAACGCTTTTTGATAAAGCTCCAGAATACAATCTTCTCATGAAGGCTTTTTTTGAAAAATAGATAGACCGAACAAAAGACAAAGATAGGAACAGCGAAGTGGCTCCAATTCCATAAGAAATTAGCGGTCGGGTCTTGCAAGAAAAAGACGGTGGTATGCGTCAAAATCATAACCAGCATCGCAAGTCCGCGGAGCGTGTCAATGAGTTGTGTACGTTGCATCGATTTTATCGTAGCGGTTTTTTGGGTTTATTACAAGAAAAGGATTTGGAAGAATTCTCTATAGATAAATCTAGCAGCCGTTCCTATTGCAGTGATAGTAAAAGTATGACCATAATAGATGCGAAGTGCTGGAAGGAGGTGATTTGATTGAAAAAAATAAATTATATTTTACTAGCAATCTTGTTTACGGTTTCATTAACTGTTCCTCAGAGTGTTTCTGCTGTAAATCCTGATGCTCCTATGGAATGTTCGGGGATGACGTTTGATAAGACCATTGTCGGGACATCAAAGTCTGAAACGCTGAAAGGCACATCTGGACGTGACTTGATATTTGGCATGGGTGGCTCTGATACCATCAAATCTCTTGGTGGCGATGATTGTATCGTTACCAGTAATGCTTCAAGTTCTGTCTATGCAGATGACGGTAATGACGTTATCGTTGCTCACGGATCTGATATTGTAAAAGGTGGAAGCGGTAACGACAAAATGTTTGGTGGTGATGCGGCAACTTTCTATGGTGAAGGTGGCAATGACGAGCTGAAAGCCCCAAGTGCCTCTTCTTATGCAAATGGTGGCAGTGGTACTGACACCTGCGATGCAGGATACATGGTAAGTTGTGAGGTTAAAATAACCCCAACCCTTACTCCAACAGTGACGGTTACTCCCCCATCTGTACCTGCCCAGTGTTCCAGCATGACGTTTGATAATACAATCGTTGGAACAGACGGTTCAGATACCATTAATGGGACTGAAGGACGTGATTTGATCTTTGGACTTGATGGTTCAGACACGATCAACGGTCTTGGTGGAGATGACTGTCTCGTTGGTGGAGATGGTGCGGATAGTCTCTATGGAAATAACGGCAATGATGTTCTCTTGGGAACGGATGCCGCCGATCTTCATGGAGGAGCAGGAAACGATAAGCTGTATGCCCCTGGTACTGCATCTTACGCAGACGGAGGAGCAAACACAGATACGTGTGAGTCTGGATACAATGTTAATTGTGAAGTGGTGATTACACCAACTCCGACTCCTTAACTATTCTCTGGAAGTCACTCGTTGGCTTCCAGATTAAAGGGAAGGATGACTACAGCTTGCTTTGGAGTTTATATAAGAGAGTAGCAAATTTTGTTAACTCATTTATGCAGCTCTTTCATTCTCTGAAGCAAGCTATAAAAGATAACATGCAATAATTATATATCTGCAAGATTATTTATTTTTCCACCAGTCAATAATCTTATCTACGGCTTTAATACGTTGTATGAATTCAATATCATCAATTCCAAAGTGTTCTGAGAGTTCACCTATAAGATATTTTTCAATTTGTTCTTTTGTAGCTTGAGCATATAAACGAGAAAGAATCGGATAAATCATACAGTCATATTCATCTTTAGGTCCTCCAAGGGAGGGATAAATACCAATAAAATCTAACTCATTCAATACTTCTCTTAGTCCTGTTGCGTCTTGTTTATAATTATTTTTCATCTCCAATAATATAAGCTTAATTTATCTTTTTCCCACTCATAATCTCGAGCAACACCGTAAAAGTCTTTATTAATGATATCTTTAGCTGGATCAAATATCCTCCAGTTGGTATCTCGTTTGTCTTTTTTTGTGGGAAGTCGAGTGTATTGTTTTAATCTTAGCTCTGATGCACCAAATTTTTTATAATTCCTTTGAGCTTCTATAAGAGAAGCATTATTTGCACCTATATCTAGTGTTTGAAATCGTAATTGAAACATATCATCTTCCCAAAAACATATCTTACAGATATCATATGATCCTGGAGGTTCCTCAAACATTAAATAACCACAGCATGGGCAGGTATATTTCATACGGCTAATTTAGAAGAGTCCAAATATCTTTTGCAAGCTTATCAAATATTCCTTTTTTCTCTTTGGGCACTTCTCCATACATATCAATGAATATATGTCGTAACCTATCCGATACTTGCTCCTCAGAGTTACAATGAGGTAACTGATCTTGTATTAATTTAATTTCGTTTTCATAGCTATACTTCTTTTCTAAATCGTTGAAGTAAACCTTTATTGGATCATGCTTGACTAACTTAGATATAAGTGAACTTTCAAACTGATCAATTTGCTGTTGATATATGTTGATAATTTCCTTGTGTAGACTCAACAAGCTATTTTTATTTTTATCTAAATAGCTTTGTAAGTTTTTATCTACCTCCGATAAATAATCTTTTCCGAAATTATTTCTTGTTTCTTCAGAAGGTACATCATCAAATTCAGACACAAAGCCTCTCAAACGTACTAATGCAGCATCTTCTAAGCAATCTAAATTTG
The DNA here is from genome assembly GCA_023245475.1 of Candidatus Levyibacteriota bacterium. Classification (GTDB taxonomy): domain Bacteria; phylum Patescibacteriota; class Microgenomatia; order Levybacterales; family UBA12049; genus JAHFKF01. The sequence goes on from JAHFKF010000027.1 coordinate 11,284, forward strand.
CCGCCAACTGAAGAATTGATCTATCTCCTTGAAGCAGATCTATCTCACCTTGAAGAATTTGATTTGCAGTGGAAACAATTTCTTTATAACCCTGTACTTTATTTGCTTTGCTCATTTTCTAGCTTCTCAAATTTTGCAATTGTCTTTTTTGCCTCGTCACGAACCCACGCTGTAGGATAATTCTTGAACTTTTCAATTTCATCTTTCGCTTTTACAGCATTTAACTTCCTCAATCCTATAATTGCATGTCCAACTACTTCATCATCATTAAGTAAATCTATAAGAACATCGCTTGCCTTATCTTTAATGTTAGGATTTTTCATTTTTCCTAAAGCAAGTACAACCATCTCTCGCGAATATCCGTTTTCTGGATTTTTGACACTCTGTACTAAATCTTCAAATATACTATCATCTGATGTTACTTCTAAAGCGTTCCCTATAGCCCATTTTGCATTGTGCCATATCCAATTATCCGGGAGCTTTTTGAACTGTTTTATCAGCGGTTTCAAGGCAGAAGGGTTAGCAAAAGAAACAGTAAGTTCTCTAGCAAGCGATTCTTTTATAATTGGGTTATCTGTTTTTATAAACCATTTAATTAAGATTGGCAATGCTTCTTTGTAAGCTGATACATCTTTTTTTGTCTGGAGCACATTTTCTAAAGAAGTATAATTTAACTCATTATTATTAAGCTCATTTAGTATTATCTTTTTTATTTCATCTGCTTCTTTCTCATGCTTTTGCTTAATTGGTTGTAAACTATGAAGTATTGCATCAAATGCGTTAGTGTCTTGCAAAATTTTCTTATCAAATTTTTGGTTTATATCTACTTGCATATAGGTGTTTTTACGGAAGAATTCTATGTTTAATTAATCCAGCATCGATCAATACTTGTAAGGGACCTGATAACACAGTATCTCTCCTTGTATATAATTCGAACGTTAATCCTTCTTTCCGTGCATAGTAAAAGAAGTCTTTTAATTGGTTTGTGTATGATTGATATTTCACATTTTTTACCTCTGATAATAAGCTTAGTTGCTTCATTAATTGATCAGGAATACGATATTTCGCAGTACCGGTTAAAGACTCAATCCTAATCTTATTTTTAGTAATTTGTGATAATATTTCTCCAATTTTACCTACGGCTTGAGGAGACACTTGTTCTCCACTAGGATCATTCAAATTAATAGGATTATTATATGCATATTGATAGGCGTTTTGACTGAGGGGATTCTCAAGATTCCCCGCAATAGGATCTCGTTGGATAAACCTTCCAAGATCTGGATCGTAATGGCGAGCCCTCAAATAATATAGTTCACTCTCTCCGTCAAAGAACTGCTGTTGGAATTTGAAATAGCTTCCTGTTACCGAAGAACTTGGCATACCAAATGGATCGTACGAGAGAGATGAGGAGCTACCTCCTGTACTATTTGTCATAAATCGTACATTGCCAAGAGCATCTTCTAGATAATATTTTGATCCATTATCACTAATTAGGCCGATGCCATACATAAATTTATTTGAGACATATGTCGGACTTGTGGTATCTCCATCAGCCAGTGCCAACGTTCGAGGTAGCTCACCTGACATATCCGTGATATATCGTTCGTGAGTAGTTGAGAAGAAGGATGTTAACCTGTTACCTAAACCGTCGTAGGTGTAATCATACTGATTAGTGGTATTCGCATTATGATAGAAGGTGAGTCTATTCTCGAAGTCATAAGCGTAATACATATCTGGATTTGTACTCTCCGATGGCTTGCGAGTCATGTTGCCGTTGTTATCATATGTGAAGTTTGTGTAGCTACCAATTGCTGTTAACTTATTGTCATTATCATACGTATATGTCTTGGACTCATCAGGATTTTGCTGAGTCAAACGATTGCCTACTTTGTCATAGGAATAAACATAATTTTGATTACTTGGATAATTTGCATTAGTAAGCTTTCCTGCTGCATCATAGGTGAACTTTGTTGTTTTTGTCGTACCGACAAACGATCCTGATTCGGTAGCAATAGTGATATTACCAATAGCGCTTCGTGCATAGTCATACTTTGCAAGTGTCGTGGTTGATTTTTTATGGGTAATCCCTGATATCCTATTTGCATTATCATAGGTATAGGTTGTGACAATCGAGTTAGGTAGCGTTCTTGTAGCAAGTGTGCCATTACTATTATATGTATAGCTTGTTATCGCATTATTCCAGTCTTTTGCAGTAATCATACGGTTGTTATTATCATAGGTGTACGTTGCTATCTTATTGTCAGGATAGGTCAATTTGGTCATATTATCGGCATTATCATATTCATACTTAATAACATGCCCCCATACACCTGTTGCTTGTGTCAGCCGATCAAATTTGTCATAGACAAAGGTTGATGTTCCAGCAGGATCAATCACCTTTGTACGATTGCCTCGTGCGTCATATTCAAAGGTTACTGTTTTAACATCAGGATAAGTGACTTTTGTTAATTGATTAAGATTATTGTATTGATACGTGGTGGGCTGATTATTTGCATCTATTCGCTTTATGATGTTTCCATTGGCATCATATTCCCACTTGGATACTTGGCCCAAAGGTGTTGTAGATTGGGTTTGTCTATCAAGGTTATCAAAGGCATTGGTAGTAGCATGATTGAGTGCATCTTGTTGGGAAGTAATATTTTGGTAGGTGTCATATCCATAGGTTGTGGTATTATTGAGCGCGTCAAGCACGGAGTTTAGTGAACCAGAAGGGTTATATGTATATTGTGTAACTGCATTTGTTGGCAGAGTCGTTTTTGTTACTTTATTTTCTTTATCATAAACAAACGTGGTTGCCCCAAATCCATCGTTTTTCGTAAGCATATTACCATTTGCATCATAGGCATATGTAGTAGTTTTATTGTTTGCATCTTTGTGCTGTGTTAATCGCCCAAGTAAGTCATATATAAAAGTTGATGTATTATTCGTTGCATCTTTTTCAGTAAGCGGATTCCCCAGCATATCTCTTGTCCATGTTAGTACATGGTTTAAAGGATCAGTCATAGTTAACGGCTCACCTGTTGCATCATAAGTATATTTTGTAAGCAGACCCGCTTCACTTTTTTGTGTCTGATTTCCTGATGCATCATAGGTGTAGATGGTTTCTTTTGCAGGTGTGCCATATCTGCTATCTGTTACTTTGGTTATTCTATTGTTTGCATCAAAGGTATAAGTAATATTTGCACTGTCAGGGAATGTGGCTGAGGTTACATTTCCCCGAGAATCATAGACAAATGTGGTCGTGTTATTGTTCTTATCTTTTTGCGTCAAGGGAACAGCTTCTACACCGTACGTATAAACATTGCTTTTACCCGCAGGGTCAGTTTGTTGGAGAATACGAGCCTTAGGATCATAAGAAGTTGTAACAACTCTCCCATTAGTATCTGTTTGTGTTATGACTTTATTGGTATTGTCATACGTATTTGTTCTTGTAATATTTGCTGCATTTTTTTGTGTGGTAATTCTAGCATCGCCTCCATAAGTATTGGTAAGTACATTCTGTCCAAGTCTATCCGTTACGGTTACAAGTCTTGAGCTATTATCATATCCATACGTCGTTGTGTTTCCATTGGGATCTTTGACGCCTGTAAGCCTGCCAGTCCCATCATAAGAATACTCAACCTTTCTATTTGTCCAATCAGCAACTTGTGAGATAAGGTTTTGACCGTTGTACGAAAGGGTTAGTTGATGACTCTTTGTGTCTGCTATTGTGGTTAATTTGCCTGAGCTATCATAGGAGTAATTTATTTTATTGCCATTTTTGTCTTGCATAAACAGTAGTTGGAAGTCTGCATTAAATTGATATTTTGTCTGATCACTCAGCTTGATGGTGAAGGATTCATCAGGATTTTGTACAAGGGTTGAGTGAAACGAAGCATCATCTGCGCTATAGCCAGAAGGGCAATTAAAGGTAAATGTTTCATGACCATTTGGTGTATCAATGGCAAGTTTCTTAAAATAGAGAACATTATTACAGGTGACAATATCTAAATCTTGTAATGTGGAATTTGGGTAAACACTTGCTGGCAACATATCCCATCCCAAACCAACTCCTTCTTGTCCATTCTTAAATGATGAATATGTACGGGTAAAAGAGAGCTCTAAGTCCCCCGCAATTGGAAAAGAGAAATCGGAAACAGAAGCACTGTATCCTCCCAATGTCTTAAATGCGTCAGCTGTTACTGCCACAGCGCTATATTGTTGTCCGCCATTAGTAAATGTCCACGTAATATCTTCTTTTGCTGATGATACTGCTTGAGAGGCATTTTTTAGACTTGTTGCTGTTCCATCATCAGGGACATATGTATTCGGTGTGTTGAAGTTAACTTCCCCTTGAGCGCTATACCCATTAGGAAAGAGTGGTGTAGTTACTTTCTGAACTGTTGTTGGAGTAGATGCGTTCTGTGATGTATGGTTTTGTGCCCATTGCAA
>JAHFKF010000028.1 GCA_023245475.1 Candidatus Levyibacteriota bacterium
GAGTTAAAAATGTAACACAACATCACAGAATGTATAAATGCCCAATACAAATAAACATGCTGACAGATGATTGATTAAAAAGCCTAGCTTGGCCACCCCGTTTAGAGGGGCTCACATCACTGAAAAGTGAATATGAAGGTAGCCGAATGGCTATCTTTTTTTGTTTAAAGAAACAAATATATGATACAAACAATAATTGGAAAAAAACTAGAACAGTCACAGAAGTTTTTGGAGAACGGGAAGAGAGTTCCTGTTACTCACATTAGCGTTGCAAATAATGTTGTAACACAACTCAAAACGACTGAAAAAGAAGGCTACAGTGCAGTACAGCTTGGTTTTGGTACCAAAAAGAAACCAACCAAAGCTGTATTCGGACATGCTAAAAAGGCTGGTCTTGAAAAAGCACCAGTTATTCTTAAAGAAGTACGTATAACAGATGAAGCAGATCTTCCTCAAGCAGGCGAATTTGTGGCCGTTGCATCAGTTCTGAAACCTGGTGACATCGTTGATGTAACAGGAACATCAAAAGGAAAAGGGTTCGCAGGTGTTGTTAAACGACACAATTTCCGTGGAGGTCCAAAGACGCATGGTCAATCAGATAGACACCGTGCACCAGGTTCTATTGGTCAGACAACTACCCCTGGCCGTGTGTATAAAGGAAAACGAATGGCTGGACGTATGGGATCAGATACGGTAACCGTTGCAAATCTGACGGTTGTTGCAGTAGACGAAGCCGCCCAAACAGTGCTTGTTGCAGGACTTGTTCCAGGAGCAAAGAAGTCTATTTTGTATATCACAAAGACCGGTGAAGAGAAGAAATTTGTTGAACTGCTTGAAGAAAAGATAAAACGCGAAGCAGCTGAGGCGGAGACAGCCAAAATAGAAGCAGAGAACGCTGCAAAAGAAGCTGAAAAGCAATCAGAAGAAATCGTTTCCGAGCCAGCAGTTGAAGAAGTAAAGGAAGAATTGAAAGCGGAAGCCCCTGCTTCTGAAAAACTTGAATCAGTTGATACTGATCAAGTGAAGACTGAAGAAGAAGCAGTAAAGGTGCGTGCTCAAGAATCAGTAACGGAGGAGAAGAAATAATTATGGCAAACGAAAACGCAAAACTAAAAACTAAAAACGCAAAAGTAGAAGCTAAAACTCAAGACTTATCAAAAGAAAAAGTAGTAAAAGCTAAAGCTGAGAAAAAGGTTACAGTTGCAGCAACGGCAGCAAAATCTGAAAGCAAAGCACCTGTTGCAAAGCAAAGTGCTACGAGCTTGACTGTCGATGTTTACGGTATTGATGGCAAGAAAGCAGGAACAGTAAGTCTTCCAGCTGAATTATTTGGTGACACTGTTAACAAGATACTCTTAGCTCAAGCAGTTCGTGTCTATCTTGCAAATCAACGTCAAGGAAACGCATCAACAAAAACTCGAGGAGAAGTTGATGGGTCGACACGAAAGATTTATCGGCAAAAAGGAACAGGTCGAGCTCGACACGGTTCTCTTCGAGCACCAATCTTTGTAAAGGGTGGTATTGTCTTTGGACCAAAGCCACGTGACTTTAGTCTGTCACTTCCTACCAAGATGAAGCGAAAGGCATTATCATCAGCTTTGTCAGCAAAGCTTAGTGCAGAAGCTGTTACCGTCGTTTCTGGCTTTGAAACACTGGAAGCTAAGACCAAAATATTTGTTGAGGCCTTGACCAAACTTGGTAAATATAGTAAAAAGCATGAATCAGTGCTGTTAGTTACAGCAGGTAAATCAGAAGCAGTACGAAAATCATCTCGAAATGTGCCAGGTGTTACCTTTATGAGTGCAAATCGATTGAATGCCTATGAAGTGCTAAAAACGAAACATCTTATTGTGATGAAAGAGGCAATTGCGCAGATGCAGGAAACATTTCTTAAATAATATGAATTTACAAGACGTTATCATTAGACCATTAATAACTGAGAAATCAATGCGAAGCGTTGATGCAGGGAAATACAGCTTTGAAATTGCAAAAACTGCAACAAAGTATGATGTCAAAAATGCGTTGAAAGAGCGTTTTAATGTAACGGTTGTTTCTGTCACAACAACGACAACCAAAGGTAAAAAGCGCCGAGTAGGTGCTCGTCGTCAAGAGATTTCTGTAGCTGATCTTAAAAAAGCGGTGGTCACCCTTAAAAAGGGGGAGAAGCTTGGTATGTTTGAGCCAGGTGGAGAGGAGCAATCTAAGTAACTATGAAGAGTTTAAAAACAATTAAAAAGAAACATTCAGGACGCGATGCTAGTGGGCAAGTATCTGTGCGACACCAAGGTGGTGGACACAAGCGCTTTCTTCGAGCAATTGACTTTAAACGGGACAAAATTGGTATTGTTGGGAAAGTAGTGTCAATTGACTATGATCCAAACAGAACTTGTGATATAGCACTTGTACAGTATTCAGATGGAGATAAACGATATATTTTGGCTCCACAACTCTTGAAGATTCATGATACAATTGTCGCGGGAGAATCTGCTGATATTGCTCCTGGGAATGCGCTGCCTTTAAAAGCTATTCCAGTTGGAACATTGGTACACAATATCGAATTGACCCCTGGACGAGGGGGTCAGATTGCACGAAGTGCTGGTGTTGCTGTTATCGTTTCAGCAAAAGAAGGTAATTTTGTTCATTTGAAATTACCATCAGGTGAAGTTCGTAAAGTATTGGCAACCGGTATGGCTACCGTTGGCCAGCTTGGGAAGAGTGAGTTGAAGAATCGACAACTTCGCAAAGCTGGTCTTTCTCGTCATATGGGTATTCGGCCAACAGTTCGAGGTGTGGCTCAGAACCCTCGCTCTCACCCTCACGGTGGTGGAGAAGCTCGGTCTGGTATTGGTATGCCATCACCAAAGACCTTTGCAGGACGAAAGGCAGTAGGCAGAACACGAAATAAAAAGAAGTATTCAAATAAGTATATCTTACAAAGAAGGAAAGGAAAGAAATAAACTATGGCACGAAGTTTGAAAAAAGGACCATATATTGACGAAAAGCTCATGCAGAAAGTAATGGCGCAAAAGGCGTCAAACAATCTGGTGCCAATTAAAACCTGGGCTCGAGCATGTCAAATCCCACCAGAATTTGTGGGACACACATTTTTGGTTCATAACGGCAAGCACTTTATTAATGTCTATGTCGTTGAAGGTATGGTCAGTCACCGCCTTGGTGAATTTGCTCCTACACGGCACTTTAGAGGACATGGAAAGGTTGTTGCGAGGGAGATTAGTAAGACATAGTCTTGAGAAAGGATAGTATGGAAGTAAAAGCATTAGCAAAATCAGTACGAATTAGTCCACGAAAAATACGATTAGTCGTGGATTCAGTCAAGTCAATGGGAATTGATGAAGCCTTGCAGGTCTTACAGCTTATGCCTAAGCGAGCTGCTAGTCCAATTGCGAAAGTGTTGCAAAGTGCAGTAGCAAATGCTATAAACAACGCTCAACTTGATAGATCAAAGCTGGTTATTAGTAGTATTCAAGTAACTGACAGTCAAGTGTTAAAGCGATTTCGACCATCAACTCGAGGTCGTGTACATCCATACAAGAAGCGTGGAAGCAATATTACGGTGATTGTTGCTGAGAAGGGAGCAACGAACTGAGAGCGGAGAATTGAGATCGTTCTCCGATCTCAAGCATTAAGCCTTATGTGTTAGTTAATTATGGGACAGAAAGTTAATCCACATGTATTACGTATTGGGACAATTTATACTTGGAGTAGTCGTTGGTTCGATGAAAAAAAATATAAAGAGATGGTCATCGAAGATTATACTCTTAGAACAATGTTGATGGCTAAATTTAAGATAGCAGGTATTGCGTTGGTTGACATTGAACGGTCAATTAACAGTATGAAGATTATTTTGTATGTATCTCGTCCAGGTATCGTCATTGGTCGAGGAGGTACTGGGCTTGAAGACTTGAAGAAGCAAATGACAGCATTCTTTGCCAAGACCCGAACCGGAAAAGTAATGCCAAAGCTTGATATTCGTGTTGAGCCAGTGAAAGATCCAAACTTGGATGCGCACTTGGTTGCAACAAATATCTCAGATCAATTGATCCGAAGATTACCATTTAAGCGAATTCTTGCGTCAACTGCGGAGCGTGTTATGGGGTCAGGTGCACTGGGTGTAAAAATTCTTTTAAGTGGTCGTATTGGTGGGGCTGAAATTGGTCGTCGAGAAAAGATTCACGTTGGTACTGTACCATTGTCAACAATTCGAGAAAACATCAGTTATGCACAAGTACCGGCACTTACGAAAAAAGGATATATTGGTATCAAGGTTTGGATTAACAGACCTGACGAGAAAGGGGTAGGTAGATAATATGTTAATGCCTAGACGTTCAAAATATCGAAAACAGATGCGACGCACTATGAAGGGTGACGCAACTCGGGGGACAAAATTGTCTTTTGGTGACTATGGATTGCAGACAACAGCAACGGCTTGGATTAGTGCACGTCAGATAGAAGCAGCAAGGCGGGCAATTACCAATTTCACCAAGCGTGGTGGACGTGTTTGGATTACTATCTTTCCAGATAAGCCAATCACTAAGAAACCACCAGAAGTCAGAATGGGTGGAGGAAAAGGTGATATAGAACAATATGTAGCAGTTGTCAAACCAGGGCGTGTGATGTTTGAAATGTCAGGAGTTGCTCGAGAGATTGCTCTTGAAGCGCTTAGACTTGCATCCTACAAGTTGCCAGTTAAGACGAAAGTATTAATTAGAGGAGAAGTAAACTAATATGAAAAGAAACGATATTACAGAAGCACATGGAAAAAGTGTTATAGAATTGCAAAAGCAATTAAAAGATGCACGGGAAGCACTCACAACCCTGAGACTTGATATGGCACAAAATAAAATAAAGAATACAGGTTCTCTTTCAGCAAAGAGAAAAGAGATTGCAGTAGTTTTGACAATTTTAAAGAAAAAGTTAACGATCGTTCTCTCTGAAGACAAAGCTATGGATGGAGAGGAAACTAAGGCAGACAAAGGAGGTAATGAATAATGGCTAAAACATTAACAGGAAAAGTTGTATCAACAAAAATGGAAAAGACAGTTGTCGTCGAGGTAACACGCCTGCGACCACACCCGTTGTATAAAAAATTGTTGAAGCGAAGTAAAAAGTACAAAGTTGCTCCAAATGAGCACGAAGTGACAGTTGGACAACGTGTAAAGATTGCTGAAATAAAACAAATAAGTAAAGGTAAATATTTTGCAATCGCTGAAGTAATTGCAGATAAACATGCAAAGACCGTCTCAAAGGCTACGGCGAGTCAAGGAGGGACTAAATAATGGTACAGTTACGAAGTATTATAATAGCAGCAGATAATTCTGGAGCAAAAACGTTGTCAGTGATTCACATCTTTGGTGGTTCACACAAGAAGTTTGGTCGAATTGGAGACGTGGTCAATGCCGTTGTAAAGTCAGCTGTGCCACATGGTCAAGTAAAAGATGGAGAAATTGTAAAGGTTGTTATTGTCCGAACCCGAAAGGAAGTTCGAAGAATGGATGGCTCATACATTAGATTCTCTGATAATGCAGGGGTTGTTATTGATAACGCTAAAGATAAAAATGTAAAAGGAACCCGTATCTTTGGACCAATTGCTCGAGAAGTACGAGATGCAGGATTTATGAAGATTGCCAGTATGGCAGTGGAGGTTGTATAGAACGGAGAATTGAGAACTGAGATCGGAGAACGATCAGAAAGAATAATTATGAAAATTAAAAAGAATGATTCAGTAAAAATAGTGCGAGGTAAAGACAGCGGTAAAGTTGGTAATGTACTTGCTGTTGTTACCAAAGAAGCAAAAGTCGTTGTTGAAGGTGTTAATCAGGCAAAGCGTCACATGAAGTCTCGTGTCCCTGGCAAAAAGTCAGAAATTGTGACGATTACAAAGCCGTTGTCACTTGCAAACGTGATGCTTGTGTGTCCAAAATGTAAGCAAACAACCAGAGTTGGATACAAATTGCTGAAAGATGATAAAGTACGTGTCTGCAAGAAGTGTAAAGCAGAATTCTAAGGAGAATATTATGAACCAATTACAAGACAGATACATAAAAGAAATTAGTAAAAAATTGCAAACTGATCTGAAGATCAATAATGTTATGGCATTGCCAAAGCTGAAGAAGATTGTTGTTAACATCGGTGTCAAAGATGCCGCAACTGATAAGAAAAACCTTGAGCGTATGACTGTTGCACTTGCTCAAATTACTGGTCAAAAAGCCAAGGTAACTCGAGCAAAGAAAGCAATCGCAGGATTTAAGCTTCGCCAAAATGATGCAATCGGTGTCGTTGTTACGCTTCGAGGTAAGCGCATGTACTCATTTTTTGATAAACTGGTAACAATAGTATTACCACGTATTAAAGACTTCCGAGGAGTTCGCCGAACTAATTTTGATGGTCGCGGGAACTATACCCTAGGTTTGTACGAATACTCAGTATTTCCTGAAATTGATCCAGGTAGTGTTGAGCGTTTGCAAGGAATGGAAATTATTATTGTGACGAGTGCTCAGAACAATCCTGACGGTTTAGCACTCATTGAATCACTTGGTATGCCTTTTGTAAAGGAGGATCAAAGCAAATAGGTTCAAGTGTGGTATAATTCAGGTTCTAAGATATGGCTAAAAAATCAAACATCGTTAAATTTTTAAAGAAACAGAAATTCACAGTTCGAGAAGTGAACAGATGTAGTATTTGTGGTCGGTCTCGAGCATACATGGGGCGATTCGGTTTGTGCCGAATTTGTTTCAGAGAACGAGCAATGAAAGGAGAGTTGCCAGGAGTATTCAAGGCAACATGGTAAAATTATGAACTATACAGTAGGAGATTTTGTAATACAACTTAAAAACGCAGCACTTGCTCACAAAAAAGAGCTGACAACACCATATGCAAATATTAGTAAAGCTATTGCGAAGGTGCTTATGAAAGAAGGCTTCTTAGCAAGTGTTAACGAAGAAACAATTGATGGTCATAAAAAGCTCGTGCTTGAACTTCGTTATCAACGACGAAAGCCAGCTTTGACTGATGTGATCTTAATTTCTAAGCCATCACTGCGAGTCTATATTGAGGCAAAAGAAGTTGGTAGCAAGCAAGGTAGAAATTCCACAGCAATTCTTTCAACAAATGCAGGTGTACTTACTGGAAAGGAGGCAATCAAAAAGGGAGTTGGTGGAGAACTTCTTTTTAAAGTCTGGTAACATATGTCAAAGATTGGAAAATTGCCTATACCTCTTGCTAACGGCGTAAACGTAACCGTTTCAGGAGATCAAGTACAAGTAACTGGTGTTAAAGGCAACGTGTCATATACTATTCCGCAAGGAATGACCGTAACTGTTGCTGATGGTCGAGTAACGGTTGAGGCGGAAAACAAGAACGACAGAACAGTACGAGCAATGTATGGATTGACTCGAGCTAATTTAGCAAATATCATTAAGGGAGTTGATACTGGTTTTGAGAAGAAACTTGAAATGACTGGTGTTGGATACAAAGCCAACATGCAAGGAGATACCTTGGTTCTTTCACTTGGATTTTCTCACCCAGTAAAGTTTGCACCACGAGAAGGACTGAAAGTTGCCGTTGTTGATAATGCAATTGTTGTCTCAGGAACAGATAAAACACTGGTTGGAGAATTAGCTGCTGAAATCAGAGCTGTTCGTCCACCAGAACCATACAAGGGGAAAGGAATTAGATACAAGGGAGAACACGTCCGACGCAAGGCTGGAAAAGCAGCTAAGGCAGCCGGAGCTAAATAGAACTGAGAACGGAGATCTCAGATCGGAGAACTATGAATAGAGTAGATACACGATTACAACGAAAAACACGAATTAGAAAAAGCATTAGTACTGTCAGTAGCCGAGCTCGGTTGACTGTTACACGATCTAATCGTTATTGTGCAGCACAAATCATCACAACTGATGGTAAAACCGTTGTTGGTGTGTTTGAGAAGACCCTTAAGGTCACTGGAACGCCAATTGTACGTGCAAAGCATGTCGGTATCGCAATTGCAAAGTTAGCTTTGGAAAAGAATATTAAAGAAGTAGCGTTTGACAAAGGTCCTTATGCTTATCACGGACGAATCAAGGCATTAGCAGAGGGCGCACGTGAAGGAGGATTACAATTCTAATATGATGAACAATCAGCGAAGACAACCATATAACCAAACACCAAGTGAATTTGAAGAACAAATCGTTCAAATCAACCGTGTCTCCAAGAAAACTAAAGGTGGAAACAAAGTAGGTTTCTCAGCACTTGCTGTTGTTGGTGACAAAAAGGGCAGAGTTGGTGTTGGCCTTGGAAAAGCACCTGATGTTTCAAGTGCCATCCGTAAGGGAATTAATCTTGCAAAAAAGCATTTAATCAATGTGCCACTTGTCGATGGCACAATTCCTTTCCGTATTGATGTTAAAGTGGGTGCTGCAAAGGTGATGTTAAAGCCAGCGCCTCCAGGAAGTGGTATTATTGCCGGTGGAGCAGTACGTAGTGTTGTGTCTGCTGCTGGTATTCAAAACATCTCATCAAAGGTTTTGGGAACAGAAAACAAAGCAAACAATGTCCACGCGACTCTGGAAGCATTAAAGCGCGTCAGTGAACAAGCTACACGAAAGACAGAAAGGGAGCAAAAATAACCTATGCAGCTGACAGATATTCAAAAATTAAAAACAAAGAGTAAAAAGCGCGTTGGTCTTGGTCATGGCTCAGGTCGTGGTAAGACAGCAGGTCGCGGTACTAAAGGACAAAAAGCTCGTGGTGATATCCCATTAGACTTTGAAGGTGGAGCATTGCCTCTGATTAAACGACTTCCATTCCTTCGTGGTAAGGGCAAGAACAAGTCATTGAAAGCAGCAGCCTTGGTATTAAATGTTTCTGATTTGGATGTCTTTGCTAAAGGTGCAACTGTTACTATTGAAACATTGGCTGAACACAAACTAGTGGACGTATCTGTTGTTAAAACAACAGGTGTCAAAATTTTAGGTGATGGAGAACTTACTGTTGCGTTGACCGTTACTGTCCCAACTTCAAAAAGTGCAGCAGAAAAAATTATCAAAGCAGGCGGCAAAGTAGAATAATGTACCATACTTGTAGCGGATCGGTGGTATATTTGCTATTCTTTAGTTCATGAATACTCTTTTCTCAACTCTTCGTAATAGTTTTAAATCCCCTGAGATACGGCGGAAGCTTCTTTTTACCCTTGCAATTTTTCTTGTGTTCCGATTCTTTGCCCACGTTCCTGTCGCAGGCGTAGATCTTGTTAAACTAAAAGAACTCTTCACAAGTAATCAATTTCTAGGACTTCTCGATGTCTTTTCTGGAGGAACGCTTGCGAATTTCTCCATTATGGCACTCGGTCTTAGTCCATATATTAATGCGTCGATTATCATGCAGCTTTTGACGATGGTTTTTCCCAAGCTTGAGGAACTACAAAAAGAAGGAGATTCAGGTCGTCGTAAGCTCAGTCAGTATACACGTATTTTGACGATTCCTTTATCTGTTCTTCAGGCTATTGGTATGTATGCGCTGCTTCGTTCTCAGCAAATTATCGGCAATCTTGATCCATTCTCATTTATTGCCTTTATCTTTGTGATGGTTGCCGGGGCGATGCTTCTTATCTGGCTTGGCGAGCTTATTACAGAACGGGGAATTGGTAACGGTATTTCTCTTCTTATTTTTGCTGGTATCGTGGGAAGATTTCCTGTGGTTATTGGACAAACCGTTTCAACTGCAACCGCTGAGACGCTTATGAATACCGTGACATTAATTGTCATGGGGCTTGTGATGATTGCTGGGGTTATTGTGGTTAATGAGGCAACTCGTAAAATTACCGTGCATTATGCTCGTCGCATGCGAGGCAATACCACCTCTGGTGGTCAAACGACTCATTTGCCACTTCGTCTTAATCAAGCAGGTGTGATCCCAATCATCTTTGCTATTTCACTTGTGTTGTTGCCATCGATGCTGGCAAGTTTCTTGCAGACTTCCCCCAATCAAGTGTTAAGTAGTATTGCGCAATCAATTAATACGTGGTTCACGCCTACAGGCTGGTTGTACAATCTCACATATTTCCTACTTGTAGTTGGGTTCACATTCTTCTATACTGCTATAGTTTTCAATCCAAAGAAAATTGCGACTGAAATTCAAAAGTACGGTGGTTTTATTCCTGGCATCCGTCCCGGAAGTCCAACTACCAAATATTTAGGATATATTCTGACTCGTATTACACTTGTTGGTGGTATCTTTCTTGGTCTTATTGCTGTTTCTCCAGGGCTTGCTCGGTCAGCGACAGGATTACAGACATTATTGGTTGATGGAACTGGACTCTTAATTGTTGTTAGTGTGGTTCTTGAAACGTACAAAGCAATTGAAGCAAATTTGGTGATGAGAAACTATGATGGGTTTTTAAAGAAATAATATGAAAATTGTTTTAATCGGTATCCAGGGTTCTGGAAAATCAACACAAGGCAATCTGTTGCAAAAGATATTGGGTGTACCCTATCTTTCAACGGGACATATCTTTAGAGAAATGGCCAAAGAAAAAACGCAAGTTGGTCGCTACATCAAAGAGGTCATGAATGCAGGATATCTTATTCCTGATGAGAAAACCCTTGAAATTGTTTCTGAATACTTGAGTCGCGATGAATATAAAAAAGGATATATTCTTGATGGCTTTCCACGTACTGTTAATCAGGCACAGTCATTTGCAAACGGTATTGATCATGTGGTTTATCTTAAAGTCTCAGATAAAGAAGCATTGTGGAGAATTTCTCTGCGTAATGATGAAGTACGGGAAGATGAGACAATCAAAGCAATCCATAAGCGAATTGAGCTCTTTCATTCGGTTACTGAGCAAGTCATTGAGTATTACCGTCACAAAGGTAAACTCGTCGAAATCGATGGCGAACAGCCAATTGATGAAATTCACAAAGCAATTTTAAAAAAGATTAAGGTGAAGGAAAATGAATGAGGAAAAGTTTGTCATTGCCATTGATGGCCCTGTTGCTTCAGGAAAAGGCACAATAGCAAGCAGGCTTGCACAAGAACTCCACGGACTCTATCTCTATACAGGAGCAATGTATCGCATTGTCGCCCTTGCCTCGTTTGAAAGTAATATCGATCTCAATGACGAATCATTAGTCGTCTCTCTGCTTCCTAAAATTTCCATTTCGTATGATGGAGAAAAAGTCTTTTTTAATGGTCGAGATGTAACAGAACGCATCAAAGAGCAGGATACTGCTAATGGTGCATCGATCGTAGGGGTATATCCTCAGGTGAGGGCTGCCCTTGTGCAAATGCAGCAGCAGATAGGACGCGATGCAATTTCTAAAGGCAAGATAGTTGTCACTGAAGGGCGAGATACCGCTACCAAAGTCTTTCCTGACGCTCTGGTGAAGATTTATTTAACAGCAACGGATGAAATCCGAGCAAAAAGAAGGCTTTTGCAATACGAACAAAAAGGTGCTGAAACGACATTGCAATACGTTTTAGAAGAGATTGCTGAGCGTGATAAAAGAGATCGGGAGCGTGCAACAGATCCTCTGCCTAGTAATCCTCAACAGGTTGGATACACGATTATCGATAATTCAACGATGAGTGAGGAAGAAACCTTGCATGCAATTAAAGCAGTCTTGGTTCGTGTTGGAGTAGCAATATGATAGATATTAAAACACCAGAAGAGATAACAATTATGCAGCACGGAGGGCATATTCTTGCTGACGTATTGGGTCAAGTCATGGCTGCGGCAAAACCCGGCATATCAGAGCTTGAGCTTGATCAAATGGCAGAGCGTCTTATCCGTAAATCTGGAGGGGAGCCTGGATTTATGCGTGTTCCCGGCTATCACCACACGACGTGTATGTCTACCAATGATGTTGTTGTTCACGGTATCCCAGGAAACTACACATTGAAAGAAGGAGATGTTGTTGGCGTTGATTGTGGAGTGTTTTATAAAGGTTTTCATACAGATATGTCAGAAAGTTGCATGGTAAGAACGGAGAACGGAGAACGGAGAACGGAGAACGATGCGGTAGATGCCTTTTTGGAGACTGGCAAGAGAGCCCTTGATGAAGCGATCAAAGTTGCTGTGATTGGCAACCGTATCGGGCATATTTCCCAAACTATTCAACGAATTGTTGAAGGAAAAGGCTATGGTGTTGTTAGAAGTCTTATTGGACACGGTGTCGGACGGGAGCTGCATGAAGAGCCTGAAGTGCCTGGGTATTTGGTGGGAAAGCTTGAAAAAACGCCACTGCTTAGAATAGGTATGACTATTGCTGTTGAAGTCATCTACACTATGGGTAAAAAGGATGTTTGTCTTGATAAAGATGGGTGGACAATTCGGACGAGCGATGGTAAACTATCAGGACTTTACGAGCGTACAATTGCTATCACTGAGGATGGACCGCTTCTGATTACTGCCTAGTAATGAGGTATACCACGCGTAGTATAAAAACGTGTTGCTCTTTCAAGGCTGGTTTGCTATAATACTCAAATGGCTCATCAAGGCTCATTTGAGATAGATGGCAAAGTCTTAGAGGCACTGCCTAATACATTATTCCGGGTGGAACTTCCAGATAAAAGGAAAGTTCTCTGTCATTTGTCAGGGAAGTTGCGTATGCATTTTATCAAGATTCTTCCAGGAGACAATGTGAAGATTGAGATGACGCCCTATGATGATGGAAAGGGTCGGATAATGTATCGGTATAAATAATATGAAAGTTCAAGCAAGTGTTAAAAAACGATGTATGAAGTGTAAAATTATTAAACGTCGAGGCGTGTTACGAGTCGTGTGTGAGAATCCACGACACAAACAACGACAAGGATGATGAACGGAGATCGGAGAACGGAGATCTTCAACTCTAAAAATTAATTATATGAGAATTGCAGGAGTTACAATACCAGATCAAAAAAGAGTTGATATTGCTTTAACATATATTTATGGTGTAGGTCGAAGTAACGTACTGCCAGTTCTCGAACAAGCAGGAGTTGCTGCTTCAAAGCGCGCAAAGACGCTTACAGAAGACGAAGTAAAGAAATTGACTAAAGCGCTTGATGCATTTAAGATTGAAGGAGATCTTCGAACAGAGATCGCAACCAATATCCGACGCTTGAAAGAAAATGGTAGTTATCGAGGGAAGAGACATGCAGCAGGCTTGCCTTCACGTGGTCAAAGAACTCGTTCAAACGCACGTACCAAGAGAGGCAAGAGAGTAACAATTGGTGCTATTAAGAAAGAAGTAATGGCAAAGATGGAACAAGCTCAAAAAGCAAAAGCAACCGGAAAGTAATAAACTATGGCAACACAAAACAAAAAATCAACTAAGAAGGTCGTTAAAAAGAAATCAGTAAATAATATTACTGATCATGGTCGCGTCTATGTGACTTCAACCTTTAACAATACATTGGTAACTGTTACCAATGACAGTGGTGATACCCTTGGCTGGAGTAGTTCAGGTGCAAAGGGATACAAGGGAACTCGTAAATCAACACCATATGCTGCAAGTATGGCTGTTGAAGATGTTGTGAAGAGAATTGTTTCAAAGGGACTTAAATCAGTTGATGTATTTGTAAAAGGACCGGGCGCTGGTCGTGATTCTTCACTTCGAGGAATCAAAAGTGCTGGAGTGGTGATTGCATCCATTTCAGACATTACACCAATGCCACACAACGGCCCACGATCAAAGAAAAAGAGGAGAGTTTAAACTATGGCACGATATACAGGACCAAAACATAAATTAGCTAGGCGTGAGGGAGTAAATATCCTTGATAAAACATCAAATTCCCTGATGCGAAGACTTAACGTTCCTCCAGGTGTGCATGGCAAGAAGAACAAACGCCGATTGTCTGAATTCGGTCAACAGCTTCGTGAGAAACAAAAGGCAAAAGCAACCTATGGTCTTCTCGAAAGACAATTTAAGAAATTGGTTGAAACTGTGTCACTACAAAAGGGAGACACCGAAGAGCTCATGATTGCTCATCTTGAAACACGTCTTGATAACATGGTATATCGATTGAAACTTGCTAAGTCACGGATGATGGCACGACAATTTGTTTCACACGGTCATGTCTTGGTAAATGGTAAAAAAATGACTATCCCATCATACACAGTACAATTAAATGACGTTATAACAATTGATGCAACAATGCAGAAAAATCCTGATGTTGCAAAATTGATCGAAGAAAACGAAGACATTCTAACCTTCTTAGAAAAGAAAGGTGTTGTCGGGAAATTAACACGAATGCCAAATTTGGTCGACGTGCAGGCACAATTTAACACAAGACAGATTATTGAATATTATTCAAGATAGTGCTATAATATATTTCTTATGCAGAACATGAGCTTTACAGTTAAAGAAATCACATTATCTCCGGACTTCGGAGAATTCATAATTGAACCACTGGAATCAGGATATGGACACACCATTGGTAACGCTATTCGCCGAGTGTTATACACGTCCGTTGCTGGCTCAGCAGTGACTTCAGTTAGTATCAACGGTGTTAAACACAAGTTCTCAACACTTGCAGGACTTAAAGAAAATATCGTTGACTTACTCCTTAATATTAAAGAATTAAATCTTCGATTGCCAGAAGGCAAAAACACTGCAACCATTAAACTTTCTGTAAAAGGCGCAAAGACTGTTACCGCAGCTGATTTAGAACTGACAGATGGTGTTGAAGTTATGAACAAAGATCAATACATTGGTTCACTTTCAGGTGACAAAGCAAAGCTTGAAATGGAACTTACTGTTGAAAAAGGATATGGTTATTCAGTTTCAGAAGAGCGCAAAGTAGAAACACTTGGTACTATTACAACTGACGCAGTCTTCACGCCAGTTCGCCGAGTAACGTATGAAGTTACCGCAACTCGTGTTGGTCGCCGAACTGACCTTGACAAATTGACTGTTAAAATCTGGACAAACGGAACCGTTAATCCAAAAGACGCATTGACTCACGCAGCAAAAGTACTTGCTAATTCATTCCAGCAAATCTTTGAACCAAAAGAGGAAGCAGTGGTTACTGAAGGTGCAGCACAAACATCATCAATTCCACAACACATCTTGAAGATGACAATTGATGAATTAGATCTTCCAACACGGATTTACAATAGTTTGAGAAACGGTGGTATTGAAACCATTGAACAGCTGCTCAGTACTCCTCGCAAGGATCTCATTTCAATGAGAAACATGGGAGGCAAATCTATCTCTGTCATCGAAGGTAAACTGCAAGAAAAAGGTGTATCATTGAACATCTAAGTCAAAAGTTAGAAGTCAAAATCACAGTTCAAAACGGAAAAGTTTCTAAAATTTTGACTTTTGGGTTTTGACTTTTTTTTATGAAAAAAAACGTATTTGGAAGACATTTTAAAAGAGACGTAAACGAGCGAAAAGCTTTGTTTAAGAATTTACTCACCTCTCTGGTGCTACATGAACGTATCAAAACAACCGTGCCAAAAGCAAAAGCTATCAAAGCTGCTGCTGACAAATTGATCA
>JAHFKF010000029.1:0-6259 GCA_023245475.1 Candidatus Levyibacteriota bacterium
TATTTATCTTTTTGGTATCAAGGTTTGTTTTAAGCGTTGTAAATTGATAGGTGTTCTTTGTTTGATTAGTAATGATGTATGAATAGGTGACGACATCTCCTGCATCAACTTGTCCATTCGCATTCAGATCTCCTTGTGGTGTCAGAGAAATTTTGGAAGTAAGCTGTAGCTCGCTTTTATTGCCAGAGAGGAAATTCTTAACATCATTGAAAAGGCCCCCTAACGAAAATGCGTACGTTTTAACAGGAAGTACTAAAAGAAGGATGGCAATGAAGAGAAATAATGTTAAAAAGTGAAAATATTTTTTCATGACTGATTAGTATAAACTATCAAAATTATAGACTTCCTGTCAATATACCAAAACCGTAAACTTCCTATATCGATATCTAAAACGTTCTCTTCCATTCCTCATCTTCAATGTTCTCTCCTAGTTTTTTGACAAGTTTTACTTGCCAAGTAATAAAAGAAAGATAGTAAAAAAGAATTTTTTTCTTCATTTTCATACGCTGTTACTGTCCAGTTGTTAGACACTCCTTTCTACCCATATTTCGTTGTCTCTACAGTAGGACAACAAGATAATTGTAGTGACACTTTTGTGACTTGTCAATACTTGTTGTCTTTTTAATAAGACAACAAATTGTCTAGATTGTGCCTTGTGTTTTTCTAGTTTAGCTTTATAATTAAAGTTTGCGCTTGAGGTGTATAATTAACTTATGAGAAGTGATGCCATTGCAACATATTTGGAGCAACTTTCGCTAACGCCGTTAGAGATAAAGATTTATCTTGCACTGCTGGAGGAAGGATCGATGAGCGCGCCATCGATTATTAAACGGCTACGTGTTCATCGAACTTCGGTATATCCCCCACTTGATGCGCTTTTTGCAAAAGGGCTTATTAGTAAAGAAGCATCTGGTAAGCAAGTGTTCTTCACAATCACAGAACCCGATAAGAGCCTGCGGGTTCTTCTGGATAGAACAGTCACTCAGAAGCAAAAAGCATTGACGGATATGGAAGCAAATTTCTCCAGTTTTATTAAACAACTTCCACATGTTCCTTCTAAAACGACTGTAGAAACTGAGGCTGAAACGAAGTTTTATAAAGGGAAAGCAGGGGTTAAAACAATTTATGAGGAAGCTCTGAATGCTCATGAGCTTCGGTCTTACGTCAACTTTGAAATTCTCCGAAAAGCATTTCCTGAAAATGAAACTCTTTTTCCTGAAGCCCTACAAAGAAATAAACAGCTTAAAATTTATGAATTTCTTGAAGATACCGTGCCATCGAGGAAGATCCTTGAAGAATTTATTGATGCTAATAAAAGCCAGGATCGATATTTTTACAAATTTTTGCCACAAGAAATCAAGCTTTCTTCTGTCGATACCCTTATTTACGATGGGAAAGTTGCGATTATTAATGTTCAGCAGCAACTAACGGGTGTTGTCTTGCAAAATAGAGACTACTTCAATAACTCAAAAGTATTATTTGATTTGATGTGGAACATCTTTAAATAACTTGCATTATGAAAAAAGCCCCCAACAACTCGGAAGATTTTCTCTTATCAGACTCCCATTTTGAAGGGAATAACTTTCAAACATTCTTAGAAAAAATTTCAGATATTGCTTCATCTCCATCGTTGATCAAACAAACGATCACCAGTTCAGGTATTCATAAACAAAAAGCACAAGTTTATATTCGGAATTTTGAACATCCAACAAATTATGTCCCTGTTTTTTGTGAAATAAGTATAGGTGTAGATTTAATCCATTATCGAGGGGTGCATATGTCTAGATACTCAGAGAGTATTTTTGAGTTAGCTTCAGAAAAATTTGACGATCTTAGTATATTTGCTGAAAAACTGGCAAAGACAATCCGAGAAAGGCAAAAGAGCAACATTGGCATGGTTGATATTTTTGGTACCTATATTCACAGAAAGCTCACAAAAAAATCACAATTACTTTCTTCCGACTGTTTACATCTTATTGCACGTGCAAGATCTACAAAAAATGAGATTGCCCTACAAACAGGGATGCAAGTATATAATATGACTGCTTGTCCTTGCACCAAGACCCATACTAAATATATGATTGCGCCTGAATTAAAATCCCTAGGTCTCACCATAGATCAAATCAATAAAATATTACAAATTACGATGCCTGCGACACATACACAACGAGGCACAACAACATTGATAGTTGATAAAGAGAAAACAAATATCTCCCATCAAAATATCTACTCCATACTCGAAGAAAGCACGCACTTGGTTTACGATTTATTAAAGCGCTCGGATGAACATGACTTAGTCATCCGTGCAATACAAAATCCACAATTTACTGAAGACGTCGCTCGTGAGGTTGCTGCAAATACCTACGGACATTTGAAGGACAAGCTTTCTCCAAACGCAAACGTATATATAGAATCAATTCTTAATGATGCAATTCACATTCATGATGTACGAACGGTTATAGAGAGTACCATGGGTAACATAAGTCAGGATTTAAATTCGTAATTTTAAAAAATCAAGCCTAATTCTGTCATTTTTTTGACATTTTCTTTTCTTCTTTTTCCTTTGCAATCCGTTCATGATCAAGTAACTGTTCTTTTAATTTTTTTGCATATGCAAGTCTCTTTTCAGGATCTGAGAGAACTTTTTTTTCTGCTGCTTTTTGATTAAATTTGTCATTGATGTAACGCGGAAAAATATGTAAATGGTAGTGGAAAGCATGTTGATCTCCAGCTGGCTCATTGTTTTGTCTAAACGTTATTCCTTCGCATTGATACGCTTTTTTCATCGCAAGAGCTATTTTTTGGGATACTTCAAAAATTCTAGATCCTTGTTCATTAGGGAGATCATAGACGTTTTCGACATGGACATTTGGGACAATAATAATATGTCCTGGATTATTGCTAATCCAAAAGGAATTAATGAAAGCGCTGACGAGATCGTCTTTATAGATAAGATCTGCTTGCTTGAGTAGTGTCTCTTCACTTTCAATACCTTGTACTCCTAAACAGATTGGGCATTTATAATTCGTTGGAGCGTGATTATACATATCCTTATTTTAACAGTTTCCTTAGTAGTTTTCAAAATCACTTGATCAAGGCCATAGTACCATCGCATAAAAAATGATATACTACTCAGATGAAAACAAATAAGAAACTATCAGAACTAGCAATTCGTATCCGTGAATCACGAATAAAAGTACACTTAACTCAAGAAGATTTGGGCAAACAGCTTGGTCTTTCAGATAAGTCAATTTCTGCCTATGAACAGGGGCGAAGCGTACCTCCAATAAGAAAGCTCCAAGAGTTGGCAAAAATAACGCGTGTCCCCCTCGCGTACTTCATAGAAGATACCAGTGGAACTCACGAAGCATTACTGCAACAATTTATGGCTGTCGAGAGAGAATTTCAGGAGTTAAAGAAGTTGTTAACGTTGAAAAGAGACTAGGGTTTATCAAATTCGTCTTCGATCTCCCCTACCACACTCTCAATAATATCTTCAAGCGTCACGATACCAACAGTTTTCTTGTCTTTATTTCGGACGACAGCCAAGTGGATTCGTTTGTCACGCATCTCTTGTAGCACAGCTCCAATTTTTTTATCCTGAGAAACTTTAAGGATATTTCGGACAATCGGCAAATTAGATAATTTGCTATCCTCTTTTTGATCGAGTAGTACTTTATACATATCTTTTGCATGGACAAAACCAACGATTGAATCCAGTGATTTTTTATAAACTGGAAACCTACTGTGAACATCATTCTCAATTAAATCAATCACATCGGTAAGGAGGGTTGATTCTTTAAATGCCAAAATTTTATTTCGAGGGATCATCACATGCTTTACCGGGATATCTCCAAGCTGAAAAACGTTGTACACCATTTCAACTTCTTTGGCCGGGATAACCCCTTTGGCACTACTCTGTCTTAGAATCATTCGCACTTCTTCTTCAGAGTGGACTCCCCCACTTTCTTCTTTTCCTTCAAGACCAAATAATTTGATAACAAGTTGTCCTGAGTGATTTAACAGCCAAATAAATGGCCGGAAAATATTGGCAAAGAGTATCAAGGGCATAATAATTTGTAGCGATACTTTTTCTGGACGGGCAAGCGCAAGAGACTTTGGTGCAAGCTCTCCCAATACAATATGCAAGAAAGTAATGATGATAAAGGCAATAACGACAGCAATGGTGTGAGCTGTTATGAGCGCTGCTTCGTGTGGCATGAAAGGGAGTAGTGGCTCGATGAAGTGAGCGAGGGTTGGTTCTCCAAGCCAACCGAGTGCAAGACTAACAATAGTAATCCCTAATTGGGTAGCTGAAATATATTGATCTAAATGTCGTAGTGCATCTTGCAGTATTTTTGCTTGGGCATTGCCCTTTTTTGCAAGCTCTGCAACGCGCGTTTTGCGAATCGCAACCAGAGAAAATTCTGAAGCGACAAAGTAGCCGTTGAGGAAAACAAGTAAAATGATAAGCACCAACTGAAAAATAAACTCCATCTGCCTGTTATTATATCAGGGATGTCAATGTGAAGACTTTGTGGCTATTTTTACAGGATTGATCTTCCCAACTCTTTATTGAGTCGTGTCTCAAAATTTTTTATTTGAGGTGCAAAGATAACAAATGCAAGACGATGTGCATTTACAGCAATATCTTCTGCCATGGTTGATTCTATCAAGATGTGTTCTATACGAGCTCTTTTCTGTTCGGTGAAATCTTCATAGGCAACAAATGCTTGAGAAAATTGATATAAGCGCATATATTCCTGTGGAGGAATAAGTGTATTGAGTTCACTCCTCTGTGCATCTCCTCCGTTACCCGTAATGAGTGCATCACTGATTCTAGTAATTATTGCCTCTGGTGCAGGACATACTCTCTCTCCTCCCACCAGAAGGCTCTTGATTTTGCCTTTTGTTTCATTTGCTAATCCATAGACCTTTGCTGGGGTAATCACCTCATCTTTTTTTCTTCGTATCAAGTCATTGGCTACCAACTGAAAACCAAAAGCTGTTTTAAACATATCACCAACAACTGTGGGCAAGTTATCATACGATAGTGGATTTGTGTTTCGATAGATCAAGTACCCGGGAAGGGCATATGGTATAGTGGCTAGTGCACGTAACTGTTCTGGAGAAATCTGTTGAGGTGGCGTATCAAAGATAAGGTTGTTAACCCAGGCAAAACCATCAGCAACTTCCTGTTGGTGCAAATTGGTTTCGATATATGCAGATGCATTTATTTTTTTATTAGGAAATACGCCCCTGGAATCTTGCAAATGATTGTTTCTTTGCTGGAAACCTACTCCATCTCGTTTTGCTTGTGCGATTGTTTCCTCCTCTGCATTCATCTCCGCAATCGGCCGTCCTGATTGGCTCACGGCATAGAAAAAGGTATTCTCGATTTGTAGAATTGGTACTTTGGGTTGCCGTGGTGTTGTTTCAGGTTTCATTTACCACAGATTATATCAAATGTGTAATCAGGGCTTCTTTCTGTTTCTTGGTTAATTGTTTTAAAGCATACTCCCTCTTTAATGCTTCGCTTCTCGTAGTATAAATTTCTGTATAGACCAATTCAACAGAAGTAAATGGGCGCAAGTATTTTGCGGAGGTTTTCTTTTTACTGGTATGTGTTTGTAATCGTTTCTCAAGATTATTGGTTTGCCCAATATATAATGTGTTGGCACTTGTTCGAAGGATATAGACAGTAAAAGACATACTAATAAAAAGATAAACAGTTGCTATAATAGCAGCATAGCAATGGAAACAACAATACGATTAAATAAATACTTGGCCAATCTTGGCATTAGCTCTCGGCGAGACATCAAGCAACTCTTAAAAGAAAAAGTTGTCACTGTCAATGGCAACCGTGTCAGAGAAGCAGGTTTTCGTGTTGACCCCATACGTGATGATATTAAATTTGAAGGCAAGAGCATCAGACCACCACAGTCTGTTTACTTTATGATCAATAAGCCCAAAGGATTTATCTCAACAACAGCCGACGAATTTGGAAGAAAAGACGTAACGTCTCTCATTCCTTTCCCGGGGAAAGTGTATCCTGTTGGACGACTTGATAAGGACACAACAGGACTTCTCATTCTCACCAATGATGGCACACTTACCAATTTGTTGACACATCCTCGCTATCATGTCGACAAAGTCTATCGATTAACAATTGCTGGGAAAATTGATAAACCGCAATTAACGGCATTAAGAAAGGGTGTGCTCCTAAATGATGGGATCACCGCACCTGCGAGAGTAACTA
>JAHFKF010000029.1:6269-15482 GCA_023245475.1 Candidatus Levyibacteriota bacterium
GATGTGTGAGACAGTTGGTGTGAAGCTGATTGAATTAAAACGGATTTATTTCGGCCCAATCAGTCTTGGTCCGCTGAAAGAACGGTCATATCGTGAGTTAACCAAAAAAGAAGTGGAACTTCTTCGTGCCGCAGCAACGCAAAAAGCAGCTTCTGGTGACAAATCACCTGATCATATATAATAGTGCAGTGAAGCCCACTTCTGATAACATCCAACGAACCTACCTGTTATTAGTTCTTCTTAATACATTGGCTGCATCTTTCATTTGGGGCATTAATACCATTTTTCTTCTTGATGCAGGCCTCTCAAATCTTGAAGCCTTTGCTGCAAATGCATTTTTTACTGTCGGACAAGTACTCTTTGAAGTTCCCACGGGAATTGTTGCTGATACCTGGGGCAGACGCGTTTCGTACTTACTCGGCACGGTGACGCTTGCGATTTCAACGGTTTTATATCTGTGGGCATGGCAAGTGCATGCGCCGTTTGTATATTGGGCAATTACTTCTGTCCTCTTAGGTCTTGGTTTTACCTTTTTCTCTGGAGCAACAGAAGCTTGGCTAGTTGATGCGCTGCATGTTACCGGGTTTAAAGGAACACTTGATTCAGTCTTTGCCAAAGGCCAGATCGTTGGTGGCATTGCGATGCTTGTCGGTTCTGTTGGTGGCGGAGTTATTGCTCAGATGAGTAATCTTGGTGTGCCATATATTCTTCGCTCTGTGATTTTGCTGCTCAACTTTGTTGCGGCATTCTTCCTTATGAAAGATCTTGGATTTGCTCCAAAGAAGAGTGTCCATCCGATTAAAGATATACAAACTCTTTTTAAGACGTCGGTCAACCTTGGCTTTAGCAACCCTTCGATTCGTTGGGTGATGGTTGCCGCGCCTTTCACAGCAGGAGTTGGATTGTATGCCTTTTATGCCATGCAACCTTATTTACTGAGATTATATGGTGACGAAAAGGCATATGGTATTGCCGGATTTGCTGCGGCAATTGTAGCAAGTGCGCAAATTGTTGGTGGTTTGCTTGTCCCCTATTTGAGAAAGATTTTTCAAAAAAGAACAACGATTATGCTGACCGGCATTGCTCTAAGTTCGCTTCTTTTGGCACTGCTTGGTATTACCAGTAACTTTTGGATTGCGATTGGGCTATTGGTCTTATGGGCGTTGGTTTTTGCAGCAGTCACTCCTGTCAGGCAATCATATCTTAACGGCTTAATCCCTTCGGACAAGCGGGCAACCGTACTTTCGTTTGATTCACTCATGGGATCAAGTGGCGGCGTGGTGATTCAGCCAATTCTTGGGCGAGCTGCTGATGTCTGGAGTTATGCTGGTTCCTACCTGATTGGAGCGATGTTTAGTTTGATTGCATTCCCCTTTGTGTATCTTGCCCGCCGTGGTAAGCCCGCATCAGATACTATTCAGTGACTAGGAAATTTGTGCCTAAATTTGCTATAATGTCTCATTATGAAAGAAAAAGCTCCTGCTATACCAGAAATAGGCGAGATAAAGAAACGAAAACTATTTGATAACAATGTAGCATATAAAGATTGGGTAATTAAGAATACCCTTCTTCTTTATCCTGTAGATCATCCACTTACCACGTACACCAAGGATGTGTTTGCTCAAGGGTTGCCTTCAGAGAAAACTGAGCGATTCTCTTTGAATGTTTATCACGGTGGCCCCAATGCCTTTTGCTTACCCAATGGTTCAATTTATCTTAGTGATGGGTGGTTTACCATAGCTGGATCAGAAGAGGGAGTAACGTTTGCGTTGGATCATGAACGTGAGCATATCCAAAATGATCATGCATGGAAACAAACTGACGGAAATGTGGCATCGCCTAGCCCAAAGGGAATCATCAACGATGCTCGTTCTCATTTGGGTCAAGCACGGCTCCATGAGTGGGAATCTGACCTCAGAGCGTTTGCCAATGCTGAGGAGCGTGGTCGCAATCCAGTGGGTGGCATTCAGGCGTTGGAAAATATGCGTCAGTATGAAAAAGATGGTGGAGGAATGGTTCATGGCAGCGGATTAAGTCGTATCTTAAATTTACGTACCATGACGCATCTTCATGACATTGCAACGATTCAAGAACCGCTTCATGATATCCCTACAGATGTACTCTCTAATGTCCCAAACTCTCTTAACAATGAATCATTTTATGAAAAATTCGTAAGTAATGTTTGGGAACGTGATACAAAGAAAATTGAGAGATCATTACGTGAGATGACGCCAGCTCGTGCCATCATTTGCTTGCCTGATATCTTATCTCTCTATTCATCACAGAGAGCAACACTGGGAGAATCAGCACAACGATGGGCAGACAACCAACACTATCTTATCACGGCCATGGGGCAGCATGTTTGGCAGGATATCGATACCAAACTACCTGAGGCGACAAACAAGAAAAAAACACTAGCTTTCCATAGTGCTGTTTCCTTGTCTGCAGGATATGATACTGCGCAACAGAACATGCGGGATGTTTTTACATACCCCAAAGTCACAAAACTACTTGATACGCAACAACCGTGGAATAAACGATTAGTAGGGCTTGCGGAGCAACTCTATACAGTCGATGATATACAGACATTACTTTCTGTGTTGACTCCAGAGACTTTTGCAACGCTTGATTACAAGCTAACCGTTCCCCCCATTTCATTTGCACAAAATATCGCTCGACATGTGCTTGAGCGGGAAATTTATGCTGATACTGATGGAGAGTTAGATAAACCAGCATATTTGGATTTCGTTCGCAATTTAACAAAATCCCTTACCAAATTATATGATGAACATGGCCTTATAGAAGTTAATGAGAAGCGTTTGCTCAGTGAAATACTTAGCGTCAATAGTTCATTTATAGAAACAGAAAAAACCATCCAGACACCGGCGAGTCAATTATCAAATCTCTGTGAGCATGTGGCAAGGAATATTGCTAGAGTATCTCCGAGGGAAGTAAGAGAGACAGAGTTAGGTAATATAACAAATATTGCTATTAAGTCTGATACAGTAACGCAAATTTTGGATCATTCTGGAAAACATTTCGACCGAATCATCAACGAATTTCCCATTGAATCCGAAGAAGAACTTCTGAGTGCTCTTGTTGAATTCCGTCAAATTGCAATGAATCGTTCTGGATGGGAAATTTATATAGATGCAAAAACTCAAACACAAATCGTTCCTGCTATTGCAAATCGATTATATGCTCGCTTAGACGATGGCGATGATTCGCCTGCAAAACAATTGCTCACTCGTACTAAAATAGCTACGCTTTTGTCAGCCGATCTTTCTGATGCTGACGCTGAACTGGGTAACAAAAATAGAGAGTTTAGGAAATTATTGGAAGCGGGTCAAATTAATGAATCTGATCTTCATGATTTTTATCAGTTTATTACCAAAGGATTTGAGGATTTTTCTACAAGCGATTTACAACTACCTAATCTTGATGAATATGGAGATTGGACAGACAATTTTAAGCATGCGACATATCGTACTCTTCTCAATAACGTTACCTCAGGAACTTCCAAAAATGATTTTTTTGCTCAATTTAAACGTCTAACTACAAAGTTTAATTTGGATCATCGGGTAAAAATTATCCATGACTTAGATGATTTCGATGAAGATAGGGATGCTGAGGCTAGGGATCTCATACCTCTTAAAAGTGCTCTGCTGGAAAAAGTATTTGCCACGTATGATTTTTCACTAGAAGCTCCGGAAGACTTAGCTGCCTTATATGACCTTAGTTGTTATTTTGATACAACTAGTTATTCTGTCAGGTTGCAAAATATTGTCTTGCCGCGTTTGGTTGATGCGATGTCCTTTGATGAGGGGATAGCATTTTTTGAACGAGAAATTCTTGCCAAAAGAATGCTCTCTCTTAATGCCTTTGAAAGTTTTGTTGAAAAAAAAGCAAAGACCCATGATCAGATCAAAAAAACAAAAGATTTGGCAGTATATCTTCTTTCCAGTGATATTGCATCCTCTGCTGTCGGGAGTGCAGTCTTTGGTGAAGAAGTGGGGCGTATGCTATTTAATCCCAACACAAAAGCAGACTTACTCTTTGCAGGTTTAGCAAATAAGAATTCGGATCGTGAATTGAAAGATTATTTATATGATATTTGGAATGGCAATAGTGGTTATCAATTAGATTTATTTAACTTTAACATACTCGTTCAGCAATTATATAGTATGGATGCTCAGTCAAAATATCTCATTGTTCGTGACATTTTAACTGGCGATAAAGGTGTACTTACCAACAAGGATCCTCGCTATCGTGAGCAACTTGTCGATTATTTCTTTGATAATTATGTGAGAGCTGAATCCTCTGATGAGGAACAAATGTTTGGCGTAGCAAAGCACGTTATGCAAGAATTTGTAAAATCTGCTCCCTATGATTTACTTTATTTTGCAATCGCACCACTTATACAAAAGCGATTTTTAGTACCCCCTTCAGAATCCGTTCCTTGGGAGGAAATTGTTGAAAATAAACCATTGGTGATGGCGTCTCGATATGATGTCAAAGAAGTTCCTGTTGGAAAAAAGCAAACGGTTAACCTCATCCCAACCAAAAAAGGAGTGCAACAGATTGTTAATGAGCTCACTGGTTCAAAGCAGTTTAAAAACTATCGAGAAGATGAAAAATTACGTTTACGATATGAAGAGGCTGTTGTCAGTCTGATTGCAAGCGAGGAGGAAAATGAAGAACAGATTTTATTATC
Source organism: Candidatus Levyibacteriota bacterium (assembly GCA_023245475.1). Classification (GTDB taxonomy): domain Bacteria; phylum Patescibacteriota; class Microgenomatia; order Levybacterales; family UBA12049; genus JAHFKF01. Next base: position 10,984 of record JAHFKF010000029.1, read on the forward strand.
GGTACCACAATTTATTTCAGAAATTGGTCGTTCTCTTGGGGCGCCAGGCATTAGGACATTGCAGTTTCTTCGACTCTATCTGTCTTTGTCTCCTCAGCTTGCCGCAGAATTTGATAGTGTCTATGACGATGTCTCCGGACAATCAAAGATTGCAGCCGACCGAACAATGCTTCGAGAATGGCCGGGTGCAGAACAAGAAATAGTTGGATTAGGTGAACGACTTGGTGGTGGATCACTCATGACGGTGTTCAAATCAGAACACGTCTCAGATGCCGAGCGTGCGAGTAAGGTGTTAAATCCAAATGCACTTTTTCATACACAGACTTCATATGATGTCTTAAGCGATTTATTCCAAAAACTTTCTGTTCGTGAACCACGGTTTGCTCATGTACGCCCAATACTTGACGATATTCGTGATTGGATCAATGCTGATGTTAACTTCACCGGTTTTATTGAACAAGACGCAGCATTTAAAGCGAAACATGATGGGTTTTCAACTGGAGGTCGATATCAAATCAAGATTCCACAATCATTCCCTCCTGAGAACAAGCACTTTATTCAAGAAGAATTTATTGAAGGAACTAACCTGACAAAAATGCATGCTAACGAAGCAGACATTCCTGGGGTAAAGGTAATGACAACAGAAGGTTTGAATTTGGAAAAGTCTTTAACAGAGCAAGGCCACGATGTTCGCGAGATTGTTTCATTGCTGGTTAATAATTTCTTCACGCAAGTTGCCGATGGACAAGTGCATTCCAATATTCATCCCGGTAATGTTCGCATAACGCCAGATAATAAGGTGGCTTTGTTGGATCGAAATTATTATTTGCATTTGAACAATGCAGATAAAGAGTTTCTCGTGAATATCATTGGCTCCTTTGATGATATCGGGCAGACAGTCGATCATGCCTTGAATTATCTTAGTTCACAAGGAGCATCTATTGAAAATGCAAAACGAGAACAGATCATGCAAGAATCAACACACATTGCAACGGTCTCCGATCCAACGCAGAAAATGCTTGATATGTCAGTGCTTCTCAGAACAAACGGCCTTCGTTTCCCCTTGCCGATGACGCTGCTCACGCAAAACATCTTTTATCTTGATTGGATGAGTAAGCAAGTTGGCTATCGAGGTCTTATGGATGTTGTGACGCAATAAGTTTTCTCACTTGACAACGAATGTTTTTAAACGCTACTATTAATCATAGGATGAAAAAGTTTTTAGCTCTTCTATTTGGTCTTGGATTATTAGTGCTTTCCGGCTCTTCGTCTACCGTGTTGGCTCAGGCGACGCTTGCTCCTACATCCATGTATTGTTTGGGTTCTTGCCCAACCGAAGCACCTACAGAGGCTGTAGTATCCCCAACTGTAGCTGAAACAGAAGAACCAACGATAACTCCTGAGGAGACTGAAGTAGAACCTACAGAGGTAGTTCCAACTGATGTTGTTCCTACAACTGATCCTTGCTTAGAAGAAACAGTAAGTATACAGAGTTGGTGGGGGCACAACCATCACCACAGACGACACCGTGGTTTCTTTGGTTGGTTCTTCCAGTGGCTTTGGGAACTCATTAGGCAGCTCCTTGAGCAACTTGGTGGCAATGGTGGATCGCTTCCTACTCCTACACCAACGCCAACTCCCGGGCCGACAGATCCTTGTGCGCCAACAACGGCACCAGAGCCAACACAAGGGGAAGAACCGACACAGCCAGTAGAAGAACCAACACAGGGTGTAACACCTACAGAAGCTGCTGCACTCACTCCAACTACTGGAGCAATCACTCCTGCTCCTACAACGGCGGGCACTCTAACAGAAGTGAAGTTAATGCCATTAGGAGATTCAATTACTGATGGGAATAACGGCACTTACAGAACGCCGCTTTGGAAAAAAATGGTTCAAACTGATGGAGATAATATTGATTTTGTAGGATCTTCTACTTCGGGAGGAAGTGGTGAAGGAGATCAAGATCATGAAGGGCACAGTGGTTGGACGATCAATGATATTGATGCGCAGGTTACCGAGTGGATGAATACCTACCAACCCAATATTGTTCTTTTGCAAATAGGCCATAATGATTTATCACAAGGTGATAGTTCGGATACGATGACGGCAGAACTTAAACAACTTATTGCGCATATTTTTGAGGCAAACCCAACAACGTATATAGTTTTGGAGAATGTGATTGTTACCACAGTTGGTGATAATGAGAGATGGTCGGCCTATAACGCCTCAATGCCAGGCATCGTCGATGAATTTAAGGCACAGGGCAAGAAGATTACTTTAGTTGATATGACATCATCTGTGACGCTTGATGATTTACCCGATGGGGCTCATCCAAATGAGGAAGGGTATCGCAAGATGACAGAGGTTTTGTATCCAGTGTTGACATCAGTTTATAAAGAACTTACAGGTACCCAATAAAGCTTCAATACGCCCATAAATGCTTCCTAAGATACTATCCCCTCAGGTCACGTGATATGTCATCCCGAACTCCTGCCTGCCGGCAGGCAAGGTGGTTCGGGATCTATTGAACCCAAAGAAGCTGCTGAACTCCCAAGCGGACTTGTACCCCAAGAGTACTTCCCTCTTCGAGGTGGCGCTTCCCCGAAGCGGCGCAGTTCAGCATGACAAAAAAAGGCTGCCGTGTCTTCAAAGGATAAGTACCCTATTTAGGTTCTGATTATCTTCTTAAGGGATTATTGATCATAAGCATTCGTACTTTTGAGAAGGTAATCCAGTTGAAGTGGCAAGAGCAATCCTAAGCGTTTGCCTAGAATGAAACAGTACTTGTCTCAAGGAGAGATCAATAATCATGGCTGAATGGGAAATGCATGTAACAACAGCTTGTGATACCTCGCCAGCATTGCCGATTATATGGAGAAGATAAAGAATTTCTGTGGATGGATATATGCTGCTCTAAAGACGTAGGAAGAAAAATGATACTGATTAGTTTTGGGTGAATTCAAATGTTGCAATAATGGGGTCTATGTATGGTTTAACTTCAGAGAATTTTGCTTGGCTGTCAACCGTTATAACATAGAGTTTGCCCTTGTGCAGTGTATAGACTACCGTGCTAGTTACTTTGCCACATGGAGTATCAAGATAGACTTGCGCGTCTATTTTGCCATTGAGAGTTGAATGTGTCCCTCCCTGAGGTGTGATTCCCGAGCAAGGCTTATTTTTTGTAATGAGTTCATTCATTGTTTGACTAGCTATAAAGCTTTTATATTTTATCCCTAGCCGGAAATTTGTATTGATTGCTGGTATTGTTGGAGAAAGCACTTGGACAGATGTCATACCTGTTTTGGAAACGGTATAAGCTTTAGGATATTGGAGGGTAAAGTCTCCAATGTTATCTGTATAGGTAAGCCAATCAGGTTTTTGTATCATGCCAGATGGCTTTTGAGTAGGCTGTGCTGGTTCTCTTGGGGTTATGAAGTATGAGAGAATTCCAGCTGCAACGAGAATCAAAAGGATAATAAAGATTATTCTCCCCCACCCAACCCTTTCTATAAACGAAGGCTTTTTCAAAAGCTTCTCGTCCTGAGATGGTAAGTCTGAATGAGTAGTGACACCAAGCTTTTCTTCCATACAACCAGTATTTCAAATTATACTTCTGCTTGTCAAGAGAGAAAGCGATGGAGATGCCTGCTGAAGTGTGTTAGTAGAGCAAATCTCTGTTTTAACTGGCATTTTGTTCATAATTTTAGTAAAATGAACGATGCCCGTGATGAACGGAACTTGTTGCGGGCAATTGTTTACATTGTCGAGTCGTCTAATGGTAGGACAACAGCCTTTGGAGCTGTTTATTCTGGTTCGAATCCAGGCTCGACAACAATTGCTTGGATGAGAAGCGCCACCACGACGTGGCAAGTACCCTTGGGGTAAATCCAGGCTCGACAACAAACGACTTTTTACCTCTCTGAGGAAGTATAAAATAACCCAAGCATTCTTATTGTCCAACGCTTGACTTCATGTACATAATTTTGTACTATATTTTCATGACACATATATTGCCAATTACAAAAGCTCGTGAAGAGTTACCAAAATTAGTTGATAACGCCAATAAAAAATTGGAAGAATATATAATTACCGTTAATGGATTACCTTCTGCTGTTATCATTTCTGCCGCAGAATATGAGTCATGGAAAGAAACAAATGCAATACTTTCTGATCCTCGTTTACTCAAAGCCATTGCTGAAGGAGAAAAAGATGTTAGAACGGGAAACGTGTATGACTGGGAGGAAGTAAAAAAAGAACTACATTTAGATGTATAAGATTAACATTACTGCTAAAGCTAAAAAAGAATTAAAAGTCCTTGAGAAGAAACATCAGCTTGCTATTGGACGAATCATTGAGGAGTTAAAAGAAGAACCGTATCTAGGAAAGCCATTAAGAAGAGAATTGACGGAACGATTTTCTTTTCGTGTGGGAGTATATCGGATAATATACAAGGTGAATAAGAAAGATGCTGTTATCGATATTTTAACTGCTGGGCA
>JAHFKF010000030.1 GCA_023245475.1 Candidatus Levyibacteriota bacterium
GAGATTGCTTCGCTTTGCTCGCCATAACGTTTTGCATGACGTAAAATGTCTCAACATGAATAAGATCAAATGCTTGTTCACCTAATAACTTGGAAATCTTCTCCTGCATTTCGGCATGCATATGTCCGGTGATCAAAAACGAATGAGGAGATGCTGCACTTTTAATAACATTTGCAACTGTCCACTGATTCCGCCGCTCAACGGTAACTACTTTATGGCAGATCTGTTCAACAGATTTAATGTCATCTTGTGTTTGATGCCGACGCTTCTCACATACCAGAGTAATTTCATGCTTTGAAGACAACTCTTTAATTAAATTATAAAGACGAACTTGCCCCCCTGAATAAAGAGGGTATGGTAAATATCATGAGATTAATAAGATCTTCATGGCTTGCTATGTAAATCAAAAATTAAATACTGCGGTGTTTGCTCAACTACCTTATACTCCTTTTTCCAACCGTCATCAGCCTTTGTTGGATTAACGAGGACAAGGTAATCTGCCCCTTTTTCAATCAGTACTGGCATTGGATCTTGGAAGCTTGCCCATCCTTTCCTGTTTGCTTGATACAAGAAAGACGTGTCACCATTATAATTGGCCACAATCTTTGCGTCCTTCGGCGTCAATCGATCAACAGCTTTTCCAGCAACGATAATCGATGGGTTATTAATATTAAAATAATCCTTTACTCTCTGCCAACTAAAAAAGAAGCTGCCCAAGACACAAAGAACCACAAGCACTATACCAACCGGCACTTTCTTCACAGTCAATCGAGACAAGAAGTAACTTCCTAGCGCAAACAAGATTGCGACACTTGGCATGATGGGAATTTGATAATAATCATGTTGCACGTTTCCTGTTGCAAATACCGTTACGTAGAGAATCGAACTCACAAGAAAACTGACAAAAAATAAGGATTCTTTTACCTTCTTAAGCTTGAACAAACCAAATAAAACAAATACCATTCCAAAGTAGCCACTGATAAGAATGGTCAATCGTTCATACAGCATCCAACGGAAGAATGCAGGACGAAATCGAATACCATTTCCATTAAGAAGCCATGTATTTGCTGGAATGCCTTCTGGAAATTGTTGCATCCACATTCGCCACCAAATAAGTGGAGCCAATGTTAACAAAGTAAATAACCATAGTGGCCATTGAGTGAAGGTTTTCCATCCAAACCGTTTAAAGGCTAAATAGATCATTGGTAGTATGAAGAAGACAGCAGTAGGTTTTAACAAAAATGCTATGGATGTAAATAGAATGCTCAAAGTAAACCATAGATATCTTTTGTCATTGCGAACGACCGAAAGGGAGTGTGGCAATCTCAAAGATTGCTTCGTCGCTTTGCTCCTCGCAATGACGGAAATATAGAGATCAAAAAAATAAATACCACCTAAACTTGCCATCACCATCGAAGGTTCTGCAAGAATAACCCTCCCGTAATAAATATTAAAAGGGATAAACGTATAGAAAAAAGCTGCAAGAAGACCAATCTCTTTATTGCTATGTCTTACAACGATTAAGTAAAGAAAGACCGCTGCCAAAAGTGAGGCAATAATAGTAATGAGTCTCCCCCATTCTTCAAGTGTAATTATAGGCATAAGACGAAACGCACCTGCTTGCGCGGCATTGTACAAAGGAAACTCTACAAAGAAATAACCTTGTGGATTATCAAGACCTGATTGCACATTGGAAATATTGTCCATGCGAGGATGAAGCAGATCAAAACCATTTGTGGCAAAGTTTCTAGCAACAGAAGAAGTTTCCGCTTGTCGCCAACTATGCCAATCAGCAATGGGATTATCAAATCGATACAAACGTACCAAAAGACCTCCAAGGAGAATACAGAGAAGCAGGATAACAACGAGTCGTTTATTTTTCATCATCAGTTGGCTGGTACAATTGCACCGTTTTTGTCAAAGGAAAAGATATAATAGATACCGCCCTTGCTTGCATTAATAATTTCGTTGGCATTCTCAACATCTTTGACCTGTGTAACTACAGGCGTCTTCTCCCGATAGATGAACCATAGTCCATCTCTTAGACCTACTGGAAAGACCCATGCTTCATTAACTTTTACAGGAACACGAGCAAAATAAAGCGTATCTGTTGGCTCAAAGCTTGCATGATGCAAACGGAAGTACATAAGCGTATTTTGTGTAATTGCTCCAGCGTTTCTCCAATTATCACTCATACGAATATTCTCAAGCTGGAACCACATACTAATAGCAAGCACAACTGCAACCAGAAGCCAAGGGGTGAACCATTTTCGGATCAATGCGATAAATGCAATCACAAACCCTGCCGAACCCAAGTAAAAGTATCGTTCAGAAATGTTGCCTAGGCCTAAGAATGGCAAGCAACCAAGCACTGCAAAGCCGAGACCAAAGAGAAGGATTTGACCATTGTTTGATCGGACATAACTAAGTAAAGATTTTCTCAAAGCATATCCAATTGCGATAAGTACACCAAGAATTGCTAGAGCAATTATGATGAAAAGCATCTGGTTGTTTCGCATAAAGCCGCGAAGAGATTCATACAGTGGGAAGAATCGATCACCTACAATAAATAAGCCAGCATAACCAAAGATATTACCCGCGATATTTGGTACTAAGTTGGAAAGATTATAGGAATAATCGCCTCCTCCAGAAAATGCACCTGTCAACTGTCTCGTTACACTATAAAGAGGAAGCAAGATAAAGAATGGCAGATGAACAGCAAGCAGTTTCCAGCCTTTGGATTTAAAGAGTAACAAATCGCTAAACAGTAAAATAAAGGGCAAAGCAACCGCTAATTCATACGACATAAACGCACCGATACTAAACAGAATTGCTATCACATACGAAACCACTGACTTCTTTTCTCGGAAGCGGAAAAACGAAAGCATTGCATAAAGAATAAACAGTGAGCAAAGCGCACCGGACAACGTTGAGAACCAATAAATACTCTCCGCATGTGCAGGATGTAAGAGGAATAACATTCCAACAAGAAAAGCTGGCAGCTTTTGCTTAAAGAGATTCTTTGCCAAGAAATAAACAGCAACACTTGAGAGAAAATGCAACAGAAGCATTACGAGATGATAACTCTGAGGCTGGAAGGAGAAGACATTATATAAAAAGAGTGTTACGGTCTTTGCAAATGGACGATAGAAGAAATTATCTGCATTGATAAAGTAGCTGGGGATATCATTAAAGGTACCACTCGCAGCCCATCTAAGCCACGTAAAGTCATCTCCCACAAAAAAGTTCATGATGCTTCCAGCAAACGTTGCAAGCGTAATCAAAATGAAAGCTAGTACAATAAATATTGGTGAGGTAAATAATCCTTTCAATTGAGAAAGGTAATTAACAGACTTCTTTTTATAAATATACAATCCTCCTGTCCCGATCCCGAGTAAGAGCCACATATTTTCTGCAACTTTTGATGCCTCGAAAACATCAATAAGTACGGCATTAAGTATCAGACCAAGAACCCCTCCAGACAGACCAAAAATAAATCCTCGAGTAACAGGATCGGTAACGTTGGGAACTATTTGTTTCATAGCAATACCGAACACAATGAAAATAAACATAAAGGAGAATAATCCTAAGAGTCCTGTTTCACCCAGAGCACGAAGGTAGTCATTGTCGGTTGCAAGGGTGATTGAGGAATAGCCACTTCCCAACAAAGGATTTCGCATAAATGCTGTCCAAGCATTGGGCCATTCTGCTTGAAAACGAGTTGTAAACGAGATGTCATACACAAGCGCCTTACGAACAAGGAAACTTCCTGAAACGGTTGAAATCTGAATACTTCCTGTTGAAATTTTTAGTTTCTCGGCATCAGATGAGCTAACTGTTTGCTTGAGCATCGCAACATTGGTGGCAACAGGAGTTTGTTGTGCAGGAAGACCAAGGAATGCTGACCCAGCCTGTAAGTTTTGAGCTGGGGGAGGAGGTTCGACTGAATCAACCTTATTCTTTAAGTCTTGAGGTAACTCTTCACCAATTAATTTCCCCTGGCTGTCTGTCACAATAGAACTAATTCTAAACGTAGCAAGCATGCGCTTTGCTGTTGTTCCGCTAAACGAAACAAGGAGTAGGATACTCACAAGCAAGACTGGAATGATGTACCATTTTTTCTTAAAAAGAATCAGAGAAAAGATGGTCGCAATAAGATATGCCATGTACGATGTTCTTGAGGCAGTTAAAACCATGAGCAGTAAACCACCAAATGCTAAAAATGCATTGGCAAGTTTCTAGTACCATTTCTTAACACTGGCATAGATTGCAATGAAGATAGGAACCACAAGAACTAAGTAGGCAGCAAGGTCATAATGCCCTGCAAAGGTTGAATTAATACGAGCTTCTTCTGGCAAACAAAGTGGAATTCCTTTAGCAAACTCTTCGTTACCTGTTTGAAATGATGGAAAACAAAATGAATATTGCTTAAAGAAGTCAGGATATGCTGCCCAAAGATACAAATAATACTTCTGTCCTAAACCATAAATTAATACTCCAACAAGTGTTACTGCTAATATAACCACATAGTCACGAATATCTTTGCTACTCTTGATCGTTGAGAACGCCACGAAGAAAAGAATCATGTACTCAATTCTTCGTGCAAAGGATAAGGCAGCAACATGGGGAAAAAATCCAAGTAACTGTGGGGCAATAAAAACAATTGAAACGATAAGCGAAATAAGACCTACAGCCCAATAACCAGCGATAGGAAGTGTTAACGGTAAGGGAATACGTACTTTCTTACGAGCTAGTTGGATAAACCAAACAAGAACAGTGGCTAAAATAGCAAAATCTTCCAGACGAATATAAACCCATGTGCGATCGATATGCACACTTGGCAATTTCGGATAGAGTGCTGTAAAAAGAATTAAAAAGCTGACTAATATCTTTAATGTATATTTGTCATGCCACTTTAAAAGCTTGTCCATAAGTTTGTATTAAATAATCGTTTCCCAAAAGCTTACCAGCTGTAAATAAGAAACCAGCTTTCACTTTTAATAATGCTCTTAGTACAACATATTCAGCATTTGATCGATGCTTCTTATAAAAATAAGGAAGTCCCTTATAAATATGAATGATCGCAAAGGTCTTGTTGGTACTCCCATGCTCTGCATGTAAAACGACAAGATCAGGATAAAAGACGATCTTGTATCCTGCTTTCTTTACTCGATAGCAGAGTTCCATATCTTCAGTATACATAAAGATCTTTTCATCAAAGCCGCGGCTTGTGATAAAGGCTTCTCTACTCATCATCAAAAGCCCTCCCTTGACCCAATCGACTTCAGTGATTTGTTGAGGACTTTTATCCAGTAAACCATATTTTTGCATACCAAGCAAGAGAAGAAATGCATTATATAAGGTATAGAACTTCCCAGTGGAAGCTTGTAAAGATCCGTCTGGATTACGAAGTTGCCCCCCCAAAATACCGATTTCAGAGTGAGCCTTCATATAGTGAGCCATTGAGAGAATGCCTCTATCTTTGGCAACAGTATCATTGTTAAGGAAAAGAATAAAATCTCCCTTCGAATGACGTGCACCAAGATTGCATCCTTTACCAAATCCGGCATTTTCTGGGTTAGCAATAACCGTGGTATGCTTGTATGACTTTGTTTTAATTCTTTCGTTCAACTGTTTAACCGAATCATCACCAGAATCATTGTCCACGATAATAAGTTCAAATAGCCCTTCAGCAAATTCTTTGGGGAATTGTTTCTGCAATGAATCCATACACGCAAGTGTTAGATGGGATTTTTTATAATTTAATGTGACGATTGAAAGTAACATAACGGGATTATCGGAACCAAGCAGATCTTCCCAAACGGTAGTGTAGATCTTTTTGCTTTCTTTCCCCAATGACTTTGGCAGGTACTCCTCCCACAATTGCAAAGGGTTCAACATCTCTAGTAACAACAGCTCCTGCTGCGACAACAGCACCACGACCAATTGTCACTCCAGGAAGAATGATTGCCCGTGGCCCAACAAAAACATAATCTCCAATGGTAACAGGAGCCGAGATTGCCCCAAAACCTTCACTATTAATATCGTGCTGACTATTGTAGATCATTACACCCGTTGCAAAATCAACATGATCGCCAATTGTTAAGCTGTCCCTTCCGTCAAGAACAACATCTTCTCCAATGATAGTATCCTTGCCAATGCGAATCTTGGCAGGATTGTAAAACCGTGCCCCGGTATGGAGTGTTGAACCTGTACCAATTGTCATTCCAGCTAGTCGATAGCAAAATCTGCGGACATGATGAGAGGGAAAGCAAGCAATCATATGCAGTAAAAAAATTTCAAACTCTAACCAGACAGTCGCTATCCTTCGTGATGCTTTTTGTGTAAAGGTTCTGTTTTCTTTCATAGCTTACTTTTTGCCTGCTACTTCTTCAAGTACAGCAAGAGTTTCTTTCGCGGTTTTTTCCCAACTAAACTTCGCTACTTGCTTCTTTCCTTTTTCAATTAATTCCTGTCTCAACTTGTCATTAGTGATAAGCTTGGTTATCTTTGCTGCGATGTCCTCTGGATCTTTGGGATCAACATACAGAGCGGCATCCCCCCCTGCTTCGGGAAGACTGGAGATATTACTCGTAATGACAGGGCAACCTCGCTGCATTGCTTCAAGAACTGGTAATCCAAAACCTTCATACAGACTTGGCAACACATAACATAAAGCATTTTTGTAGAACAGATTAAGGGCTTCATCATCAATATTTTCTAAGAATTTAACTCGATCCGCAACACCATATTTTTTAGGAGCAGCCAAAATATCTTCGTATAGCCAACCCTTTCTGCCTATGATAACTAGCTGCAAGTTTTCCATTCTCGGATCTCCCTTCTTAATTAAGGAGAAGGCTTCAATGAGTCGAGTAATATTTTTACGTGGCTGAAGTGTCCCAACAAAGAGAACAAAATTATCTGAGACGCCGTATGTTGATCTAAGTTCATTCATACTATAAACATGTGGGGTAAGTGATACAATCTCTTTAATCCCCGGATATGTCACAACGACTTTGTTACGAGAGACCTTATACTCTTTAATTATATCATCTCTGGTTGAGTTGCTGATGGTTAAAATCTTTTTGGCATTTTTGACAGAATACGCAGTCCAATTACGAAGCTGCAAAAGATCTTTCTGGGCAAAGAGTTCTGGGAAATAGACATAAGCAACATCCATGATAGACATAACTGTGGGCACGGGAGAAAATCTCGGAGCATAGTGACTTGGACTAAAAAAGACGTCAGGACGTTTGTTGTGAAGATATAAATCAAGCGGCAAACGCCATTGCGTCCATAGCTTACCGGGACGTAAAATACGATAGTACCAATTCTGTGTTGTTTGAGGAAGATGCTCTAACGGCTCCTGCTTAAGATAAATACGAAATGTAACATCAGGACGTTGTAGTTCAGACAATTGTTGCAGCAATTGGAAAGCATATTCACTAATGCCCACTCGCTTTGTCACATTTGCTTCATTACCATCAATTCCAATAATCATATTAATCCTTCTCCCTCTCCTTTTAGGAGAAGGAATCTATATCCCGGGATAAATCACTTGCAATCGCTTCTCGTCAATTCCCAAAATCTTCATAGCATCTTTCTTAGTTGAATTTGAAATACAAAATACCATCGCTGATTCCTTCTTCACCCATCGTAGTTTTCGTTTCTGCGTTGCAATAATTGTTTCTGCTGTTTCTTCTGGATAGGTATAGACAATTAAATCATACAGTATTGTCGCCTTTTTTGCTTTCTTTGTTGGTGGCTCAGTCCAATCTGAGGTGATAAAGATATCAACATCTCCAATAAGTCTCTCTATTGGAAAAACGTGCAATTTATTCCATAACAAATCAAGTGCTTTAGGAGGAATTCTGAAATGTTTTAATGACACATGAGAGTTGAATGTAAAAGAAAAAGTAGCTGGGGAAAGCTGTCTCCGTAAGGAAGAATAAAAGAGCACATATTCGTTATGCTGATCTACCTTGACTAAATGATCTACTAAGTCTCGCAAATAATTTGCAACACCTGTATTTACATATGCTAATTGACTAATATCAATTCCAATCTTCATAACTATTTTATTGTAACAAATAAAATGATAATTAAGGCGTTGAAAACTTAAGAGGGAAACGATTCTTGGCTTGATCACTTGTTTGGTTAGTTTGAGAGATATTAATCATAAGATCTGCAAGAAATCCAGTAAAGAATGTTTGGAGTCCTCCAAGAATGAGTAAAATACTCACAAAGAATAATGGACGTCCTCCAATAGACTCTCCCATCATCCAGATAATACTTAAATAAACAAAAATTCCAGCACCCATAAGCAGGAGGAGTCCACCAATGATACCAAAGAAATGCATTGGACGCTTCGCATATTTGATAAGGAAAAAGATGGTGAATAAATCGGGAAGATCCTTCCACACTTTAGAAAAACCAAACTTTGATTTACCAAATTTTCGTGGTTCATGCACGACAGCAACTTCATCAACGGTAAAGCCTTGTACTGCTGTAAGAAGTGGAATAAAACGGTGCAGACTACCATACAGCCGAAGACTCTTTGCAGCATCTCTGGTATATACTTTTAATCCACAATTATAATCATGAATATGAAGACCAAACATCTTATCCATGAGCAAGTTAAACATACGTGAAATAATTTTCATCTTGGATGCATCTAGACGGTTTGCTCGCCATCCACAGACAACGTCAACCCCAGCTTTTGCTCGATCAAGTAGCTTATGAATCTCTGTCGGCTTATCCTGAAGATCCGCATCAAGAGTTACTATATAATCTCCTTTTGCTTGTAAAAATCCAAAAGTAAGAGCTTCAGATTTGCCTGTATTCCGACGGAATGAATAGACTCTAACTGCCTTATCTTTCTGAGCAAGAGATTGTAGCAATTTTAGTGATAAGTCTGTCGATCCATCATCAACAAAGATAATCTCGTATTTTTCTTTGAGTGTAGGAAGTACGTGGGTCAGCTCGTGATAAAAGGCTCCCAGGCTTTCTTCTTCATTAAATACAGGCACGACAATTGTAATCATATCCCTATTGTATCATGTTTAATTGGAAGGTATACTTATTCCTATGTCATCTATTCAGACAACATCAATTGAAGGACTACTAGAAATTGAACGCCCCACATTTGCAGATGATCGAGGGTTTTTTCATGAGACATTTCGCAAAACAGAATTAGAAGAAATACTCGGGAAACCTTTTGATATTAAACAAGCTAACCATTCTCGATCAATTAAAAAGACACTTCGGGGTATCCATAGTGCTCCCTGGAATAAATTGATTTATGTCAGTCGTGGCAAAGTACAAGCAGTAATTGTTGATTTGAGAAAAGGTTCACCAACATTTGGGAAATATGTTTCTTTTATTATTGGTGATGACAATAAAAAAAGTGTTTTTATCCCAGCAAATTGCGGAAATTCTTATCTGGTGTTAAGCGATGAAGCAGATTATCATTACTTAACTGATGAAGAATGGACTCCTAATAAAGAAATTGGTGTGGCATGGGATGATCCACAGTTAAAAATTCATTGGGAAATAAAAGATGATTTACTCCTTTCAATAAAGGATCAACAAAATCCGAGGCTTAATGAGACTTTCTAACTTCCAATAGAGATTGCACCAGTGCTGCTACAAAAAAGAGAAAACCCCAAGCGGCTGTAAGCTCAGCAATATGGGTTTTATTAAACAAAAGAACAAGCGGTGTCACTAACAAAAATATCCCCCCAGCTATATAGGAACATTTATTTCCTTTCCCACTATGCTGTTCTACAAATACAAATAATAAAATGATGACTATAAAGACTAAGCCATAACTAAGCTGCAAAATGAAAATATCTAACGAAATAAATATCAGAAGAATAAATAACAATAACAGATGCCAGTATGATATAAATACTCCTTTAAGTCTTTTTTTAAATGGCAACGCTTTTTCTAAAGATTTATTAAAACGATAAGTTAAATAAATACCAATAGGAGAAGCCAAAAAAAGATAAAAAAGAAACGGCAACAAGAAAACAAAGGAAACAAAAATGATATCAATAGTCTGCAAACTATTAATCAATTTTTTCATTATAAAAATTCCTAATTGGGTTTTATCATGTAATAATTCTTGCTTATTAGCTTGATAGGTACTAAAAATAACAGGCTCCCGATTATTTAGAGAAACAGCATTCAAATTATTTCCGTTCAATGATTCAAGCTCAAACTGGTATGTTTTTCCTTGCGAATTATCAATTTTAGGAAAACCGAATGGAAAAAGTGGAACATCATAAATCAAACCAGATCGATATTCGTTCTGGTAATACCATCGTTTTGCTCCCAGTTCTTTTAAACGAAAGGCTATGTGATCTTCTGACTTATATGGGACGCGGTTAAATACAGTAAATCGTAAAGATACAATACCTAAATTATCTTCCTTAGCCTGAAATTTTCCACTTAATACATCTCCTTTAAACAGCTTTTTATCGGTAAATTGGGTAAAGTTCATCTTATCATGAGGATAAGATAAAACTAAAAAACTCTTATCAAAGAGTACCGTATACCATACCGTTGATCCAATCCAAAAGAGTAACAAAACTAAAGGTATTATACCCCACTTAATCCATTTTTTAGAATAAATATTTTTACTTAGCATTTTTTTTCTTAATAAAAAAATAAATCAATCCTATCAAAAGGATAATAAATGTTACAACACTAATAACTGAACCAATATAAACATATGTTTGCGGTTTAAATGTTAAAACTATTGTACATGAAGAATTCCCTACACAGACATCTTGCGGTTCAATAAGAAATACATTTAAGCCAGCATCTGTTTGAAAATGCTTATCATCAGATAACCATTTGTCGGAAGCAATCTGAACCTTCCAGCCTGGATGATAATTTTCGGAGAAATGAAGATATACAGGTTTTCTTATGTTTTTTAAATCCACGAGATATTCGGTTGGGCTTATTGCTTGGAAAGATACTTTTTGATAATTTCCTTTTTTCTTTAATGAGTCTCTTTCTGAAGACAAATAGATGTGGTCATTTACTTCTTTATTTTCATATACAAGGATATTTTTCGTACCTAGATTTGTTTTTTTTAGATAAGATAGCTTATCTAATAAAGAGATATAATATTGTCGAGGTTTTTGATAATCTGTAAAAAAGTTATCTTCATTCTGCTTATCTTCAAGTGGAATAACAACATATTTTACTGAAGAAGCATCAAGTAACTGATTAGCATAAGGTAAATTTAATAATTGTGCAAGTAGCTCAGGTTCTGTTATTTTGTCTGTCCGCTTATCCTGAATATATGTATTCCATTCAGAGTTAATTGCCATTACTGCACTGATTTGAGGATGTGAGTTATTATACATGCTCCAACGAGAGTATGTTGGTATCCATAAAGTTCTGAAGTATGTATTTTGAGATAAAATAAACTTCTTAAAATTATTATAATCTTCAGGCATTTGTCTAGTAATAAACAACGTACGAATCTCAGTTGTCATGATAGGTTTTAAATTCCATAAGAAAAGACATGCAATAAAAACAATGAGAAAACATTTAATATATCGAGAAAAACCTCTCGTTTTCCAATGACGTAGTAACCAATCACAAAATCCGGCAATAAGAACAGAATATCCTATGGCGATAAAAAAATAAAACTTACTTGCTTCTCGAAATGCATTAAACCCAGGAAAATGTCCGAATAACCATGGGTAAATATCCGTATAAGGAATACCTACCTGCTTAGTTAAAAATATTCCTAATACAGCAACTCCACCAAAGAATAATATATATTTATTTGTTCTATTTACATAAAGGCCTAGAAACGCAAGGAATGGAATTAGCCAAAAATAAAGAGGAATAGGTTGTACTTCGAAAACAGCAGTTTTTGTACCTGTCCAAAAGGGATGATGAAAGGATAATGCAGATAAAATATTTAGAAATTCATTGCCAAATAAATTTCTATCAAAATACGCATTTGAGACAAGTGTACCTGTTTTACCTATAGCAATCAGCCAATATGCATTTAATAAAAATATTATTATTAAAGGTATCACTGCAAAAAATCCAAGCTTGATAAAAGATTTAAAAGTATATTTTTTCTCTAAGAAGATTGCATAGAAGATTGCATAGAAAAAAAGTAAAAAGCATAACAAATAGAACGCACGAAACTCATAAAAGCTAACAATAAATCCAAATAACGCTGTTAACAATACATAGAATACTTTTTTGTCTTCCAATGCCTTTTGATAAAATAAGAAGACAAAAGGAATAAAAGCAAAGGCAGCAAGAAGTGTTAAGTGTCCAGTTTTAATTAGTGAAAAATAAGAATTATAACAATAGACAAATGAACCGATAACAGCAGCAAGTGTATTATTAATATTTTTTTTAATCAATAAATAACTACCAAGCGGAAATGCAATCAGAATAGGCCATAGAAAAACTAACCGCTCACTAAGACCATATCCCAAACCTGCATATGATAACAAACTATACACTAACTGAAATGGCGTAAAAGAAATACCAATATTTATTGCCCCAAGACTCGTTTGAGACCACATAGAGGGAACCGCCCAAAACTCTTGCAACATTTTCGGGTCTTGATATATCCAGTCACCTGATGTCACAATCGAAAAATTTGTTGCCCATACCCAATGACTAATAAATGAAATCAACAAAAGAAAAAGATATACCATATAGAGCTAGTAAGCAGTAGATATTGTCAACACTGTATGCTAAAGTATACAATATTATAATTATAAACGCTATGAATATCCTCATGTTTTATAAAGATAAGCCTTCTCTTGACCCTATTATTTATCCTTATCTCAAAAAACATGCAAAAGTCTTCATACTTTCTAAGAGAGATGGAGATCTAACAATAAATCCTGATGATACGATCGACACTAAAATGTTGCATGACTTTATCAAAAAAAAGAAAATAACTCATTTCTTTTATGTTGAAAATAGTGCATATGTGCCGATTTTCCTCAACGAATTTCCAATAGAAGTTACCAAAGTAATGCTCCTGATTGATACACATATCAATAAAAATCGTCGACTCCCCTATCTCGCGCTTTTTGATTTAATACTTCTGGTAAATAAACAACAAGTAAGTGAGTTGCGAACAATTAATCCAAACATTGAATGGTTTACTTATGGTGGTGATACAAAAGCCTTCTATAAATTACCAAAAGCTGAAAAGAAATATAACGTTGTTTTTAATGGCAATATCATCCCATGGATACACTATCATAGATTCTTTATGCTCTGGTATCTAAGAACACATGGAGTTGATGTGCTCTATTCAACAGCAACATATCAACATCACAATAAGCTCTTTAATGAATCAAAAATTGTTTTGAACCGAACTCCTTTGGGTGGATGGAATTTACGAATCTTTGAGGCAATGTCTTCTGGATCGCTTCTTATGACAGATATACCAAGTAATAATATGGAAAAAATATTTATCGATAAAAAACATCTTGTCTACTATAATTCATTTGCAGATCTTAAAAATAAAATTGATTATTATCTCGTTCATGACAAAGAGCGAGAGAAAATTGCAAAACAAGGATACAATTTTGTCAGAAGAAATTATTCTTGGGATGCACAAATTAATAAACTGCTTGATATTCTAAAAAGGCATAAATACAAAAACTTTACTCGAAACCCTTACTACCTTTCACTGTCAAATCTTGAATGTTTTTCTTTCCGTAATAAAGCTCTTGCTCTCAAATGCCTTCGATCGTCATTAGTAGAAAAAGAAATTAATAAATTGCGATATTATTACTACCTGTCTCAATATCTGACATATCTTACTGCAACAGACTGGATTATTGCCGTTCTAAACTTTATCCGTGTTCACTTCCTCACAAAACCTTTTGAAAAGTAGATTTATTGACTACGACTATAAGATCATCTATAATCCTCGTTTATGGCAAGAACACCCGAGTTACCAAGTGCGGAAGCAGTCATGAATCGTCTTGGTGAGATAAGTCAGACCACTGTTGATTTTAAATTAAAAGGTGCACGAAATACACGGACTGGATTGGAATCGTATGCAAAAGGAGTGACACCATGGCAAGGGTTTGATAATGAACTTTTTTCAAGAAAAATTACAGTACAAGGGTTGTTTGACGTACCGTCTACAACTGCAATTATCGATCGTATTAGTACGCCAGTTGCCAAGATCGGAGAAAAATATGGAATAACGATCATTACTCCGAACAAACGGGATCAAAACCAAAAAGGACATGATCTCCAACCTCACTTTACGATGCAATTCCCACATTTTGGCAAAGATACTGATCCAAATATAATTCGAGTTATGAGAGATAAGCTCAGTAGACCAGATTCCGAACTACAGCAAGCAGCAAAAAAACTCCAAGGAGAGATTATTCCTTTTGATAAACTTGTTCTCGCAGGCTCTATGTTCTATATATGCGTAGGCGATCCAACCAGAAGTGAAAGAACTTTTGCTAGTTTTTGGGACATTGATGAGGCAAGGACAACAATAAATACCATATTTAAAAATGTAACTCCACCACTAGAGAATCCCATCTATAATGACATTATTCATAGTGGTATCGGAAGAATTGTTAAAATCAATAAATCAGCAAATTGGGATGGCTTTGCAGACGAAGTATATGCTACGGTAGGACAACAACTGCAATCATATCCTATTGAAGCAAAAATAGGGAGTACCTATGTTGGAGATCCCGTCATCCAAGCATTAAGTGTCAATGCAAACTTGATAAATCAACGCTAATCAGTAGTCATTGTTTGTAACTGCCTTTGGAATTTTACATAAGTTTTCTTATTTTTCGCCACTAAAAGATTAATAGCAAGAGATCTTGCTTGCATAATGATATTTCCTGGTAATAATTTCGCGATCCAAAAAGCAATAGTAAACTTTGGTGAATTCTTTGCTACAGGAGACAAGGAGCAAAATTTTCTATAATTCTTCTCCATTTCTCGATTGCCAAGAAAACTTTTTTCCTTAAACATCATAATCATTTGCTGAGCAATAAGTTCTCGTGCAGCAAAGTCAAATGTCATTGGTAAATTATATTCTTTCTTTAACTTACCAAACATTTCATGTAACTCAACTGTCATATGCTCTCCCTCTGCTTTTACTTTTTTATT